>JAGQRB010000744.1 GCA_020425925.1 Planctomycetota bacterium
CGCAGCTCGAGCGGCCGGCGGTGTTCCGAGCCATCGCGGGGTTCAGCGAACGTTGCTCGGAGTGGCTCGCGGGCGACTGCGTCACCGGTCTGGTGCCGACGATGGGGGCGCTGCACGACGGCCATCGCCGGCTGATCGAACGCGCGCGTGCGGAGTGCGACCGCGTCGCGGTGACGGTGTTCGTCAATCCGCTGCAGTTCGGCGCCGGCGAGGACTTCGAGGCCTATCCGCGCGGCCTGCTGCGCGACGTCGAGCTCTGCCGCGCGGCGGGTGCCGACGCGGTGTTCGCGCCCGACGCGGGCGCGATGTACGGAGCCGACTTCTGCAGCCGCATCGCGGTCGGCGCCGCTGCTGCCGGCATGGAGGGCGCCGTGCGCCCCGGTCATTTCGAAGGCGTCGCGACCGTGGTCGCCAAGCTGCTCGCGATCGCGCGGCCGCAGCGCGCCTACTTCGGCGAGAAGGACGCCCAGCAGCTGGCGGTGATTCGCCGCCTGGTCGACGACCTCGGCTTCGCGACCGCGATCGTGCCGTGCGCGATCGTGCGCGAGCCCGACGGCCTGGCAATGTCGAGCCGCAACGTCTACCTCGAGCCTGGCGATCGCGCCGCCGCGACGGTGCTGTGGCGTTCGCTGCAGCGCGCCAGCGCGGCGTTCGCGGCCGGCGAGCGCGATCGCGACGCACTGCTCGGGCTGGCGCGGGCCGAGCTCGCCGCCGAGCCGCGCGCCGCGGTCGACTACGTCGAGCTGCGCCGCGAGAACGATCTCGCGGCACTGCCGCCCGGCCCGATCGCGGGCGGCCGCATGCTGCTGGCGGTGCGCTTCGTCGCCGGCGAACGGCCGGTGCGGCTGATCGACAACCTCGCGCTCGCGAGCGGGTCGTGACGGTGCTCTACCTGCCCGCGCGCGCGAAGCTCAACCTCGTGCTGCGCGTCGTCGGCCGCCGCCCCGACGGCTACCACCTGCTCGAGACCTTGTTCCACACGATCGAGCTCTGCGACGAGCTCTGGCTCGAAGCGCAGGGCGGCGGCGACATCGAACTCGCGCTGACCGGCGGCGGCGCCGGAATCCCGGGCGACGGCGACAATCTGGTGGTGCGCGCGCTGCGGGCACTGGCGGCCGCGAGCGGCACCGGCATTGGCTTCCGGGCCCGGCTCGCGAAGCGCATTCCGGCCGGCGGCGGGCTCGGCGGCGGCAGCAGTGACGCGGCCGCGGCGCTGCGGCTCGGCAATGCCCTGCTCGCCGAGCGCGAGCCCGCCCGGGCGCTGTCGTCGGCCGGCCTGCACGAACTTGCGCGTGGGCTCGGGGCCGACGTCCCGTTCCTGCTGGAGGGCGGCAGCCGCTGGGGCCACGGCATCGGCGACGAGCTGCACCCGGCAGCGGTGCCGCCGATGCAGTTCGTGTTGCTGGTGCCGCCGTATCCGTGCCCGACTGCCGAGGTGTACAAATTCCACGCGGCGCACTGGAACGACGGTGGAGCGCAAGGTACTTGTGTTCGGCAGCGAAGCCCTGCCGCAAGCGACGGTATTTTGCGTATCGAGTTCAGCAATGACCTGACGATGGCCGCCGAGGCGGTCCGACCGGAGCTGGCGGAGCTGCGGCAACGGGCCGGCGCGCTCGCCGGGGTGCCGGCGCACGTCACGGGCAGCGGTTCGACCCTGTTCCTGGCGTTCCCGGCCGCGGCCGACGCGGCGGTGGCGGCAGCCCTGCAGGCCCTGGCGCCGCTCCGGCAGGAGGGTGTCGGCCTGGTTCGCACCCGCAGCGCCGGCGGCCTCGACCCACCGCGGGCGATCGGCGCGGGTTGACGTCGCGGTCGGCAGCGGGCGGTGGCGGTGGGATCAGCAACCGGGTTTCGGGAGGCGGGCAGTGAATCGAGAACCAGTAGACGAGGCCGAGTCGACGCGCTTTCGGATCACGGAGATTCGCGTCAAACTGACGGATGATCCCCGCAACAAGCTGAAGGCGTACTGCAGCGTGACGATCGATCACGCGTTCGTGGTGCGCGATCTCAAGATCATCGATGGCAGCAAGGGCCCGTTCGTCGCGATGCCGAGCCGCAAGCTCGCCGACCACTGTCCGCGGTGCCACCACAAGAACCACCTGCGCGCGGGCTACTGCAATCAGTGCGGCGGCCGGCTCGATCCCGACCGCGCGCCGCGCGATGAACGCGGTCGTTCGCAGCTGCACGCCGACCTCGCACACCCGATCAACAGCGCGACCCGCATCGAGCTGCACAAGGCGGTGGTGCAGGCCTATGCCGTCGAGATCGAGGCCGCGCAGCGCGCCGGCGCGCACTACCAGCCGAAGAACTTCGACGACCTCGATGCGCTCAGCGACATGGTCGACGACGAGTACATCGAGGAGCTCGAGCGGCGGCAGGAAGAACGCGAACGTCGGCGCCGCACCACCGGCGCGGCGCGCAGCAGCGAGACCGGCGGCGGCGGGACGCTGTCGTCGGGTGCGGCGAGCGACTGAGGAGCGCTGAGCGCGTGCCGTTGCGCGTCGTGATCGTCGGGCCGGGGCGCGTCGGGGCGGCTTGTGGGCGCCGTCTGGCGGCGAACGGCGTCGAGCTGCTCGGTTTCATCGGGCGCGATCCGGCGCGTGCTGCCCGCGCGGTGGAGTTCGCCGGCGCCGGCGCCGTGTTGCCGGCGGCGGCCCACGGCACTGCGCACGCGGTGTTGTTCGCGGTCGGCGACGGGCAGCTCGAGGATGCCGTCGCGGGGCTGTTGGCGGCGGCGCCGGCGCGTTCGTGCAGCCTCTGGCTGCACACCAGCGGCAGCCGCGGCCTCGACGTCTTCGCCGCCGCCGCCGCCCAGGGGGCACGGCGCGGCGGCCTGCATCCGGTGGCGCCGTTCGCCGATGTCGAATCGGGCTATCGCCTGATGGCCGGTCAGCCCGCGGTGTTGATCGGCGATGCCAACGCGCTGCGGCTGCTGACGCGGCTGGCGGCCGCGCTCGAGCTCGACCCGATCGTCGCGGCGGAAGGTCGGCGCGCGCTCTACCACGCCGGCTGCGCGCTCGCGGCCAACGGCGTCGTCGCGCTGCGGGCGCTGGTGGACGACGTGCTGCGGGCCGCGGGGGGGCTGGCCGAGCGCGATGCCGAGCGCCTCGCGACCGCCCTGATGCAGACCGCGCTCGCGAGCGCCGCCGAAAGGGGGCCGCGCGACGCGCTGTCGGGGCCGGTGCTGCGCGGCGATACGGCGACGGTGCGGGCGCATGTCGAA
>JAGQRB010000071.1 GCA_020425925.1 Planctomycetota bacterium
CGAGTACGCGGTGATCGGCCGCGTCGCCCGCCGCATCTGGGCCAAGGCGATCAAGCAGCTGTACGGCGGCAACACCCGCAGCCAGATGCTGAAGTACCACATCCAGACATCGGGCCGCTCGCTGCACGCGCAGGAGATCGATTTCAACGACATCCGCACCACGCTGCAGGCGCTCTACGCGATCTACGACAACTGCAACTCGCTGCACACCAACGCCTACGACGAGGCGATCACGACCCCGACCGAGGAGTCGGTGCGGCGCGCGATGGCGATCCAGCTGATCATCAACCGCGAGCTCGGACTGGCGAAGAACGAGAACCCGCTGCAGGGCAGCTTCGTGATCGAGGAGCTCACCGACCTCGTCGAAGAGGCGGTCTACGCCGAGTTCCTGCGGCTGTCGGAGCGCGGCGGCGTGCTCGGCGCGATGGAGACGATGTACCAGCGCGGCAAGATCCAGGACGAATCGCTGTACTACGAGACGCTGAAGTCGAGTGGCGAGCTGCCGATCGTCGGTGTCAACACGTTCCTCGGTCACGACGGCTCGCCGATCCAGAGGGTCCGCGCGGTGATGCGCAGCAGCGACGACGAGAAGCAGGCGCAGATCGACGGTCTCGCGGCCTTCCAGCGGTCGAACGCTGCGGCCGCGGACGCGGCGCTCGGCGAGCTGCAGCAGGCGGCGCTCGGCGGTGACAACGTGTTCGGCAGCCTGATGACGGCGGCCAAGAGCTGCTCGCTGGGTCAGATGTCGGCGGCGCTCTACGAGGTCGGCGGCCAGTACCGCCGCAACATGTAGGCGAGCCGCTCGCCGAGTCGGGCGTGCGCCGGCTCGCCAGGTCGCTCTGCCTCGGCCGCGAACGAATCGAGGCTGCAGTCGGCGAGGAACCCGTCGTCGAGCAGCGCCAGCAGCGGGCCGAGGCACTCGCTGCGCTGCGCCTCGTCGGAGCGCAACCGCGCGATCGTACGGCAGCTCGCGACCGCGGGGAGTCCGAGCGCGGCGCAAAAGTTCTGCACCAGCAGGATGCTGCGCAGCGACTCGAGCACGCCGAGGCCTTCGGGCGCGAACTCGTAGAACTGGCGCGCCTGGCGCACGCGTTCGTCGAGGTTCAGCAACCGCGACAGCCAGCCGCGCACGCCGCCGCCGGGCTCGAGCAGCCACGGCCCGATGGCGAACGCGTTGTCGCGCACGAAACCCTCGTAGCGCCGGTGGTCGGTGAATCCGACCAGCACGGCGTCCGGCCGCTCTGCGGCGCAGGTCGCGAGCACGGCGCGGGCGATCTGCTGGTTGGACGCGCCGCGCTCGGCGAAGTTCTGCACCTGCACGGCGTCGACCGGCAAGCCGTGGTCGGCGGCGATCCGATCGGCGACCTGTCGGACCCAGGCGCGCTCGGGCGGCAGACCGGCTCCGAGCGTGTCGCCGCCGCCGAACGCGAAGATCCGCAGCGGCCGACCCGACCGGGGGCGCCCGGCGGCGACCGCAGCCGGCGACGTCGACCTCGTCCGCGCCCGGTAGGCGTCGAGCATCACGGTCGCGAACGCCTCGTGGCACGCGATTCCGAGGTGGATGCCGTCGGCGGCCGCCTCCACGGCTTCGGTCATCTGCTCGATCCGGCGGTCGACGAGGAACGTCGGGTCGACCAGTTCGAGCAGCCGTCCGGCGGTGTCGGGGTTCTGCTCGGCGGCGTCCTGCACCGCCTCCCAGCGGTCGCAGGTCGCGATCGCGTCGATACCGGCGGCGCGGCAATAGAACTGCGCGAGCAGCACGTTCCGGAGCGTGTCGATCGCGTTGTGCAGGAGGTTGCGGTAGCGCAGGAAGCCCAGTCCGCGGTTGCGCCATTCTTCGGCCAGAGCGCGGAGGTTGGCGGGCGCGTTCTCGACCTGGCGCCGGATGCAGTCGCTCTGGAACCAGGTGCCGAACCGGACCGGACGGCCGGAGACCATGCCCTCGAAGCGCGCCGACTCGGCGAAGTGCAACAGCACGAGGTCCGGCCGCACCGCCGCGGACTGGGCCAGGAGGAGCCGCGTGATGTAGCCGTTCGACGCCCCGGGCTCGGCAAAGTTCATGACGGAGACCGCCACCGGATCGCCGCCCGCGGCCTCGGCCCAGCGGGCGGCGAAACGCCGCGGCCAGGTCGATTCGTCCGGCAGCCCCTGGCCGAACGCATGGCTCTCGCCGAAGACGAAGACCCGCCGCGACGCCGCCGGGTCGAACTCCGGGCCGCGATAGCCCAACGTGTTGATCGCGTAGCGCTGCGTTCCGCTCTGGTCCGCCCACAGTCGATCGAGCTCGTAGGCGGTGCCGAGGCGCTCCACCCGGTTGAGATCGTCGCCGCCGTAGGGGCGGAGTCCGGCGCTGCTCGCGAAAGGCATGGCTTGCGCAGGTCACCCGGAGGTGGCGGCGACGTCAAGCCGCAGTTGATTCGGTGAACCGTCTCCGCCGGCTGAACCGGCCACCGAACCACCGCCAAAAGCCACCCCCGGCCGCGGACGCTTCGTGCGATACTTCTGCCGCGCCGGTGGATCACTCGCCACCGCCCTCGCCCGCTCCCGTTTCGATGACCGCGACCGCCGATACCCTGAAGGAGGCCTCGCCCGGCGTGCCGGCCTGGCACAACGCCTGGTTCCCGATCGCCTTCTCGGTCGACGCGACCCCCGGTCGGCTGCATCGCGTCACCGTGTTCGACAACGGCTACGTGTTCTTCCGCGACGAGGCCGGCGCGATCCGCGTGCTCGAGGACCGCTGCCCCCACCGCCTCGCGCGGCTGTCCGACGGCCGGCTGGTCGGCAGCGAGATCGAATGCCTGTACCACGGCTGGCGCTTCGCGGCGGATGGCGAATGTGTCCGCATCCCGCAGCTCGACCCCTCGCAGCCGATCCCGAAGGCGGCGTGCGCCCGGCGCGTGCCGGTCGCCGAACGACAGGGCATGATCTGGATCCACTGCGGCGAGCCGACGGCCGCGGATCCGGCGCAGATCCCGACGATCGACGATCTCGACCGCGGCGACTGCCACAGCATCGACTTCGCGATCGACCTGCCGTACGGCCAGGAGTTCCTGGTCGAGAACGTGCTCGACTACGCGCACATCCACATCGCGCACGACGGTGTGCGGGGCGGCGGCCACGCCGCGCTCGCCGGCCCGCTCGCGTTCGAGCTCGCCGAAGCCGGCCCGGCCGGTTTCTCCGCGCACTTCGGCCGCGCGGCCGACGGTCGGATCGAGACCGGCAGCCTCGACGCCGCGCGCGTCGCGTTCGTCGCGCCCAACCTCGTGCACTATTGGTCGGTCTACGGCGGTTCCGCCGGTGCGGCGCGGATCGCCGGCCTCGGCCTCTACTCGCTGCCGCTCGGACAAGGCCGCTGCCGCCTGCTCTACCGCGCCTACAGCAACTTCACGCCGTGGCGCGACCGCGTGCGACCGCGATTCTGGGAGCACGGGTTCCAGTGCCACCTGCTCGAACAGGACATGGCGGTGGTCACCGGTCAGGCCGCCAACATCGCGCGGCTGCGCGAACCCCTCGGCAAGAGCTGGGTGCCGCTGAAGACCAGCGACGCGCTCGTGCTCGCCTACCGCAAGTGGCTCGACGACCACGCCGAAGGCCGGCCCGACTACATCGGGCTGCGGACCCGCGGCGACGAGTCACATCGCGAACCGCCGATCGCGTCGCTCGATCGTTTCGGCGGACACGTGCTGCAGTGTGCCTCGTGCCGTCGGGCGCTGCAGATCGCACGGCGGCTCCGTGTCGGCGGGTTCGCGGCCGGGCTCGCCCTGCTCGCGGTCGCGGCCTGCGTGCCCGCCGCCTGGAACGTGCTGTTCGCCGGGCTCGCGGCTCTCGCTTTCCTGGTGGGACTTGCCGCGCTCGGGATTTGTCGCAGACTGGGTGGCAGTGCAAGTGCCACCAGCGCACCTCTCGTGGCAACCTGACCTCCCCCTCCCAAGGACCATCTCGCCATGTCTCGCCTATTCTCGATCCTGCTGAGTCCGTTCCGAGCCCTAGCCCGCCCGTTCCGCCGCAAGCGCGCCGAGCAGAACCCGAACATCTATCCGCTGTTCTGATTCCCGCCTCCCTGACTCGGCTTATCTGGTTCGGGCCACGACGATGACCTCGACTTCCGATCCCAAGGGTCTCGGCTCGCGCGTGAAGTCGTTCTACGAGGTCATGCCGTTCAACCTGCACGGCACCGCCGACGACGCGATCGGCTCGATCAGGGCCCACTCGCTCGCCAACACCTATCCCGACCTGCATCGCCTGCTTGCCAGCGGCGCGGTCGACACGGTGCTCGAGATCGGTTGTGGCGCCGGCTGGCTCTGCAACACCCTGGCGCACCATTACGGCGTCACGGTGACCGCGGTCGATTTCACCGCCGCGGCGCTCGAGCGGGCGCGGGCGGTTGCCGCGGCGCTCGGGACGAGCGGGCGGATCCGGTTCGTCGAGAGCGACCTGTTCGACTACGAACACGAGGGCACCGTCGATCTCGTGCTCAGCATCGGCGTGCTGCACCACACCCGCGACTGCGAGGCGGCGTTCAAACACGTGCAGCGCTTCGCCGGCCCCGGCAAGCAGGTCTACATCGGGCTCTACCACGAGCCCGGACGGCGACCGTTCCTCGAGCTGTTTCGCGGGCTCCTCGAGTCCAAGGGCGAAGAGGCCGCGTTCGCGCACTACCGACGTCTGGACGGCATCCACGCCGCCGACGAGACCATGGCGCGCTCGTGGTTCCGCGACCAGGTCCTGCATCCGCACGAGACCCAGCACACGCTGCGCGAGCTCGCGGGCTGGTTCCGCGACACGGGCTTCGAGCTCGAGAGCACGAGCGTGAACCGCTTCGAACCGGTTGCCGACGTCGAAGCACTGTTCGCGCTCGAGCAGACGTTCGACGAACGCTCGCGACGCGCCAACGTCGACGAGGGCCGCTACTTCCCGGGCTTCTTCACCGGGCTCGGCCGACGCACCGTCACGGCCCGTCGCTAGGACGGCTCAGCGCCAACCGGTGAGCGTGCGCCCGAGCTCGTCGATTCGGCGCGCCAGGCACTCGCGTACCGAGTCGCGGGCCCGCATGTAGTGACTGCGCAGGGTAGCGTGGTTCCTGACACCGCCGTGCGCCGAGATCTCGGCGAACGACATCTCGTGCACGCGGCGCTGGATGTAGACCTCGCGCAGCGCCTTCGGCAGCCGTGCGACGCACTCCTGTTCGGCGCGCTCGAGCTCGCGCACACGGACGATGCCGGTCGGTGAATCGCCGACCACCGGCGCGGCGTCCACGGCGTGACCGATCGCGGAATCCTCGTCGTCGCCGCGCACTTCGCCGCGCCCGGCGATACCGAGTCGGCGGTCGCGCTCGAAACGGCGCCACATGTCACGCCAGAGATTGCCACCGATCGTCTGCACCCAGCGCCAGAACGACTGGTTGCCGCGATCCTCGAAGCTGCCTATCGACGTCATCACGCGCGCCATCATGTCGCTGACGAAGTCGTCGAACTCGGTGCCGGGCGGGAAGCCGGCGTTGCCGAAGCGTGTCCTCAGGTAGTAGACGATCTTGTCGGAGAGCGGCGTCCAGGCGCGGTTCGCGTCGCCGGACTTGGCCTGACGGACCAGGTTCGTGGTCTCGGAGCCCACCGTCGTCTCGTCGGCGGGCTTCGATCCGCCGGCCGGTTCGCCGGGGACACGACCATCGGGAGTTCTTGCCATGGGAGGTTCGGTCGGAGTACGAACAATCATGCCACAACCCGACGACGGGCGCGGTGCCCGATTTCACCGAGTCCGCGGCCGGGACTGCAGCAGACCTCGTCGCCGCAATTCGGCCATCCGCGCCGGGCGGTTCGTGGTAACGAGGTGACAGCCGATCGCGGCGGCACCGAGCAGACACGGGTCGGGATCGACGGTGTAGACGCACAGCAGGCGATCCGCCGCTCGCACCGCCGCTGCGGCCTCGACCGTCAGATCGCCGTGATTCCAGTGCACGATGGCAGCGCCGGTTCGCGACAGCTCCTCGTGTCGCGCCGGCGACAGCTCCTTGGCACCGAGCGCGCCGATCAGCAGCCGCGGTTCGACGCGGTGCAGCTCAGTCAGGAAGTCCCAGTCGAACGCCTGGACCATCACCTCATCCAGCCGCTCGAGCCGGGCGAGCTCGGCGGCGAGCGCGCCGGCGTCGCCACCCTTGCGCTCGATCATCGGCACCGCCGCGGGCAGGATCGCCGCCAGCGCCTCCGCGAGCGTCGGCACCCGCTCGTCGGCGAACCCGGCCCCGAACCAGCTGCCGGCATCGAGCGCGCGGATCTCGGCGAGAGTGAGCTCGTCGACCTTGATGCGCTGCCGGCCGAGGCGCTTGACGGCATCGGTGGTGCGATCGACGGTCTGATCGTGGATGCAGACCCACGCGCCATCGGCGGTCTGGTAGACGTCGAACTCGACGAGATCGGCGCCGGCGTCGACCGCAGCGCGCATCGCCGCGAGCGTGTTCTCGGGGTGCGTCGAACTCGCGCCGCGATGCGCGACGACTAGCGGGGCCTGCTCGGCGGCGGCTCGCAGCCTGGTGAGCACGGCGTTGTCCTGCGCCGCGGCGCAGGCGATCAGGACGAGCGGGGCGAGCAGTTGGCGCATCGGGGATCTCGAGTTCGTGGCAACGGGACGAAGGGCTGGCTTCGGCAACGCACCATAGGTCGCTTCCGCTGCAGACGGCCCGGTTCGCCGAATCTTGATCGAGCGCCGCCGCGGTCAGCGCACGTCGGGCCGACGCGGTCCGTACCAGATGCCCAGCGACTCACGCTGCCTGACACCGCGCCGTCCGAGGAACGCGACGCGCGCCAGCTCGCGGAGGATCTGCCGCCCGGAGAAGGTCCGCAGCTTGCGGCCCGAGGTCACGACGTGCTCGCGCAGCGACACGAAACGGCCGGCCCGCAGACGACCGAGCCGGCGCGTGAAGGCGATCTCCTCACCGGCGAACAACGCCGGATCGAAGCCGCCGACGCGCTCGAACGCATCTCGGCGGCAGAACACGAAGCAGCCGGCCGCGACGCGGAACAGGCGGTTGAGCCGCAGCACGAGCCACAGCACCGCCTTGCCCCAGCGCGGCACCGGCTCGTCGAAGCGCGCCGCGCCGCCGCCGCCGACAGCGCCGGCATCGAGCGCCGCGACTGCGGCCCGCACCACCGCCGGCGTCGCGATCGTGTCGGCATCCATGAAGATCAGGTACTCGCCGTTCGCCGCCGCGGCACCGGCGTTGCGCGCGCGCGAGATCTGGCGGACGTCGGCGGCGACGACCCGCGCGCCGGCGGCGGCCGCGACGGCCGCGGTCCGGTCGGTCGACGCATCGTCGACGACGATGATCTCGAACGGCCGACCGAGCTCCCGAGCGGCCCGCTGCAGGCTCTCGACCGCGGCGCCGACGAGCGCCTCCTCGTCGTGGGCCGGTACGACGAACGAGATCAGCCGGTCGCGCAACCGCCACCTCCGCAGCCACCGTCGCCGCAGAGCCGCGCCGCGATCGCCTGCGACGTCGGCGTCACCGACAGGCCGCCGAGGGCGGTACAACGCAGCTCGCGCGCCATGCTGGCGCTGATCTCGCGGTGGGCGTCGAGCACCTCGTCGAGCGGGATCAGATGGTCGAAGCCGGCCAGCGCCATGTTGGCCGACGCGAGCGCGTTCGCGGCGCCGGCAACGTTGCGGCCGAGGCACGGCGCCTCGACGCGGCTCGCGACCGGATCGCAGATCAGACCGAGCACGTTCTGCAGCGCCTGACTCGCGGCGGACAGTGCCTGCGCGGCGCTGCCGCCGGCGAGCTCGACGAGCGCCGCCGCGGCCATCGCCGCGCCCGCGCCGGTCTCGGCCTGACAGCCCCCGACCTCGGCCGCGAAGCTCGACCGGGTCGCAACGAACACACCGATGAGTCCGGCCGCGAGCATCGCGCGCAGCGTGGTCTCCTCGTCGGCGCCGCGGACCTCGGCGGCGGCGAGGCAGGTCGCCGGGAACGTCGCGCACGACCCCGCGGTCGGGGCGGCGACGATCACCCCCATCGAGCTCTTCACCTCCATCAGCGCGGTCACGTAGAGGATCGCGCGGTTCAGGATGCCACCCTCGAGCAGCTCGCCGCGCTCGAGCGCGGCCGCGAACAGGTGGCTCTGGCGCGGCAGGATCCGATCGGCCCACTCGGTGCCGGCGAGGCCCTGCCGAACGCCGCCCCGGACGATCGCGAGGATCCGGCCCATGCGCGCGAGCACGCCGTCGCGATCGATGCCACCGCGCGCACACTCGTACTCGAACGCGAACTCGGAGAGCCCGACGGTCTGCAGCTCCGGGCGTGCTGCGAGCTCGCCGGCGTGCAGGAACGGCACTGCGAGATCGCGGCGCGACCGCACCGGCAACACGGCGGCCAGCCGCCGCACCCGCTGCAGGCCCGCGAGTTCGCCCAGGAGTTCGTCCCGGACGAACGTCTGCGCCGCGGCGACGACGCGCGTCGGCGAACCGGCGACGAGCGTCACCTCGTCGCACCCACCCACCGCCAGCAGCCGGTCGCGCGCGGCCTCGCCGGCGGTCGCGCTCTCGAAGTCGAGCAGGGTGACGTCGTAGTCGCCGTGCAACCGCACGGCGCTGCCGTCGATCGCGAGCACCTCGATCATGCCGCCGCCGGTCGAGATCGCGACCAGACGGTGCTCGCGATCGCCACGCCACAACGTCAGCCGGTAGGTGTTCGGGTGCGGATCGTGCAGCTCGACGTAGCGGATCTCGAGCGTGATGCCGGCCGCCCGCAGCAGGCTCGCCGACTCGGGCAGCCGCTCGTCGTCGGCTTCGAAGCCGAGCAGGCCGCCGAACAAGCCCATGTCGGACCCCTGGCTCGCATGCGTCGTCGGCAGCGATCCGAGAGTGTCGAACTCGACGAGCACGCGTTCGGGATCGCCGCCGCAGAGGTCGCGCGCGAGGCGTCCGATCCGCACCGAGGCCGCCGAGTGCGAACTCGAGGGCCCGCGCATCACCGGCCCCACTACGTCGTTGAAGATGCTCGGCGGCAGGTTCGCGGTCGTGGCCATCGCGCCCGGAGCCTAACGCACCGCGCCCCGCCGTGTGAGGATCCGCTGCACCTGCTGCTGTTTGGTGGGCGTGAATCGGTAGTGCCGCAGCAGCAGACCGGCCGCCAGGAAGAACAGTCCGACGCCGGGACCGAACAGCCAGCGCAGCCCGGACTTCACGCCCTCGCTCTGTTCCTGGTTGGGGACGAACCCGATGAGCTCGAGCACGAGGCCGGCACCGCCGATCGCGGCCGCGCGCGCGACCTTCGACGAGAAGCGCCAGACACCGAAGAATACCCCGGAGCGACGCACACCGGTCGCGATGCAGTCGTGGTCGATCACGTCGGTGAGCAAGGAGTCGATCAGCACGATGCAGCCGACCAGCGCGCCGAGCCCGACCGCGCCGATGAGCAGCGGCAGGACGAAGTTGCCGGCCGGCAGGACCATGTAGAGCACGGTCGTCGCGATGCCGAGCGCGCTGGCGCCGAGCACGATCGGCCGCACCTTGCCGACGCGCTGGGACAGTCGCACCCACACCAGGATCGAGAGCGTGAACACGGCCAGCAGGACCGCGACCATGATGTTGATCTGGCGGTCGCTCAGCTCGAGCGCATAGCCGTAGTAGTAGAACGCGACCGTCGCGTTGGTGCCGATGCCGATCGTCGCCACGACGTAGACCGCGACGAGCGGCCGGAACGGCCGGTTGCGGAACGCGTCGCCGAGCTCGCCGAAGAACGAGCGCTGCCGTGGCGGTGCGACCAGGAACTCGACATCTCGGGTCGACCACCAGGTCACGAGCGCCGAGGCCAGCACGAGCGCCGCGACGCCGAGGCTGAACTCCCCCATCACGGCGGGGGTACGGTCGTGGGGTCCGGCTAGCAGCACGGTCGGCAGCACCGCGGCGAACACCGCGCCCACGTTCATGCAGGCGAAACGCCAACCGAACAGCACCGAACGGGCGTGCGGGTTCGCCGTCATCTCACCGGCCATCGCCATGTGCGGCACGTTGATGATCGTCATGCCGGTGTTGAGGAAACACGAGGCGCCGACCAGCCAGGCGAACCCGAGCCACTGCGAGTCGAAGGCCGGCGGGTGGAACAGCACGACGGTCGCGAGCGCGAGCCAGACGCCGCCGATCGCGATGTAGATCCGCCGGCCGTGTTGGCCGTGCGCGGTCCGATCCGAGATCGCGCCCATCAGCGGATCGGTGATCGCGTCCCAGAGCAACCCGATCCCGAGCGCGAGGCCCGCGAGGTCGGCGCGCAGGCCGACGCGATCGGTGTAGAAGATCAACAGGTAGAGCCGCAGCGCGGTCTCGACCGCATTGAGCCCGACGTCGGCGAACGCGTAGCCGACCTGCACGGAGGTCCGTAGCGGTGGAGCCGTCAGCGTCATCGCGAGCGGCTTAGCGCAGCGATCGGCAGGATTCGAGCCCCTTGCATCCGGGCCGCCCGTGATGGCGAAACCGACTGCCACACGACCCGAGACCCGATCCAGAGACACGACGATGCTACGACTCATGACTGCTGCGGCTCTGCTGACCGCCACACTCTCCGCCCAGAAGGACATCGTGACGACCGCCGTCGAGGCCGGTTCGTTCGGCACGCTGCTGCGCGCTGCCGAAGCCGCCGGCCTCGTCGACACGCTGCGCGGCGACGGCCCGCTGACGGTGTTCGCGCCAACCGATGCGGCGTTCGAGAAGCTCGGCAAACACGCCGTTACCGCGCTGCTCCAGGCCGACAACCGCGACCGGCTGCGAGCGATCCTCACCTACCACATCGTGCCGGGCGAGTTTGGCGCCGACGACGTACTGGGGCGCTTCGCGCTGCCGACCGCGAACGGGCAGCGCGTGCCCGTCGAGATGAACGGTGACGGCGCCGCGATCGGTGGTGCCGGCCTGGTGAAGACCGACGTCCGCTGCAGCAACGGCATCATCCACGTGCTCGACGCCGTCATGATGCCCGTGCTCGACGACATCCCGACGGTGGCGAAGGCCGCCGGTTCGTTCGGCACCCTGCTGGCGGCGGCCAAGGCCGCGGGGCTGGTGCGGACTCTCGCGGGTGACGGCCCATTGACGGTGCTCGCACCGACCGACGAAGCGTTCGAGGCGCTGCCCGAGGGCACGGTCGCCAGCCTGCTGCGGCGGGAGAACCGCGCCGAGCTGAAGCGGATCCTGAGCTACCACGTGATCGCCGGCCGGGTCTACGCCGACCAGGCGGTCGCGGCGATGGCCGCGAAGTCGGTCAGCGGCGAGCCGCTGCGCTTCGGGATCGAGGGCGGCAGGCTGCAGGTCGAGGGCGCGAACGTCGTCGGCTCCGATGTCCAGGCCAGCAACGGCGTCATCCACGTCGTCGATCGCGTTCTGATGCCGCCGGCCGCAGCGCGCCCGGCAGGACGACTCGTCGTCGGTCTGTTCATCGAACGGCCGAGCGCCGCACTCGCCGCGCAGCTCGGCATCGACCGCGACAGCAGTCTGCTGGTCACCGGGATCACGCCCGACGGCGGCGCCGATCGCGCCGGTCTGCAGCGCTACGACGTGCTGACGTCGCTGAACGGCGAAGCCGCGACCTCGGCGAACCTCGATCGCATCAAGCAGGACGTCGGCTACGACGGCGCGATCGCGGTGCGCTACGTGCGCCGCGGCGAACATGACGACACCTCGGTGCGGGTCGGCGTCGAGCGGCACTGAAGCCGTAGACTGCGGCGATGTCCGTCCGCACGACCGCCGCGCTGTTCGCGTTGCCCGCGTTCCTCGCCGTGCTCTCGCCATCGCCGGAGCCGGCGACCCGGATCGAGCTGCATGGCTTCGAAGTCCAACTCGTGAACGACTTCGCGCACCACGAGCTCCACGATGCGGTGTTCGCCGAGCTCGGCGACCAGCTGTTCCGGATCACGCGCGTGGTCGCCGAGCCGGCGCTCGCGAAGCTCCGCGCGATCCCGATCCGCGTCGGCTTCGAGGACCGCCGCCACGCCCGCCACTGCATGTTCTACCACCCGTCGAAGCAGTGGCTCGCCGATCACGAGTATCCGACCGAGCTCGCCGGCGGCGTCGAGATCGCCAACGCGAGGAACTTCCTGTCGTGGACACTCGACCAGCCGTGGATGGTGCTGCACGAGCTCGCCCACGGCTACCACCATCAGGTCCTCGGCTACGGCCACGCCGGTATCCGCGCGGCCTACGGTGCCGCGAAGCAGGCCGGGACCTACGACGAGGTGCTGCGCATCGGCGGTCGCAAGGAGAAGCACTACGCGCTCGAGAACGACCAGGAGTACTTCGCCGAGGCCACCGAGGCCTACTTCGGCACCAACGACTTCTACCCGTTCGTGCGCGCCGAACTCGCGGCTCACGACGAGCGCGGCTATCACCTGCTCGAGCAGATCTGGGGACCACGCCGGCGCTAGCGCAGGGACGACCGCCCCGCGGTCAGCGCCCGGCTGTCAGCAACACGGCGTTGAGCAACATGAGGTTCAGGCCGTCGGCGAACCCGCGCACGTTGGGGTCCTCGGCGAACGCGACGACATGGCCGCGACCGTGCGGTTGATGCACGAGATACGCCTTGCGCGGCAGCTGCCGCTTCGCTTCGTCCCAGACGAAGCCGGCGCGCACGAGCTCGTCCTCGGCGGCGTAGATCGCGACGTTCGTACCGCGGTCGAGCTTGACCGGTGTCAGGATGTTCGAGGAGTCGTGCACGACCGCCGCGCGGCCCTGATAGCCGAAACCGAGCCAGTGTTCGGGGTCGACCGTGACCTGCAGGATCGCACCCGGCACCGCCGGCGGTGGTTCGTCGTCGGGTCGGATCGCACGTTCGTAGTCGAACGGCTCCGGTTCGCCCTCCGTCTCGCCGGCCTCGGGCTCGCGCGCGACCTCGTCCGACTTCGCTGGCGGACGTGGTCGATCGCGCGACTCGGTCGCAGTCGCGAGCAGCCCGACGTCCTCCTCGGTGAGCCACCGCGTCGCGCTGCCGAACGTGACGAGCACGCCGCCGCGCTCGACGAATCCCTTGATCGCGCCGGTGCCGCGCGCCCGGAGCTCGTCGCCGAAGTCACCACCTTCCGGCATCACGAGCACGGTGAAGCGATCGAGCTCGATCCGCGCGACGTCGCGCACCCGCAGCGGGCTGACCGGCACGCCGTAGCGCTGTTCGAGCAGGAAGCGGGCCCAGCCGGCCGAGTAGCGGTTCACCGGCCGGTCCCAGAGCATCGCGACGCGCGGCACCGAGAGCTCGAGTGCGTGCCGGGTGCCGAAGCTCGGCCCGCTCTCGACCCACGAGCTGTCGGCGCAGAACACCTCGACACCGTGCGCGGCGGCGAGCTCTCGCAAGCGCGCGTGCAGCAGGTCGCCGGTGATCTCCGGCTGGCCCTGCACCTTGACGAGCCACGAGCCGGCCGGGAACTCGGCACCGTCGAGCGCGAACGGCCGATCGACGCAGCGCGCTTTGATGCCGGCGCGCAGCGCTTCGGCGAGCATCGCCGCCGCGCCGTTGCAGCCCCAGCGCACGACGTAGGCGACCTGCGGCGGTGCATCGCGCAGCGGCGCCGCGCCCGCGGTCGCGGCGCCGGGCCGCAGCAGCTCGCGCGGGCCGGTGACGGCCACCTGCGTCGCCCAGGTCTCGACGCCGAACAGCAGCGGCAGCGACCAGGCCGTGAGGTCGTAGAACTCGGTGCCCTGCCGCCGGGCCTCGCGGCGCTCCTGCTCTGCGAGGAACTCCGGCGCCATGTCGAAGTGCGGGTGGATCAGCACGTGCGCGAGCGTGCTCGCCGGCTGCGACAGCGACACCACGAAACTGCCGGCCGGAAACTCGGCCGCGCGCGCGTCGCCGTCACGGGCACCGTCGAACGGCGCGGCTGAAGTCGTCCGCAGCGTGTCGGTCGCCACATGCACCTCGATGCCCTGAGCGAGCAGCAGGTTCGCGAGCCGGGCGAGGCGCGTGCGGTCGCCGCGGGCCGGCATCACGTATTCGCGCACGTCGCCCTGCTCGCCGCGCGCGACCCCGGCCCGCCGGTGCGCGAGGAACCCGCGCAGCGCTTCGACCCGCCCGTTCGCGAGCGTCTCGAGCGTCGCCATCGAGGCCACGAAGTGGCGCTGCACGCCATCGCGATAGTAGAGCAGCGTGTCGTCCGAGCGGCGGTAGACCAGTCCGCGGGCGCTCGCCATCTCGAACGTCATGCCGATGCTGCCCTGGAAGGTCGGCCAGCCCTCGCCGTAGCCGGGATAGAACGAGTCGTAGGCCTCGCGCGTGAAGTAGTCGAAGCCGTAGCGGTCGAACCAGCGCGCGTTGTTGCGGCCGTAGCGCACCAGCCACGCGCGCTGTGCCGCCGTGATGTCGCGGTTGACGGGTTCGGCAGGCGGCGCGAAGTAGTAGGTCGAATCGCCGCCCATCTCGTGCAGGTCGACGTAGACCAGCGGCCACCACTCGAGGAACGCACGCACGCGCGCACGCGTCTCCGGCTGGGTCATCGCGAACCAGTCGCGGTTCATGTCGAACAACGCGTGGTTGACGCGCCCGCCGGGCCAAGGCTGACTGTGCTCGGCGCCGGCGGGCGTGGCGTCGGGCCAGCGGCCGCGCGCGTCGCGCGTGCTGTGCACGAAGCGATCGCGGCCGTCCGGGTTCTGCAGCGGATCGACGAGCACCACACACTGCTCGAGCACACGATCGGCGACCGGATCGTTCCGGGCCGCGAGCAGGTGATAGAGCACGAGCAGCGCCGCGTCGGTGCCGGACGGCTCGTCGCCGTGCACGCAGTTCGCCAGCCAGCCGACCGCGGGCAGCTCGGCGATCAGCTGCTCGGCGGCGCCGTCCTCGAGCCCGCGCGGATCCGCCAGCCGTCGCATGCCGTCCTGCGTGCGCGAGAGCGCTTCGAGGCGCTCTTCGGTCGCCACCGCCGCAAACCAGAGCGCGCGCCCCTGCCAGCTCTCACCGAACTCGAACAGCCGGATGCGCGGCGAAAAGGCCGCCAGCGCGTGCAGGTACTTGACGACGTCGGCGTGCGACGAGATGCCTGCGCCGAACGCGTGGCCGGTGACCTGCTCGAGCGTCGGAATCGCGGGGTCGTAGCGGATGCCGGGCGCGAACGCCGGCCGCGGCTGCAATCCCGGGTCGGGCACCTGGGCCGGCAGGGAGAGAGCGAACGGGAACGCGAGCAGGGCGGCACGGCGCATGGCCGCGCGACTCTACCCGTCCACCCGCACGGCCTCCGCCGCCGATCCCCCGCCGGCGGCCGGCAGATCGCCTCGAAATCCTGGCGGTCGGCGTCGAACCGCTACGCTCCATGGCTCGTGAACCCGGTTCTGCGACAGGTCGATGACCGACGGTGAACCCGCGACGACGGCGTTTCGGCGGATCCGGCAGCTGTTCGAGGCGGCCGTCGAGCTGCCGGCGGCCGACCGTGCGGCGTTCCTGACCCGCGAGTGCCGCGATGCGGTCGACGACCCGGTCCGACGCGAGGTCGAGCAGCTGCTCGCGGCCGACGCGGCCGAGGGCCGGATCGCGAGCCTGCTCGAGCGCGGCCCCGACCGGCTGGTCGAGGCCGGCGGGATCGGCGTCGGCGGCCGGATCGACGACTACCGCATCCTCGGCGTGCTCGGCAGCGGCGGCATGGGAACGGTCTACGAGGCCGAACAGGACGAGCCGCGGCGCCGGGTGGCGTTGAAGGTGCTGGCCCTCGGACTCGCGAGCGAGCAGGCCGTGCGGCGCTTCCGCTGGGAAGCCGAGGTGCTGGCCTCCCTGCAACACCCGGGCATCGCCCAGGTGTTCGCCGTCGGCGTGCATCGCGCCGGCCGGATCGAGCTGCCCTGGTTCGCGATGGAGCTCGTCCCGCAGGCGACCGACCTGCTGTCGTTCGCACGGCGCCGCGCGGCAACGGTCCGCGACAAGGTCGAACTCCTGCTGCAGATCTGTGAGGCGGTGCACCACGGCCACCTGCGCGGCGTCGTTCACCGCGACCTCAAGCCGCAGAACCTGCTCGTCGACGAGCGCGGTCGTGTCAAGGTCATCGACTTCGGCATCGCGCGCAGCATGGCGCCCGAAGCCGAGGGCATGACCGACGCCGGCACCGTGCTCGGCACGTTGCACTACATGAGTCCCGAGCAGCTCGGCGGCCAACCGCGCGCGGGCGCGATCGACCTGCGCAGCGACATCTACGCGCTCGGCGTCGTGGCCTTCGAGCTGCTCGCGGGTCGGCGGCCGTTCGTCCTCGAGGAGACCACGCCACTCGCGGTCGCGCGAGTCGTCGGCGAGCAGGAAGCACCGCGGCTCTCGACCGTCGTGCGCGGCATCGAGCGCGACCTCGAGGTCGTGGTGCAGAAGGCGCTGCAGCGGGACCCGAACGAGCGCTACGCCTCGGTCGCCGAACTGGCCGACGATCTGCGCGCCTTCCTCGCCGATCGCCCGGTGCGCGCGCGCGCCCCGAGCACGCTGCACCAGCTCAAGCTCTTTGCGCGACGCCGCCGCGGCCTCGTGCTCGCGCTCGCATCGATCGTGCTGGTCGCGCTCGGCGCGCTCGGCATAGTGCTCGCCCAGGGCGCGGAGATCGTGCAGCGGGAACGCGTCGCCAGGCGCGTCGCGCAGTTCACGCGCGACTTCCTGGCCGAGTCGTCGCTGATGGCGACCAAGGGGATCGACTACACCGTGCGCGAGGCACTCGACTCGGCGACCGCCGAGCTCGAGGGCGAGACCTTCGGTGACCCCGAGATCGAGGCCGAGCTGCGCGGCCTGATCGGCGAGACCTACGAGAGCCTCGCGCTGCCGAAGGTCGCCGAGCCGCACCTCGCCCGCGCGCGCGAGCTCTGGCTCGAGCTCGAGGGGCCGGCGTCACGCCGCGCGAGCGCGACGGCGATGGTGCTCGCCGTCACCCTGCGCGACCTCGGCCGCATGGCCGAGGCGCACGACCTGCTCGAGGCAACCGCCAGTACGTTCGATCCCGCGACCGCCGACGACGACCCGCTGTGGTGGAACCTGCAGCACAACCGCGCTTTCCTGCTGCGCCACGACGGCCGGCTGCGCGACGCCGAGGCGCTGTTCCGCGCGGTGCTCGCGGCGCGCGAGCGGCTGCTCGGCGAGGCCGCGCCCGAGACGATCGTGACGCTGCACACTCTCGGCACGCTGCTGCTGACGCTCGACGAGCCGGCGGCAGCGCGCGACGTGCTCGCCGACGCCGTCGCACGGAGCGAGCGCAGCGGCGAGCCGGCCGCATCGACCTGGCAGATCGCCGACAACCTCGCCCAGGCCTGGGCCCGGCTCGGCCGTCTCGACGAGGCCGCAGCGCAGCACCGTGCCGCGATGGAGTTCTTCGACGGGCTCGCCGGCCCGGACCACCTCGTCACCCTCGGCTGCGGCTACCACCTGCTGCAGGTGTTGCGGATGCAGAACGACTGCAAGGCGCTCGAGCAGCTCGCGACCGACTTGCTGGCGCGGTGCCAGCGCGCGTTCGGGGCCGACGACTACCGCACGATGGACGTGCTGCAGGCGCTCGGCGTCGCCCGCCTGCAGGCCGGCGACCACGAGGCGGCGACCCGACATTTCGAGCGCGCGTTCGAGGTGCTCGGCCGGCAATCCGGCCCGCTACATCCCGGCACGCTCGGCGCCGGCCAGAACCTCGTGCTCGCCGAGCTCGCCGGCCGCCGCACCGAAGCGGCGGTTGCGACGTCGAAGCGGCTCGTCGATGCACTCGCGAGCGACGCGACGACCGCGGCGCAGCTGCCGGCCGCGACCGCGGGCGCGACCTGGTTGCTGCGCGCGCGCGCCCTGCTGCAGGCCGAGCGGCGTGAAGAGGCGCTGGACGCCGCCGAACGGGCGCGTTCGCGGCTGGCCGCGGAGCTCGCCGTCGACCATCCGCTCGCGCTCCAGGCCATCGAACTCGTCCGCGAGCTCGGCTCACGCTGATTCGCGGCCCGGGGTGGGTTCCCGTAGCGTGACGGTCCGACGCCATGCTGCCCGAATCCGACTACGTGTGCGCCGCCTGCGGCGAACTGATCGTGATCCCGATCGACCCCTCGGCCGGTGAGATCCAGGACTACGTCGAGGACTGCCCGGTGTGTTGTCGCCCGAACGTGCTGCGCGTCACCGCGAACGGCGACGGCACGTTCCGGGTCGATGCCGAGTCCGAGGCGTGAGCTCCGGCTACCGGTCGGCTTCGCCGTGGACCGCTGCCTGATCGCGCGCCAGCAGATCCAGGCGATGCGCGAGCACGAACGAAGCGAGCTCGCGCAGCACGTGCGCGACCGCCGGTAGCACCGCGGCACCGACGATCAGAAACGCGGGCAACACCAGTGCCCGTTCGCTCTCGTGGTCGCGCAGGGCAGCGAGGTAGGCGGTGATCGCACTCGCGTCGAGGTCGCGATGCGGCAGCCGCGGCGCGTCGCCGCCATACATGGCGACGAGCACGCCGGCGACCGCGAATCCGACGCCGTAGACCATCAGGATGCGGCGGAGCACAGCGAGCTTGGTCTCGAGGTTGTTGGCGACGCGAACCTGGGCGAAACCGAGGATCGCAGCAACGAGGCAACCGACGAAGGCGCCATTCACGACCGTGTGCAGCATCTTCAGTGGCCAGTGCGCTGTTCGAACCGGTCGATGGTCTCGCGGAACGAGGTCGGCACCGGCATCGGCTGGTAGTCCTCGGTGATCGCGCAGTGCACGGTGTGGCCCTCGGCGATCAACACGTTCGTCCGACGATTCCGGATCCGGAACACGAACCGGATGCTGGCGGTACCGATCTCGGCGACGCGGACCTCGATCTTCAGCACGTCGTGCAGCCGTGCCGGCGCGCGGAAGTCGAGGTGCGCCGACACCACGACGTTGTCGAAGTCGCGAATCGGGCGGTTGCCCTCGGTCAGGCCGAGGTTGAGCAGGTAGTCGACACGACCGACCTCGAGGTAGGTGAAGTAGTTGCCGTGGAACACCACGCCCATCGCGTCGGTCTCGGGCAGCCGGACGCGGATCTCGGTGCTGAAGTGGAACGGATCGGTGCCCATCGTCATCGCCGCTTCAGCAGGCCGCGGATCCGCGCGTGGTCCTCCTCCGGCAGCTCGTCGAGCGCGCGCACCGCGTAGTCGTGCAGCGCGACATCGTGCCCGGCGCGCTTCGCGGCGCGGAGGATCATCATCCAGGTCTCGTCGTCGGACTTCAGCCCGAGCAACCGCTCGACCAGCGAGCCGGTGCGTTCGTCGTCCTTGACGCCGAACCAGGCCTCGAGTGGCGCGCGCATCTGCCCGATCGTGCGCGCCAGCATCTGCCGCTTCAGGTTGTCCGGTAGAATAGTCATCGCCGGCGAAGCGAGCTCGCCTTCGAAGTCGGCGAGCGCGTCGTCGAGATGACTCGCGGCCTGTTCGTACCGCCGCGCTTCGACCAGCGCTTCCGTGACGGCGCGCAAGATCACGCGTCGGGCGATTCGCTCCTTCGCCCACTTCTCGGGCGGGACCTGCTCGTAGACCTTCGACAGGCGATCGGTCGTGCCGAGCGCGCGGTCGAGGTGCACCATGTCCGAGACGGTGTCATAGGAGGTGTCCCCCCCGAGCACCCGCTGCGAGAGCGTGTCGCGGCGCTGTTCGAGCGCCTGCAACGCCGGTGGATAGCGCTTGCCGAACTGCGCGAACTGGCTCAGGAAGAAGGACACTCGCACCCCACCGAAGCCGCGGTTGTGCTCCTCGCCGTGATCCCACAGCCAGAGGTAGTGCTCGAGCGCCGCGGCCTCGTCGCCGTCCTTCCGCAGTCGTTCGGCGAGCTGCAGACGCTCCTTGTAGCCGGTCGGCGCCGCGATCAGCACGCGCGCGAGCTCCTCGCGCATCGTCTTGCCGTCGCGGAAGCCGACGAGGCGTTGCACCTCCTCGCCGTGTTTGTCGATCGCGACGATCGTCGGGTAGGCGATCAGGTCGAACGCCGCGGCCGCGGCCTCGTCCTGCTCGGGGTCGATGCGCACGGCGAGCGCGTTCGCGTCGAGCCACTGCCACAGCTCCGCGTCGCTCCAGGTCTCCGCCATCAGCCGACGGCAGGGCGCGCAGGCGTCGGTCGAGAAGTCGATCACGACGCCGAGGCCGGCCGCGGTCGCGCGCTCGCGGATCTCGGTCAGGGTTCCGGCAGCGAAGTCGGGCGCGCCGGCCTGCGCGGACGAAGCCGCGGCCAGCGCGAGCGACAGCGGGAGAACGGCGAGCGCGGATCTTCGTTCCATGGCGCGGTGAGCATCGGTCATCACCTCGCCGCGCGCCAGGGATCGCTTGTCCGGGCGCACGTCCGGGGCTAGGGTCCGCCGGCGTCCCGCCGCCCCCGCTGGAGAGAACCATGCGAGCCCGTCCATGACCGTCGCTGTCCTCGTGGACCCGGAGGCATCGGCGACCCGCCAGGTCGAGTGGGCGCTGTGGATCGCGGGCGCTCGCGGCGAAGACGCGGTGCTGCTGCTGCCGCCGGCCGACTCGCACGCCGCGCTGCACGCCAAGATCCGCGCGCGCATCGCTGCCGATCCCGACTTCGAGGAGAAGGAGAAGGACAAGGACAAGGACAAGGAGAGGGCGAAGGAGAAGGCCAAAGCGAAGGACAAGGTGGGCGACGACGCAGGACCCGACGGCGGCGACGCGCCCGACGACGCCGGCCCGCCGAAACGGTCCTGCCGGATCGTCGCCGCCGATCCGATCGATCCGTCGGCGATCCTCGCGGCAGCGCGCGAGCCGAACCCGAGCCTGTTCGTCGTGCTCGCGGCGCAGTTCGACCCGAAGGACGAGCGCATCACACGTCTCGGCGCCGAGGTCCTGCCGAGCATCGCCTGCATGGCCGCGGTCGTGCGCATGGGCGACGGCGAGGCCTGGCCGCTGCGGCATCTGCTCGCACCCGCGAGCCGCGGCGGGCACCCGCGAACGGCGCTGCAGTTTGCCGACGCGCTCGCGACCGCCGTCGACGGCAAGCTCAGCGGCGCCTACGTCGAGCCGGAGCTCGGCGACGATGCCGAGCACGCCGGTCGCCTCGTCGCCGGCGACGTGCTGCGCAGCGCCCTGCGTGAACGTGCGGCGATGGTGACGCGCCGCATCGTCGTGAACGACGACGTCAGAGCCGGACTGCTGGCGATCTGTGACGATGCAAGACCCGACGCGGTCGTGCTCGCGACGCCGCGCCTCGGTCTGCTCGACAAGACGTTCTTCAACACCCTGCCGGCGCAGCTCGTGAACCGCCTCGGCGGCCTGCCGGTCGTCGTGCTGCGCGAGGCGATGCCGATCGGCAACCGGGCCTGGCGCAGCTGCGCCGGCTTGATCCGTCGGAAGGTGCCGCAGGTCGAGAAGGACGTCCGCACCCGCCTGACCCTGCGGGTCTACTCCAGCTCGGCGTGGAACTTCGACTTCGTCGCGCTGCTCGCGCTCTCGACCGCGATCGCGTCGCTCGGGCTGCTGCAGAACTCGGGTGCCGTCATCATCGGCGCGATGCTCGTCGCGCCACTGATGACGCCGATCATCGGCCTCGGACTCGCGCTCGCGCAGGGCAATCGGGCGCTGCTGAAACGCGCGTGCTGGACGCTGCTCTTCGGCGTCAGCGTCGCGTTCGCGCTCGCGTTCGCGCTGGGTTGGATCCACCTGCACTGCGCGAGCGGCGATTTCGTGACGGCCGAGATGCGATCCCGCGGCTCGCCGCGTTTCCCCGATCTGCTCGTGGCACTCGTGTCCGGCCTCGCCGCCGCGTACGCGCATTCGCGCAAGGAGCTCGACTCCTTCGCTGCACTCACCGGAGTCGCGATCGCTGCCGCACTCGTGCCGCCGATCGCGACCGCCGGGCTCGGACTCGCGGCCGGCGAGCTCTATCTCGCCCGCGGAGCCCTGGCGCTCTTCGCCACGAACATGGTGACGATCGCGCTCGCCGCCAGCGCGGTTCTGCTCGCGGTGGGTATCCGCGTGTTGCAGCGCGAGCACCGCTGGGTGCGGCACATCGTCGCCTTTCTGGTTCTGGGCCTCGTCGGGCTCGTGTTCTTCCTGCTCGGACGGGAGCCCCCCGGCACCGCGATCGAGCTGCCGGCGATCGTCGAGGATCGGGTCAGGGCCGGCGAGCTGGCACCGGGCGAACGCCTCCTCGGCATGACCGCACGGAACACGGAGACCGGCATCGACGTGACGGTCGAGCTCGGCTGTACGGAGCCGCCGCCCGCGGCGACGATCACGGCGCGCGCCGCATCGCTGCGCGACTACGTCGACTGGCTCGTCGAAGAAGACGTGGAACGCCTGGAGCTGCACTACTCGCTGCGCGCGGTCGACACGAGCCGGTAGATTCAGTCGCGCGCATGGCCCCCGACTTCACGCAGATCCCGTACGGCTTCGACGAGTTCGCGAAGCCGACCGCCGACCAGAACGCCGCCGCGACCGCCCGTGTCGCGCCGTGGACCGCGCCCGAGGGCATCGAGCACCGCGTGCTGCACACCGCCGTCGACGCCGAGGTCGCGCACGCGGGCTTCGTCGCCGGGCGACCGCCGTACCTCGGCGGGCCGTACGCGACGATGTATGCCGAGCGGCCGTGGACGATTCGCCAGTACGCCGGGTTCTCGACCGCCGAGGCGACGAACGCGTTCTACAAGCAGGCGCTCGCCGGCGGCCAGCAGGGCCTGTCGGTCGCGTTCGACCTCGCCACCCACCGCGGCTACGACAGCGACCATCCGCGCGTCGCGGGCGACGTCGGCATGGCCGGCGTCGCGATCGACTCGATCGCCGACATGCGCATCCTGTTCCGCGACATCCCGCTCGGCGAGGTGTCGGTGTCGATGACGATGAACGGCGCGGTGATCCCGATTCTCGCACTCTACATCGCGGCGGCGAAGGAGCAGGGCGTCGCCGAGGCGGAGCTGTCCGGCACCATCCAGAACGACATCCTCAAGGAGTTCATGGTCCGGAACACCTACATCTACCCGCCCGGACCGAGCATGCGCATCGTGCGCGACATCTTCGCCTTCTGCGGCGAGCGCATGCCGAAGTTCAACACGATCTCGGTCAGCGGCTACCACATCCACGAGGCCGGCGCGACCGCCGACCTCGAACTGGCCTACACCCTCGCCGACGGTCTCGAGTACCTGCGCACCGCGATCGCCGCCGGCCTCGACGTCGACAAGGTCGCGGGCCGGATGTCGTTCTTCTTCGCGACCGGGATGAGCTTCTTCACCGAGATCGCCAAGCTGCGGGCCGCGCGGCTGCTGTGGGCCAAGATCGTCAAGGCGTTCGGCGCGAAGTCCGACAAATCGATGGCGCTGCGCACGCACTGTCAAACCTCGGGCTGGTCGCTCGCGGCGCAGGATCCCTACAACAACGTCGTGCGTACCTGCCTCGAGGCGCTCGCCGCCGTGCTCGGCGGCACGCAGTCGTTGCACACCAACGCGCTCGACGAGGCGATCGCATTGCCGACCGCGTTCTCGGCCCGGATCGCGCGCAACACGCAGCTCATCCTGCAGGAGGAGAGCCACGTAACGCACGCCGCCGATCCGCTCGCCGGCTCGTTCTACGTCGAGCGGCTCACCGAGCAGCTCGGGCAGAAGGCCTGGGACCTGATCCAGGAGGTCGAGCGCCTGGGCGGCATGACCAAGGCGATCGAGGCCGGCCTGCCGAAGCTCCGCATCGAAGAGGCCGCAGCGCGACGCCAGGCCGCGATCGACTCCGGCCAGGAGACCATCGTCGGCGTCAATCGCTACCGGCCGACCGAGCAGGAGCCGCTCGAGATCCTCTCGATCGACAACACCGCGGTGCGCGAGGCCCAGATCGCGCGCTTGCGCGAGCTCAAGGCGAAGCGCGACGGCGCCGCGGTCGAACAAGCGCTCGCGGCGATCACCGCCGGCGCCCGGGGTGACGACAACCTGCTCGGGCTGGCGATCGCTGCCGTCGAGCTCGGCGCCACCGTCGGCGAGGTCAGCGACGCGATGGAACGGGTGTTCGGCCGCCACGTCGCGACACCGCGCACGGTAGCGGGCGTGTATGCTGCCGCCGGACGCTCGATGACGAAGCTCACCGAAGCTCAGGACAGGACCAAGGCGTTCCTGGCCCGGCACGGCCGCCGCCCCCGCATCCTGGTCGCGAAGATGGGTCAGGACGGCCACGACCGCGGCGCGCGCGTGATCGCGAGCGCATTCGCCGACATGGGCTTCGACGTCGACATCGGACCGCTGTTCCAGACGCCCGCAGAGGTCTGCAAGCAGGCGCTCGAGAACGACGTGCACGTCTGCGGCATCAGCACGCTCGCGGGCGGCCACAAGACCCTGGTGCCGGAGCTCGTCGGCTGTCTCCGCGACGCCGGTCGCGGCGACATCCTCGTCGTCGCCGGCGGCGTGATCCCGGAGCAGGACGTGCCGGCGCTGCAGGCCGCGGGCGTCGCCGACGTGTTCGGACCGGGCACCGTGATCCCGGACGCGGCCATGCGGCTGCTCGATCGTCTCGACGAAGACGGGCGATGACCTGGTTCTGGCTCACCCTCGGCGCGTTGCTGCTGCTCGTCGTCCTCTACGACCTCACCCAGCGACGCCACGCGATCCTGCGGAACTTCCCGATCCTCGGCCACTTCCGCTACCTGCTCGAAGCGATCGGCCCCGAGCTCCGGCAGTACATCGTCACCGACAACGACGAGGAGCGGCCGTTCAGCCGCGATCAGCGGCGCTGGGTCTATGCCAGCAGCAAGCAGCAGAACAACTACTTCGGCTTCGGCACCGACAACGATCTCGAGCTGTCGCCGAACTACCTGATCTTCAAGCACGCGGTGTTCGGCAAGGACGAGCCGGCAAGGCACGACGGTCCGGTGCGCATCCCGTGCG
>JAGQRB010000745.1 GCA_020425925.1 Planctomycetota bacterium
GACGCGGCGCCGCAACCGGTACCGATCTTCCCGCTGCTCGGCGCCGGCCACCTCGACCAACCGCTGCGCGGCGAGCTCACCGCCGGAATGCTGCGCGTCGCCGGTGCCGCCGGCGACACCACGGCGTGGCTGACCGTCCTGCCCGACGGCCGACGACTGCGGCTCGAACGCCCGGCCACGGACGCGACCGCCCCACCGGTCGCGCTGGTCCGCGGACCGCGCACCATCACGATCACGCTGTTCGACGCCGAGGGCGGTCCGGTGCCGAACATCCCGGTGCACGCAGTCGAGCGCGCCGACGGCCCGGGGCTGCGCGCGGTGGTCGTCTCGGACGCAGCCGGCCGCGCGGTGTTCCCCGGCCTGCACTTCGGCGCGATCGAGTTCGTGATCCTGCTGGGGCAGTGGCAGGGCAGCCCGCGGCAGCAGCCGGTCGGCGTGATCGCGGCCGGCACCGACGACGTCGCCGCGTCGTTCACGTTCACGCGGTCGCGCCACGTCGAGCTGCAGCTGCGGATCGACGGCGAACCGCGGCTGCCGGCGGCGATCGAGATCGCAACGCCCCACGGACTGGTCGGGCCGTTGACCGAGGACAGCGCCCGCGCGACCGTCGGGTTCGAGGTCTGGCCGAATCGCGGCGTCGACGAGGTGCCGCTACTGGTCAGGGCACCGGGCTGTCGCTCCGCGGCGTTCGTCGTCGACCGCGTGCCGGCCGCGACGCACGAGCAGCGGCTCGACCTCGAGTCGCTCGGCGAGATCCGCGTCACGGTCACGGCACCGGCGGACGGCGAGTACCGACTCGCGCTCGAGGCGGTCCCGCCGGGCAAACGACAGTGGTACACGGTGCGCGACGTGCACTTCGCGCGCGTCGGCCCGCACGCGTTCCGGCTCGAGGGCACACCGGCCGGCCGCTACCGCGTGCGCGACCGGCTCTCCGGCACCGCGACGGCGCCGTTCGAGGTCGGGCGCGGCATCGCGACCACCGCACTCGAGCTCGGCGACCTCGGCTGGGCGACGGGCACGGTGACGCTGCCGCCCGACGTCGAGCCGAGCGAGCTCACGATCACGGATCCGGCCGGGGAACGCGTCGCCGGCCTCGAACTCGACGCGAGGAACGGCACGTTCCGGTCCAGGCTCGCCGCCGCCGTGCCGCTCGTCGTGCGAGTCGCGCATCCGCGCTGTGCCGCCGCGCTCGCGACGCTGACGCGAGCGACCCCGTGCGCGGTCGCATTGCGCCGGCTGCCCGACGTGTGCTTCCGGCTCTCGACCGGCGGCGAAGCAACGGTCCGCGTCCGCGTCGGCGATCGCCGGCAGCCGGTCGTCGACACACGGATCACGCCCGATGCCGCGGGGTCGTACTCGTTCGCGGCGCCGAGCGGCACGCACGCCGTGCGCATCGACGTGCCGGGCCGCGCGCCGATCGAGCTCGCGGCGCTCGAGGTCACCGGCACCCTCGACCTCGGGCTGCTGGTGCCACCGACGGGTCTCTCGATCGTCGTGCGGCTCGCGGTGCGGGCGGAGATGCTGCCACCCACACTGATCGCGACGATCCGCGACCGGGACGGCGACATCGTGCAGACCGTGACGAACGACGGCCGCGCCGAGTTCGCGATCGACGGACTGCTGCCCGGACCGTGCACGCTCGAGCTCACGAACGCTGCGGGCGAGACGCTGCACGTTCGACGGCAGCGCGAGCTCGACGTCGCACCCGGCATGGCAGCGGTCGCGATCGATCTGCGCGGCAACCGGAAGCGCTGAAGCGACGCCGGCGGAGCGCAGGAAAGACGGATTGGATTGCAGGCCCGCGGTGTGAATGTCGGCATGAAACACCCCCTGTCCATCCTGGTCGCCACCGCGGCGATCGCCTCGTTCCTCCCCTCGCAGCAGACCTACGGCAGCGGCACCGCCGGCACCGGCGGCGCCATCCCGCGCCTCGGCTGTCCGCAGGCCTGGATCGGCAACGCCGGCTTCGGCCTCGACGTCGACCAGGGCCGCGGTGGCGCAGTCTGCATCGCGGTCGCGTCGCTGTTCTCGACCAATCAGACCGCCTACGGCATGAACATCCTCGCCGACCCGGCCGGCACGATCGGCACGTACTTCCTCGCGCTCGGCGGCACGCCGAACGCTGCCGGCGCCGGCTCCGGTCGATTGCCGCTGTCGCTCGCGAACGTGCCGGCGACACCGTCGTTCGCCGGTCTCGACTTCTACTTCCAGGCCTTCGTGCTCGACCCCGCCGGCCCCGGCGTCGGCGGTCTGAGCTCGACCAACGGTCTGACGATGTCGCTGACGATGCCGCGCGAGCTCGCGGTCGCGGCGGGTTCGACGCACTACCGGCTCGACGGCGCCGGCAACGGGCAGGCCGCCGCCGCGCCGTACTCGGCGGTGGTCGGGTTCGCGTTCGACAACGCCGGCCTCGACGTCTACGCCACGACCTCGGGCGGCACGTTGTGGCACGGCGACCTGCGCGGCGCGCAGCCGGCCTGGACCGCGCTCAACACCAACCTCGGCACCACGGTCGCGGCGTGGGACAACATCGCGATCCAGGCCGAGACCAGGTGGGCCTGGATCGCCGGTCGCGGCACCGGCACGCAGATGGAGATGATCGCGGTCGACGTCGATCCGCAGAGCTCGGCCTACGGTCAGCAGATCGTGCAGACCAACGGCCTGCAGGCCGCGATCCAGCCGTTCGGCGCGTGGGCGATGAGTCCCGACGGGCATCTGCTCGCGGCCGCGAGCCCGTGGAACGGCAGCCTCGCGGTCGTCGACACCGACCCGAACAGCGCGACGTTCCTGCAGATCGTCGTCGCGACCGCGATCCCGGCGAGCTCGTTCGCGCCCGGGTTCACGGTCAACAACGCCATCGCCTGGGACGCGACCGGCCTGCGGGTCTACATCGCCCGGCAGAATCAGAACACCAACCCCGGCGAGATCGCGGTCTACGACCTCGCCAGCGGCTGGATCGATCACGACCCGAGCACGGCGTTCCTCGTCGACCACATCGGCCCGAACTCGATCCCGGCGGTGCCGCTGCCCGCGGGCCTGCGCAACCTCGCGATCGCGCCCGACGGCAGCCGGATGTTCGCGGTCGGCTCGGCGTCGGGCAGCGGCCGCGCCCTGCGGATCGACCTGCCGTCGCTGGCCTACGTGCTGCCGAGCGGCACGACGTCGCTGGCGCAGGCCGACCTGCTCGCGGTGACGCCGGACGCCGACGTGCTCGCGGTCTCGCTGCCGGGCAAGATCGTGTTCTACGACACCGCGACGATGGCCGAGACCGGCAGCTACACCCTCGGCAGCGGGGTCGTGGTCGGCGATCTCGGCTGGCGCTGAGCCGGCAGCGGCGGCGGGCCGCGAATTCCGGCGACAGTCGCGGCCCGCGATCGCGCACGAGGTAGTCCGGCAAGCGCTACTTCCGTTCCGCGCGATCTGCCACACTGCAATCCATGTCGTCCGACCCCAGGATCATCCTCGGCGGCCGCCGCTTCGACGCGTCCCGACTCCGGGCACTGCGCTGGCTCCCGCTGCTCATCCTCGTCCCGGCAGTCCTGCTCGGGTCCTACTTCACCGTGCCGGCCGAATCGAAGGGGGTCGTGCTGCGTTTCGGCGCGTTCTCCTCGATCGCCGACCCGGGGCTGCACTTCAAGGTCCCGTTCGTCGATCAGGTCATCGACGTGCCGGTCGAGCGCCGCCTCAAGCTCGAGTTCGGCGGCGCGCCGAGCGACGGCGCGACCAACCGCTTCCAGATCAGCGGCTCGCGCGAACGCCCGCTCGAGGCCAGCATGGTGACCGGCGACCTCAACGCCGCGGTCGTCGAGTGGGTCGTGCAGTACCACATCAGCGATCCGCGCGAGTACCTGTTCGAGGTGCGCGACCCCGAGCTGACCCTGCGCGACCTCAGCGAAGCCGCGATGCGCGAGATCGTCGGCGACCGCACGATCGACGAGGTCATCACGGTCGGCCGCCAGGAGATCGAATCGACGGTGCGCGACCGGCTGCGCGAGCTGTCGGCGCAGTACCGGCTCGGTTTCGCGATCGAGGAGGTCCAGCTCAAGAACGTCAACCCGCCGGACGCGGTGCGCGCGTCGTTCAACGAGGTCAACCAGGCCGAACAGGACCGCGAGAACATGATCAACGTCGCCAACGGCGAGTACAACAAGGTGGTGCCGAAGGCGCGCGGCGAGGCCGAGCAGAAGATCAGCGAGGCCGAGGGCTACAAGCTGAAGCGCGTCAACGAGGCACTCGGCGACGTCGCCGCGTTCGATGCGGTGCTCGCGGAGTACCTCAAGGCACCCGAGGCGACGCGCACTCGCATCTACCTCGAGACCATGGCCGAGGTGCTGCCGCAGATGGCCGGCACCTGGATCGTCGACTCGCAGGTCACCCAGCTCGTGCCGATGCTGCAGGGCGGTATCGCCCCGGAGGTGAAGTGATGAAGCTCGGATTCCTCGCCGGCGCGCTGCTCGTGTTCGTCGTCCTGATCGTCGGCGGCAGCGGTCTCTACACGGTGCACCAGACCGAGACCGTGATCCTGACGCAGTTCGGCCGCCCGGTCGGTGAGCCGATCACGGAACCCGGGTTGCACTGGAAGACGCCGTTCGTGCAGGACGTGAACCGGCTCGAGAAACGCGTGCTGCCGTTCGACGCCAACGCGACCTCGATGACGACGAAGGACAAGACCTACATCCAGATCGACACGTTCGGTCGCTGGCGGATCGCCGATCCGGCGGTCTACTTCGTGAAGTTGCGCGACGAGCGCAGCGCGCTGTCGCGCATCGAGGACATCGTCGGCAGCGAGGTGCGCTCCGCCGTCGCGCGTCACGAGCTCATCGAGGTGATCCGCAGCGACAAGGACCGCGAAGTGCCGGCCGACATCGCCGGTCAGGGCGGCGTGACCATCGCGCTGCGCGAGGCCACGCGCGGCCGGCTCGCCGTGCTGCAGGACGTGCTCGAGGCCTCGGGCCCGAAGCTGCAGCCGCTCGGCATCGAGCTGCTCGACGTCCGATTGAAGCGCGTCAACTACAACGAGCGCGTGCTGCCGAACATCTACCAACGCATGAAGAGCGAACGCGAGCAGATCGCGCAGCGTTTCCGCAGCGAGGGTGAAGGCGAACGCGCGCGCATCCTCGGCAAGAAGGAGCGCGACCTGCTCGACATCCAATCGACGGCCTACAAGCGCTACCAGCAGCTGCGCGGCGAGGGCGACGCCGAAGCCACCCGCATCTACGCCGAGGCCTACGACAAGAGCCCGGCCGCGCGCGAGTTCTACAAGTTCCTGAAGACGACCGAGACCTACCGCAGCGTGCTCGGCGGCGCCAACCTCGTGCTGTCGACCGACAGCGAGCTGTTCGAGCTGTTCAAACGCATGAAGTAGCGCGGCGGCGTCGAGGCGCGGCGATAGTATTCGCCGCCATGGATCGCCGCCGCTTTCTCGTTTCGGGCGCGACCGGCCTCGCTGCCGTCGCCGCTTCGCCACTGAAACCGCTCACCGCCGCCAGCCGGCGGCAGCCGCCGAAGCCGCGCGGCGAACCGTTCACCGCGTTGTTCGCGCCGCACTTCGGCATGTTCCAGCACCACGCGAAGTCGGACGACGACCAGCTGCAGTTCGCGTTCGACGAGGGCTTCCGCGCCTGGGAGGACAACTGGATGGCGCGGCGCGAGACCGCCGAGCAGGAGCGCCTGGCGGCGAAGATGCAGCAGCTCGGCATCACGATGGGCGTGTTCGTCGCGCACGCCGACTTCGGCAAGCCGTCGTTCGCCAAGGGCGACGCCGGCGACCGCGACCGGGTGCTCGGCGAGATCGCGAACGCCTGCGAGGTCGCCAAGCGCGTGAATGCGAAGTGGTGCACCGTGGTGCCCGGCACGATCGAGCCGCGGCTCGACCCGGGCTACCAGACCGCGAACGCGATCGACCTGCTGAAGCGCTGCTGCGACGTGATCGACAAGAGCGGCGTCGACCTCTGCATGGTGCTCGAAGCGCTGAACTTCCGCGACCACCCCAACCTGTTCCTCACCCGGATCTCGCAGGGCTACGAGATCTGCCGCGCGGTCGCCAGCCCGCACTGCAAGCTGCTCGACGACCTCTACCACCAGCAGGTCACCGAGGGCAACCTGATCCCGAACATCGACCGCGCCTGGGACGAGATCGGCTACTACCAGATCGGCGACAATCCGGGCCGCAAGGAGCCGGGCACCGGCGAGGTCAACTTCAAGAACGTGTTCGCGCACGTCCACGAGAAGGGCTTCCGCGGCGTCTTCGGCATGGAGCACGGCAACGCGCAGGGCGGCAAGGAAGGCGAGCGCGCGCTGATCGAGGCCTACCGCGCCGTCGACATCGGCTGAGGCGCCTCAACCATCCAGCAACCCGCGCGCGACCCGGGTCGCGGCCGCGCCGTCGTTGCCGCGGTAGTGGATCTTCATCTCACGATCGAGCACGAAGATCGTCGGCCAGCCTCGCACGCCCCAGACCGTCGAGATCGCGCGCTCCGCCCCCGCCGGCGCGTTCTGGAAGCTGCGCCAGTTGAGGTCGCTGTTCGCGACCGCCTGCTGCGCGCGTTCGACCGTCTTGTCGCTGTTGACGCCGATCAACGCGAACGGCTCGTCCTGCCACTCTTCCACGAGCGACCGCTCGTGTGGGTACAGCGCCCGGCAAGGGCCTCACCAATCGCCCCAGAAGTCGAGGAACACGACCTTGCCCTTGTAGTCGCTCAGCTTGAACGACACGCCGTCGAGGTCGACGCCGACGATGTCGGGGGCGGTGCCGCCGACCGCCGGCACGTCGCCGGTATCGACCGCCGCCGGGCCACTGCAGCCGGCGGCGGCGGCGAGGGCAAACGCGCCGAACGCGCCGAGCGCGAGCCATGGATGCTGGGATGCCATGGCCCGATCGTAGCGCGCCGGCGGTGCGCTGGCGCTACTGCATCGCTTCGATCAGACCGCGTGCGACCTTGGTCGCCGCGTCGCCGTCGTGGCCGCGATAGCGGATCTTCATCTCCGGATCGAGCACGACGACGGTCGGCCAGCCGCGCACGGCCCAGTCGTCCGAGATCGCCCGTTCGGCGTCCTTCGGTCGATTCTGGAAGCTGCGCCAGTTGAGATCGTTCTCCTCGATCGCCTTCTTGGCGCGCTCGACCGTCTGATCACTGTTCACGCCGACGAGGGCGAACGGCTTGTCCTTCCACTCTTCCACGAGCGACCGCTCGTGCGGGTACATGGCCCGGCAAGGGCCTCACCAATCGCCCCAGAAGTCGAGGAACACGACCTTGCCCTTGTAGTCGCTCAGCTTGAACGACACGCCGTCGAGGTCGATGCCGGCGATGTCGGGCGCGACCATGCCGATGCCGAACTTCTCCTGCTCGGTGACCAGCTGGTCGAACATCTGCTTCAGGCGCGGATCCTCGGCGTTCGCGATCGCCGTCGCGACCGCGGCCTTGGCCTTGGCGAACGCCGGCGAGAGCGCGGACTCCTGTCGCAGCACCGGCTCGTTGCGCTGGAACGCGATCCATGCGAGCAGCGTCGGGTTCTCACCGTGCGCTTCGATCTTCGCGATCACCTGCTGCTGGTAGTCGGCGTCGACCATGCGATCGAGCGCACCGAGGTAGCTGCCGATCATGAAGACGGCCGGGTCGTCGAGATGATCGGCGACCAGGCGATCGATGATCTCGCGGTACTGCTGCTTGCCGTCGCTGAGATTCAACGCCGGCACGAGGAACGCCACGGCGTTGCGCGGGTCGTCACCAGCGGCGGCGAGGTACTTCGCGCGCAGCTCGGAGAAGTCCGGACGCATCCGCATCGCCGGAACCGTCGCACCGGGCTCCTTGTTCTCTTCGGCCGCCTTGGCGGCCTTCGTCACCTCGGCGCGCCACTCGGTGATGATCCGATCGCGCTCCTTCTCGAATTCGCCGAGACGCGTCTTTACGTCCGGCGGCGGCGGCACCGACTCCTGTGCCGCGATCGGACACAGCAGCGCCGCGGCCACAAGCCACGTTCGTTGGGGGTTCATGGCCCCGAGTTTCCCGCGGGTATCGAGCCGCCGCAAGGGCGCCGAGCGTCCGCGACCCTAGAGTCGGATCGCCAGCGCCGGCGAGAGCGCGATGCCGAGACCGGGCGCAGCGGTATCGAGCACGGCCCATTGCGCGCTCAGGTCGAAACCGGGCGGACACCCCTGCGGCACCACCACGCTGTAGGACGCGACTCCGGCACAGGCACCGTTGCCGACGACCGGCGCGAACACGCTGGCCACCGGGCTCACGAGCACCGCACAGGTGTTCGCGGGCGGATCGAGATAGAACGGCAGCGGCGCGTTTGGCGCCTCGGCGAGGCCGAAGGCGAGGAACGCGGCCGAGCCGCCGAGGCCGTTGCCGAGGTCGATGCCGAAACTACCCGCCAAGCAGTTCACGCTGCCGCTCGTCGCGATCGACGGGATGCAGGCGCCGCTGCCGGCGCAACCGCTGCCGAACTCCGCGGCACCGAAGGCGTCGATCCAGACCGGGTCGGCTGCATCGGGCCCGCTCGTGGTTCCGAGACGCATCGTGTAGCCGTTCGGCGAGCTGTCGTAGGCCAGTTGACCGGTGCCCTCGTCGAAGCGGTAGAGCGCGATCAAGCCCGGTGCGTTCGGGGCGATGGAGTCCTCGGCGAGATGTGCGACAACTTCCGCCGGACTGCGGGCATGGTTCCAGAGCCGCAGTTCGGCGATCTCGAAGCGCGTGCCGAGCCAGACGCGATCCGTAGTACCACCGAGCGACAGCCCGGAGCGCCAGGTCGGCGACAGGTTCGTCTTCGTGCCGTGCTCGACGCCGTCGACGTAGACCCGTTGGGTCTGGCCGTCGTAGGTCGCGGCGATATGGACCCAGGACGCTCCGAGCGGCGGCGAGTAGGCGACGTTGCTGTTGCTACAGCCGGGGATGTCGAGGTTGAACGCGACGCGCCGGTTGCCATCGAAGCTGACGGCGCCGCCGTGGTCGCAGACACCGTTGGCGAGGTGCTGGCTCCAGAGGTCTCCCCAGCCGGCGGCCGCCGGTCGGACGATGCGCGCGATCGCCTCGAAGCTGCGCGCCGGCGGCACACCGGTCGCCAGCGTCCAGTCGTCGACGCCGTCGAAGCGCAGCGCATGGCGCGCCAGCGGGTTCTCGACGATCACCACGAAGTCGTTCTCGGGGTCGACGTTGTCGCCCCAGAAGACGTCGTCGGCGCCGACCAGCAGCAGCGGGACACCGCTCGGGATCACCGGAATCTGCACCGTGACACCCTGGCGATCGACGCCGAAGTCCTCCGCAATGTCGGTGACGAGGCCCTGGTTGTTCGTCGGCGCGGTGACGTAGTTGGGCGCACCGCTGGCGATCGCGCCGGGCACGCGATGCGGCTGGCTCGGCGGCAGCACCGTGGCCCCGTCGCTGAAGACGGCGACCGCGTTCTCTCCCTGCACGGGCCCTGGGGGATGGAACAGGAAGTCGCCGGCGGTACGCAGCCGGACCAGCTGGCCGGGAACGTAGCCGAGCGCGGCGAGGTCGATGACGATCGGCGCCGCCGGGGTGTCGATCGGGTCGGTCCGCAGGAATGTCGCGGTCGGATCGAGCGGCACCGGGTGTGCCGCCACCTGGCTGGCCGCGGCGGTCGGCAACGCCATCACGGCGGCGATCCCGAACGAGAGTGACGGAGCGAGAGGGCGAGCAAGCGAGTGTGGCGGCATCGGGATCTCCTTCGAACGAGCGTCGCGCAGATGCTAGCCCGGTGATCGCCGCGCAGCGAGATACTGCGGCGGCCAGTACTGCGTCGCGATACCGCGTTCGTTGGCGGCCTGCAGCGTCATGTACGGATCGGCGAGGTGCCCGCGCGCGATCGCCCCGAGATCGGCGCGACCGGCCGCAATGATCGTGTCGACGTGGTCGACACCCTGGATCGCGCCGACCGCCATGACCGGGATATCGGCCTCGGCGCGGATGCGTTCGGCGAACGGCACCTGGTACATGCGACCGTAGAGCGGCCGCGACTCGGGCACGTTGCCGGCCGAGCTGACGTCGATCACGTCGGCGCCGCGCTCCTTCAACCAGCGGCTGACCTCGACCGCCTCGTCGACCGTGAAACCGCGATCCTCGTCGTCGAACCAGTCGGTCGCCGAGATGCGCACGAACAGCGGCCCGTCGCGCCAGACGGCGCGCACCGCCGCGAGCACCTCGAGCGGAAAGCGCGCGCGGTGCTCGAGCGCTCCACCGTAGTCGTCGGTGCGCGTGTTGGAGAGCGGCGACAGGAAGCTCGACAGCAGATACCCGTGCGCCATGTGCAGCTCGATCACGTCGAAGCCGGCACGCAGACAGCGCTCGGCAGCCGCGGCGAACGCGTCGCGGACGCGGTCCATCTCGGCACGGTCCATCGCGCGCGGCGCCGGCCAGTCCGGGCGGAACGGCAGCGCCGCGGGCGCGATCGTCTGCCA
>JAGQRB010000072.1 GCA_020425925.1 Planctomycetota bacterium
CAGGAGCTGCAGCAGGAGCACGCCGCGACGTTCGGCGCACTGCAGCACACCACCGGCGAACTCGCCGCCGAGCGCAATTCGCACGCCGACACCGCGAACCGACTGACGGCGACGACCGACGCCCTGGCCCAGCGCGAGAGCGAGCTCGCCCAGCGCACCGCGGACCTCGCCCAGCGCACCGCGGACCTCGCCCAGCGCAGCGACGAACTCGCGCACAGCAAGCGGGCGATCGCCGGGCTCGAAGCGATCCGGCGCCGCCAGGAGGAGCAGCGACGGCAGCGCGAGCGCGTGCTCGGCCAGACGATCCGGCGCCGAACCGCCGCGCAGTACCTGCTCGCGAACGAGATCGCCCAGCAGCGGCTCGCCGTCGAAGCCCAGCGCCGGACGTCGCTGCGCCTGCGCGGGATGCGGATCCAGGCCGGCGCGACCACGCTCGAGTTCGCGCGCCGGTTCGCGACATGGCGCCGGAAGCTCGGCACCCTGCTCGGAACGCGACCACCGGGACTGCCGCGATCGCGCCATGCCCCGCCGGTCATCGCGACCGCGATGGCGGCTGCGGCCGAACGTGCGGAGTTGGCTGCGCTGGCTGCCGAAGCGGCCGCAGCCGCGCTGCCGATCGTCCTGCGCGACGGCAACTCGGCGACCGCCGCAGCCCTGCCCGAGGTGCCCGCCGGCAGCTTCGGCACGTGGACTTTCCCCGAACGTGCCGCGCGCCATTGGCGCATCTTCGCCCGCCGCCACCCCGGCCGGTGCGAGCCGCTGCTGCAGAGTCTGGCGGAGGCGCTCGGCGGCGACACGGCTGGCGCGATCGCGGCGATGGGGCCGGCGCTGGCATTCGCCAGGACCGCGCGCACCGCCCGCACGGCGCTGCTGATCGCGGGCAGCGATCCGATCGAGCAGTTCCGGATCGCGGTCGCCGCGCGGTTGCTCGAGCTGCCCTGGGTCGCCGTCGTCGCGCAGCTCGCGGCGACGGACGAGCCGACCGCGAACTGGACGCGGCGCGAACTCGGCACGGCGGCACTGCTGATCGCGCGCTCGGCCGGGCTGCAGCAGACGCTCGTCGGAACCGGAATCGATGCCGAGCGCATCGTCGTTCGGCCGGGGCCGATCGTCCCGGCCGCCGCACCGACCGCCGCCGGCGAAGGCCGGCCGCGCCTGCTGGTCTGCGGCCGCATGGCGGCCGGGATCGGCTGGGAGTCCCTGCTGGCGGCGATCTCCGTGCTCTGCGACCGCGGTTGGCACCTCCGCCTCGACGTGCTCGCCGAGGTCGACCCGACCGCAGTGGACTCGTTGAGCGCAGCCGCCGTGTTCCGCGCCAACCTGCCGACACTCGACGTCAGCGCCAACGTCGAACTCGTTCACGCCGCCACCGCCGTTCAGATCGAACAGCTGCTTGCCGGCGGCCCGGCGGTGTTCGTCGCGCCGTGGCAGCCGCGCGCCGCCGCCGCCACTGCGCTCGACACCGGCGTGCTCGCGGCGATGTCGGCCGGGCTGCCGATCGTCGCCACCGACGTGCCGGCGATCGCGGCTGCGGTCGCCGACGGCCGCGAAGCCCTGCTGGTCCCGCCCGGCGACGAACGGGCCCTGACCGATGCGACCGGGCGATTGCTGCGCGAACCGGGCCTCCGCGCCGAACTCGGCGCGCGCGCCCGCGAACGGTTCTTTGCCGAGTTCGCCCCCGAGCTCAGCCGCGCGACCCTCGGCGAGCGCCTGCGCCGACTGCTGCCGCCCGGATCACGCACCTGACGCCGAGCGCGCGACGAACTCCCGCACGCGGCGGTGCAGCTCCTCGTCGGTGATCCGACAGTCGAACTCGCGGTCGAAGCGGATCGCCGCGGCGTTCCCGAGCCGTTGTCGCAGCGCGGCATCGTCCTGCAGCCGCCCGATCGCCGCCGCCAGCGCCACCGGATCGCGCTGCGCCACGACCAGGCCTTCGACGCCGTCCGCGACCGCCTCGCGCATCGCGCCGGCGTCGGTGCACACGATCGGCAGGCCGGCCGCCATCGCCTCGACCATGGCGGTCGGGATGCCGTCCTTGTCGCCATCGGCGACCTCGACGTAGGGCGCGACGAAACCGTGCGCCGCTCCGAACGCGGCCGGGATGTCGTCGCTCGCCATGGCGCCCTCGAGCGCGACGACGCCCGCGAGCCCGAGTTCGGCGACGCGAGCGCGCACCGCGGCGGCGTAGTCGGCGCTGCCGGCATGACCCGGGTCGGCGCCACCGATCAAACGCAGCCGCAGCTCGCGGCCACGCTGGCGTAGCAACGCACAGGCCTCGAGCAGCTCGAGCAGCCCCTTCTTCGGCTCGATTCGGCAGAGCGAGATCAGCGTGAAGCTGCCGCCGAGCGCCGGCCGATCGCGCCACGGCCGGAATGCGGTGCCGTCGACTCCGATCCGCTTCAGCAGGATCCGCTCGCGACA
>JAGQRB010000746.1 GCA_020425925.1 Planctomycetota bacterium
CCGTCGGGCGACCAGGCCGGCTCGTCGTCGAGCGCGGTGTCGAGCGTCAGCCGTCGTTCGGCACTGCCGTCGATCGAGCCGACGAACAGCTCGCGGCTGTTCGGGTCGTTCGAAGCGCGTTCGCGGGCGAACACGACGGTGCTGCCGTCGGGATGGAGGCGCGCCCGCCGCTCGACGCCGCTGCGGTCGACGACGCGCGCGCTGCCGAGGTTCTGGGCGCTGCGCAGCGCGATCTCGGTGAACTGCGTCGGCCGATCGACGCGCGAACGGCAGGCCATCACCTCGGGCGTGATCAGCGCGCCGCCGAGCGGCGAGGTGGCGCCGCCGCCGCCACAGCCGGCGGCCACGGCGAACGGCAGCAGCCAGAGCGTCGGCAGTAGCGGGGGGAGCGGTCGCGGACCGGGGCGCGGCATCGCACCCATGGTCGGGGTTTGCGCGGTCGCGGGCAACCCGGGGCCGGGTTATGACGGCGCCCGTGCGCGTCTCCGACTTCGACTTCGAGCTGCCGCCCGAACGCATCGCGACCGAGGCCGCCGAGCCGCGCGACAGCGCGCGCCTCCTGGTCCACGACCGCGCGGCGCGCACGACCGAGCATCGCCACTTCCGCGACCTCGGCGAGTTTCTCGTCGCCGGTGATCTGCTGGTGCTGAACGACACGCGGGTGATGCCGTGGCGGCTCTGCGGCGTGCGTGCGACCGGCGGTGGCTGTGAGTGCCTGCTGCTGCGATTCGATCCTGCGACGGGTACCGGCGAGGGCTTCGTCAAGCCGAGCAAGAAGCTCGCGCCGGGCAGCCGGCTGACGATGGAGGGCGGAGCGCTGACCGTGACGCTTGGCGAAGCGCTCGGTGGCGGCCGTTGGCGCTTGGAACTCGCGGCAGACGCCGGCGAGGTCGCGGCCGCGCTCGAACGCTGCGGTCGCGCGCCGCTGCCGCCCTACATCGCGCGCGACGGCGAGGAGGACGTGCGGCGCGACCGCGAGCGCTACCAGACGGTGTTCGCGCAGCACCCGGGCGCGGTCGCGGCGCCGACCGCGGGGCTGCACTTCACGACCGATCTGCTGGCGGCGCTCGCGGCGCGCGGTGTCGGGATCGCACGGGTCACGCTGCACGTCGGCGAGGGCACGTTCGCGCCGCTGCGGGTCGATGTCGTCGAAGAGCACAGCATGCATGCCGAGGCCTACGAGCTGCCGGTCGCGACCGCGGCGGCGATCGCGGCGACGCGGGCGCGCGGCGGCCGCGTGGTGGCGGTCGGCACCACCAGCTGCCGAACGCTCGAGACCTGCGCCAACGACGATCGCACCGTCACGCCGGGCCGCGGCGAGTCGTCGCTGTTCCTGTATCCGGGCGTGCGGTTCCGCGTCGTCGACGCGCTGATCACGAACTTCCACCTGCCGCAGTCGACGCTGCTGATGCTGGTGGCGGCGTTCGCCGGGCGCGACGAGATCCTGGCGGTGTATCGCGACGCGGTCGCGCGGGGGTATCGGTTCTATTCGTTCGGCGATGCGATGCTGCTCGTGTGACGAGCGACCTCACAACAACCGCACCAGCTCCCGCACCGCCGCCCCCGGATCCTCGCTCGCGAGCACCGCACTGCTGACCGCGATGCGGTCGACGCCGACGCCGCGCAGCGCCGGCAGGTTCTGCGCGGTGATGCCGCCGATCGCGAACAGCGGCAGCCGGCCCGCCGCGTCGACCGCCGCGGCGATCCGTTCGAGGCCCTGGCCGACGGTGTAGCCCTTGGTCGCGGTCGGGAAACACGGACCGAAGCCGACGTAGTCGGCGCCGGCTGCGGCGGCGCGCGCGATCTGCGCCGCGTCGTGGGTGCTGACGCCGAGTAGCGTGCGCGGCAGCAGGCGGCGCGAGGCTTCGGCGGGCATGTCGTCCTGGCCGAGGTGCACGCCGGCGGCGCCGCTGCGGACCGCGAGCATGACGTCGTCGTTGACGATCAGCGGCACGCCGGCTTCGGCGCAGAGCCGCTGGCAGAGCGCGAAGCCCGCCGGGTCCGGGGCCTTCACGCGCCACTGCACGAGGTCGACGCCGTGCGCCAGCGCGGCGGCCAACGTCGCGCGCGGCTCGCCGCGGCAGAGCTCGGGCGTGAACAGCAGGTACAGGCTGCGTTCGGACAGCAGCATCTCGTCGCCACACAGCGTAGCCTTCTCGCCGTGTTCGCCGCGTCGTTCCTGCCCAACTTCGTGCTGTTCGTCGCCGGCCAGGCCGCGGCCTGGTTCTACCTGCGCACCGGCCGGCTGCTGCTCGGCGGCATCGCGACCGCGGTGCTGTGGATCGCGGCCGACTGGGCGGTGGTCGCGCGCTTCGTGTTCGAGGACGACGGCGCGCACTACCGCGGCGCGCTCGCGACGATGCAGGTCACCGCGGTCGCGATCGTCGCGCTGCTCGGCTTCGAGCAATGGCGGCGGCGCTACTCGCGCACCGCGAAGCAGCGCACCGCGTTGTTCGAGGCCGGGCTCGCCGCCTACCTGCAGAGCGCCCATGACGAGGCGACCCGCACGTTCCGTCGGTTGGTGCGCAACGATCCGTGGGACGCCGCGGCCTGGCTGGCGCTCGGCAATGCGCATCGGCGGGCGCAGCATCCGGGCGCGGCGCGGCGATGCTATCGCCAGTGCATGCGCGTCGATTCGGAGCGCGAGTACACCGACCTGGCGCAGCGATTGACCAGGCGCGCGCCGGTGGTGGAGACGAAAAGCGCGGCCGGTTGAACGGCGTTTTTTTCGGGACATCGGTGGGGCATCGCCGGCGCGTGACGTTCATGCGACATGCCTGGTGTCCCCATGACAGCGCCGATGACAACTCGACTCCTCTTCGCTGCGTGCTCGCTGACGGCGACGCTCGCGGCTCAGGGCGGCCTGCCGCCGGTTCCCGTCCCGCCGCAGAACCCGATCACTCCGGCGAAGGCGATCCTCGGCAAGCTGCTGTTCTGGGAAGAGCAGATGTCGAACGACAATCGCGTCGCGTGCGGCACCTGCCACACGTTCGCGGCCGGTGGCGGCGACCTGCGCCGCGCACCGCACCCCGGCCCCGACGGCCAGCTCGGCACGCCGGACGACAAGTTCGGTTCGCCGGGCATCCGCCGCAGCGATGCCAGCAACGGCTACTTCGCCGACGCGGTCTTCGGCGTCGACGTACAGGTCACGCCGCGCACGTCGCCGAGCTTTCTGACCGCGGCCTGGTTCCCCGAGCTGTTCTGGGACGGGCGCGCGCGGTCGAACTTCGTCGATCCCGAGACCAACCAGCAGACGATCCCCGGCGGCGCCGCGCTCGAGAGCCAGGCGCTGGCGCCGATCCTCGCCAGTAGCGAGATGGCGCACGATGCCCGCACCTGGTCGCAGGTGCGCAGCAAGCTGCAGTCGGCGCGGCCGATGGCGCTCGCGACCAACCTGCCGGCCGACATGGCGGCGGCGATCGCCGGCGGCGTCGGCTACCCCGACCTGTTCGCGGCCGCGTTCGGCACGCCGGCGATCACCGCGCAGCGCATCGCCTACGCGCTCGCGACCTACCAGCGCACGCTGGTGCCGGACCAGACGCCGTGGGACCGCTTCATGAACGGCCAGCAGAACGCGCTGACGCTGGCGCAGCAGCGCGGCTGGATGGTGTTCCAGGGGCCGGCGCGCTGCAACCTCTGCCACACGCCGGGGCTGTTCAGTGACACCAACTTCCGCAACGTCGGCCTGCGGCCGATCGCCGAGGACAACGGCCGCCAGGCCGTGACCGGCAACTTCCAGGACCGCGGCAAGTTCAAGGTGCCGAGCCTGCGCAACGTCGGGCTGCGGCGGAGCTACATGCACGACGGCCGCTTCACCTCGGTGCCGCAGGTCTTCGGCTTCTACCTCGGCGGCGGCGGGCCGTTCCTCGACAACAAGGACCCGCTGCTGGTGCCGCTCATGGTGCCGCCGCCGGCCGCCAACGACCTGATCGACTTCGTGACCAACGGTCTGACCGATCCGCGCGTCGCCGCCGGCACCGCGCCGTTCGATCGGCCGACGCTGCGCAGTCAGCTGATCGCGCCGCGCGGCTTCGAGTTCGGCGTCGACACGCCGGGCACGGCCGGGGTGCGCCCGATCATGCTCGCCGGAGTACCGGCGAACCTCGGCAACGTCGACTTCAAGGTCGGCATCGGC
>JAGQRB010000747.1 GCA_020425925.1 Planctomycetota bacterium
AGAGCGAGGCGGTCACCAGCGGAGCCGGCAGCCTGTCCGGAGCATCCTCCGAGCTCGATCGCGAGTCGCGCAAGATGCGCGCGAGCTCGACCAGCGCCGTCGGGGCCTCGGGCGACGTCGCGTCCGCGCTGTCGAGCGTCCGGCGCGACGTCACCAAGATCTCGGAGCGCGTGTTTCGCGCGTCGGCCGCCGTGGAAGAGTTCACCGCGTCGATCAGCGAGGTGGCCAAGGGGTCTGCCGAGGCCGCCCGCCTGGCGACCGAGACGGCGGGCGAAGCGGAGCGGGCCGGCGACGGCGTCGGCCGCCTCGGCGAAGCCGCGACGGCAATCGGCGTGGTCGTCACCGTCATCGAGGACATCGCCGAGCAGACCAACCTGCTGGCGCTGAACGCGACGATCGAAGCGGCGCGCGCCGGCGATGCCGGCAAGGGGTTCGCGGTGGTCGCCTCCGAGGTCAAGGCACTGGCGCAACAGACCAGCGAGGCAACCGTGGACATCCGCACCAGGATCGAGCAGATCCAGGCCAATACCAAGGACACCGTCAGCGCGACCGGCGACATCCTCACCGCGGTGCGTCAGATCGACCGGGCCGTCACGACGATCTCGGGCTCGGTCCGCGAACAGGAAACGGTGGTCCGTAGCCTCGCCGAGGACCTCGCGGAGACCTCGCAGGACTCGTCGGCTGCCGACAAGCGTCTCGACTCGCTGGCGCATTCGGGCGAGTCGGTGCAGGAGAACATCGCGTTGCTCAACTCCGGCATCGAGCAGGCGGCGAACGCGGCCGGGACGGTGCGGGACTCGAGCACCGCGCTGTCCCAGCTCGGCGAACGCATGCAAGCCCTGGTCGCGACCTTCCGGATGTGACCGCTCGCGCGCCGCGGTCCGGCGCCGATCACGGTCCGGGGCGATCCCCCGACCGCTCGAGCAGCATCCACGTCAGCTCGTGCTTGTTGTGGTGCAGGTGCATCACGCGCGAACCCGGGATCGCCGCGAACGCGCGCGCCGCCGCGTGCTCGCCGGGCCCCTGGAACTTGATCGTGCAGACGAAGTTCCGGACCAGAGCGGCGGCGCGCCACCGGTCGACCAGCGCCAGCAACCGTTCGGGGTAACAGATCACGTCGCTGCAGAGCCAGTCGACCGGGCCGACGCTGGCGGGATCGAGGCCGAAGGCGCTCTCGCGACGCGCGTCGACGCCGGGCAGAGCGGCGATGCGCGGTTCGAGCGGCGCCTTGTCGACGGCCAGCACCGACGCACCGAGCCGCTGCAACGCCCAGGTCCAGCTGCCCGGCGCGGCGCCGAGATCGAGACAGCGCTCGCCGGCCGCAGGCCAGCGACCGGCGAGCAGCAGCGCCTCCCAGAGCTTGCGGTAGGCGCGGCCCGGCGGGCCCTCGTGATCCTCGACGAACGCGACCTCGCCGTGGCGGAACGGTGACGAGCAGCGCGCGCTGGCCAGCACGAGGTCCGGCTGCCACAGCGTCCACGAGCCGAGCGGCGCGCTCGGTACCGGGCTCGGGAACGTCAGCGGCTTCGGCCGCAGCGGCGGCAGCTTGCCCTCGATCAACGCGGCGCGGCGGTGATGGCCGGTCGAGTAGAGCGCCCAGTTGCGTTGCATCGAGCGCAGCCAGCGGTTGGCGTCGCCGATCGACGCGATCGGCTGCTGCCGGAGCTCGCACCAGGTGTTCGCGGCCCACCAGTCGGCGGCGGGGTTCGGCGCGCGCGCCAGCACGAGCCGCTCGCGCACCGCGACGACGTCGTCACCGAGCGCCGCCAGCAGCGGTTCGAGCAGTCCGTCGGCCGCGAGGTATGCCACGGCGGCATCGGCGAGCGCAGGAGTGACGACCATGGCGACCACGACCTCACTTCGCCGCGGTGCCGACGCCGAGCCGACCGTCGACGTCGGCGATGCGCAGCATCACGCCGTAGCCGCCGTAGTCGTTCGCGACCTTGACCAGCAGCCGGTTCACGCCGGTGCGCAGCCGGACGTCGAACCGGTCTTCGTCGGCGGTGACCGGCCGGTGGACCTCGTGCGAGTGGCAGAGCTCGCCGTTGCACCAGACCCGCACGCCGTCGTCGGACCCGAGCAGTACACGCGCGGTCCGCTCGTCGGGCGAACGCACGAACACCAGCAGGTAGGCCAGCATCGGAGCCTGGGCCGAGACCTCGCGGTTGAGATCGAGGCCGTCGTTCGTGGCCTCGACCTCGCGCCAGCCGGCAGCCGCCGGGTCGAAACCGTCGGCGAGGAAGCGCTCTTCCTCGGGCCGGACGTCCTCGACGGTGCCGGCGGCGCCGGCCGGCACCGGCGGCGCGATCCACCAATCGCGCACGAACGGCGAGCCCGAGGTCAGCCGCAAGCCGTCGAAGGCGAGGACACCCTTCGCGCCCGCTCGCCGCGCGAACTCGAGGCTGTGGCGGCCGGCCGCGAGACCGCCGACGATGCCACCGGCGAACCACACCGGCGCCTGCGCGGAGTCGAGCTCGAGACCGGCGAGCGGCCGCCCGTCCAGCCGAATCTCCGGCAGCTCGACGTCGGCGAGGAAGCGCAGGTCGAGGCGCCAGCGATCCGCGAACGGCACATCGAACGACGTGCGCCACCGCTGCTCACCGACGGCACCCGCGAGCAGCGCCAGACGCGCGTCGATCGGCTCACCGTCGTGTTCGACGTAGCTGACCGGGAAGGCCTGGAACAGCGGGCGCTCGAGGCCGCGCTGCGTCGCGCTGAGCTCCTCCCAACGCCGCAGCTGCGGGGCGGGCTGCCACGCCAGTGCCGCCGCGCCGATCCAGCCCGGCGAACGGAAGCGCCACTGCCGCGGCAACGCCAGCTCGGTGTCGGCGACCGCCCGCACCGCCCGCGGCGGTCCGTACCAGAACGCCACGCTCGAGTAGTACGCATCCCGCACCGCATTGCGTGAACCGTGCTCGATACACCCGACCAGGCTGCGCTCGAACGGCACCGCGTCGGGCAGCAGCAGGCGGCACGGCGTGGTCCGGTTCGAGGTCCACTCCTCCTTCTGCCCGAGCCCGAACAGGGCGTGCTCGAACGTCCCGCCCTGCCAGTACCAGCCGCCGTTGTAGAAGTCCTCGGTGCCGGTGCCGAGGATCGAAGGTCTCGCTTCGCCGTCGACGTGGAACTGCTCGTTGCCCTCGAGGTACCAGAGGTCGCCGACGCCTTGCAGCGCCTGAGCGATGCCGACGAACTTGCCGGGTCCAGCGCTGCGCACGAACTCGTAGAGCGTGTCGCCGACCCCGTCCTCGCTGCGGAACTCGGCATGCAGCGTGGCCATGTCCGCCGCCGGCGCGCCGGGCCGCACGCGCAGCCGCGCGTCGAGGCGCACGCGTTCGCCGCTGCGGTTGCGCACCGCGAAACGCGCGGTCCGCGTGAACGGCATCGGCAGGTGCAGGTAGATGTCGCCGCCCTCGCAGCCGAAGCCGAGACCGCCGCCCGAGGTCCCGGGGCCGAAGCCGCCGCCGCCGAGATCCCCGAGCGGTGCCTGGATCGTCGTCGTGCCGTCGAACGTAGCGAGCAGACAGAGACCTCGCAGCACCGCCGGCGTGTTCGGCTCGGCGCGGATCCGCAGCGAGAGACCCGTGCCCGGCTCGTCGCGGCGCAGCAGCTCGCGCTCGTCGCCAGCGTCGATCGCCACCGTCGCACGCAGCTCGAGGTCCTCGGAACGCGGCGCGATCGGTGAGCGGTGCGGCGCGCGCCAGGCGGAGCGCACCCGCTGCAGCGCCGCCCGCTCGCCGTCCGGCAGCTCGATCGTGAAAGATCGCACCGGCGTGGCCGCGGGCAAGGTCAGGTACTGGACCTGATAGTAGAGCGCTTCGGGGTGCTCGAGCTCGGCGACCTCGACGCGACACGACCGCGCGTACGGGATCGGCAAGTAGCTGATCCAGCCGCCGCCGACGTGCATCGCGATCGGCGGCACGAACGGCGGCACCCGACCGGTGAACAGGTCGCGGAACGGCTCGTCGAGCCGCGGCACGTCCTCGCCGTCGACGAACACCCGCAGCCGTCCTGCCGCGTTCGCCGACCACAGCCGCACGATCACGCCGGGGCCCTGCATCTCGGCGAGCACGCAGCGATCGCCGTCACGGCGCAGGAAGTGGCCGTGATCGTCGCCCTGGCCGCTCGGGTCGGTCGACGCGAACTGCCGACAGGTGACCCCGGGCGTGAGCCGCGGCAGGTTCCAGAGATCGATCAGGCGCGCGACGCTGTCGAGCGGCACCGGATCCTGGGCCGTCGAGCCGCCGATCGGGAGCGCGAGCGCCGCGACGAGGAGCGCACAGTCGGTGGCGGATGCCATCGCGCCATCGTCGCGCGCGCGCGCCGACGACGCCATGGTGCTCGGCCCGACACGGCGAGCCCGGCCAGGACCGTTCGCCGGCGGTGTCGAGGGACGATGGCGACAGCTGCGGCGACCGGGCGACCGGGCGGTGATCCGACCGGGTCAGTTCGCCGGGTGGACGTACGAGACCGGGTTGGACACCGCGAGACCGGACACCGCCCCGAACGCAGCCGCCTGCCAGGTGAACGACACACCGACGATGATCGGCAGATTCGGCAGCGGCACCTGCGCGGTGGCGCGGCCCGACGGACCGAACGTGCCGATGCTCCACAGCAGCATCGGCTGCAGCCAGAGCCGGTCGGCCACCGCCGGCGACACGGTCGGCGGCACCGCGATGCCGACCGCCTCGAGGTAGCCATCGCCGTTCGGACCGAACAGGTCGAGCGCGACCGCGCCGCCCGGCGGACCGGCATCGACCGCGAGCGAGGGCCGCACCCGGGCGGTGACGCTCACCCCTTGGGTCGACATCGCACCACCGGAAGGCAACAGCGTGACATGGGGATCGACCTCGACGACGCCACTGCCGACGATCGCAGCCGCCGGACCGACGGCACCGGCAGCGATCGCCCCGCTGCCGTCATCGCCGAGGACCAAGGTCGTTGCCGACAGCTCGATCGCCGGCGTCGCGGGCAAGGTGGTACCGAAGTACGGCTGCGGGTCCCGGCCGCGGACGACGCAGCGCTCCAGCCGCAGATAGCACCCGGTCGCGCGCAGCGACGCCGGATCGATGTCCCAGGGGTGCGGGCCGATCCGGCAGCGTTCGAGCGCCGCGGTGCTGACGTTCGTGGTCAACCCGCGGTCGAACTCGCAGCGCGAACACCGCACGTCGTCGGAGTAGAGCAGCGTCGAGTACTCGGTGCTGTGAATCCGATCGAGGATCACGGTGCCCGGTCCGGCCATGACGCGCAGGGACTCGTGGGTCAGCGACGTCGCGGCGAGGGTGAGCCCGACGATCGCGGTGGTCGAACCCGCCGGCATGGCCCCGACCATGAACCCGGGACCATAGCCGCCGCTGCCCGTGACGATCGCGCCGCTGTCGGCGACGATGAACAACGGTCGATCGAGGAACACCGGTTGGTAGTTGCCGCTGCGGACGAGCAGCAGGTCACCCGGCGCCGACGTGAATACCGCCGCGGACAGCGACGTGAAGTGTGTGCCTGGCCCGTTGTTGGCATCGACGATCCACGTGGCACCCTGGGCGTGCGCAGGAAGGACGAGAGCAACGGTTCGAAGAGCTGCAGACAGCAGGTTGGCCATGGAACTCCGGTTGAAACGACGGATGCAACGCGGGCCGGGATCATAGACCAGAATCGCCGCGGCGTCGCGACATCGACGGCGGCCGGCGCGCGTCCTACGCGGTGCAGCAGTCCGTCCTGAACGGCGGTAGCGAGGCCTGCATCGTGCGCGTCGCGAGCAAGATCACGCCACCGTCGACCTCGACCTTCGACATGCGCGTGACCCGCGTACGCATCCATGGCAGCGGCCGCCGGATCGCGCTCGCGGTCGAGTAGCACGCGAATCTCGAGCTGTCGAGCAATCTGCCGGAGCTGATCGCCGGCAGGTCCGCTCTCGTGCGTCTCGCGATCACGGGCACCGGCCGTCCGCAGCCGACCGGCACCGTGAGCGGCAACCTGATGGGCCTCACGCTGCCGGCGGGCTCGGGATCACGCGCAGTCGACGATCTCGCAGCGCAGCACGTCGTCGTAGGTCACCGTGTAGTCCGGCGAGCTGTGCTCGACGACGAGCTCGACGGCGAGCTCGCCCGAGCTCTTCGATTCGAACGAGAGCTCCTTCTCGAGGATCGACCTGCCCGGCCCGCGGTAGCTACCGCGCTCGTTCCAACTCGCGACGTCCCGTGCACTGCCGCCATCGGGCGTGAAGCGGAGCGTACCGCGGCAGCGCGGCCGCCGACCGTGCAGCTCGGGGGGATAGGCCGGCCCCGGCGCCGCGATGTCGACGAAGTAGCCGACGAAGAACTGGAAGGTGCCGGTCTTGCTGGCCCGGCAGGCGCGCGCCTTGCCGCACCGGCTCATGCGCCTGACGGTCTCGTCCCAGGCGTCGCCTTCGCACCGTGCCTCGTCCGGGCGATCGTCGGTGCGCGGCTGCGCGAAGAAGATCGACAGCTGCTCCTCGACCTTCCAATCGGGCCCGATCGCGGGCACTGCCGGCGCGCGTTCGAGGTCGGCCGACGGCGACGCACCCGGTTCGACCTGGCGTCGGATGATCGCAGGTTCGGCCTCGACCCCTGCCGGCGGTTCGCCGCAAGGCCGCGTGCCGGTGCACAGCGCGGCGCGTGCGGCCGCGTCGGCCCGGC
>JAGQRB010000748.1 GCA_020425925.1 Planctomycetota bacterium
CAGTTCCTGCCGGTGCCGCCGCTGCCGTTCGTGGCCGGCACGCGCGACCTCCGCGTCGAGCTGCGACGCGGCGGCTCGGTGCGCGCGTCGGTCGTTGCCGGCGGCCACATCGAGGCGTTCTGTCTGCAACCGCTGTTGCTGCCGGCCGACGGACGGTTCGTCGGGCCGGGTGCCGGCGACTTCGATCCCGGGCGCGATCCGCGGGTGCCGCGTGAGACCGGCTTCGTCGCCGACGATCCACTCGAGCTGGCCTACGTCTGGCCAGCGGTGGCGCCCGGGCGCTACCGCTTCGAGCTGCGCGCTCGCGGCGTGCCGCGGCCGCTCCGGGTTCTCGATGGTATCGAGGTCGCCGATGGCGAGCGTACCGTCGATCCGCGACTGCAGCACCTGAAGGTCGCGGGTCTGCGTGCGATCGAGATCACGTTGCCGCAGGCCGACGGCACGCCCATCGCGCTCGGTGCGGCTGCGGGCGTCGTAGCGGTGCTGGACGGCGACGCTCCGGGCGAACCGTGCTGGCGCGTGGACGGCCCCACCGTGTTCTTCGCCAACGACACGGCGATCGACGTGCTGGTGCGGCTGCCCGGCTGTCGCGATCGCATCGTGCGGGGCGTGGACGGCAAGCAGACGATCACACTCGAGCCGGGGGTGCCGGTTGCGCTGACGCTCGACGGCTACCGGCCACCGCCCGGTGGTGCCATCCGGATCGAGCTGGAGGCGCTCGAAGACGTGCTCGCGTCGCGCGGTCCCGCGCTCTATTCGGCAGCTGCCGGCGGCGCGCTGGGACGCTATCGATCGCTGCGGGTCGGCGGCGAATGCACCGACGGCGGTGTGCAGCTGCGTTTGCCGGCGCCGGGGCAATATCGTGTCGTCGCGCGGACGGAGGCCGCCGGCGGGACGCGGACCGGACTCGCGATCACACCGTCCGAGCTCGCCGTCGGCGCCGCCGGCGGCGAGTGGACCGTGCGGGTCGATCGCGGCCGTTGATCGCATGTGGTGGGCCCGCCGCCGCGGAGAACGCGTCACCCGTTACCATCCCGGCATGCTCGCCACGCCAAGCACCGCAGCGATCGCATGTCTTCTCGGTCTCGGCCTGCTGGCCGGTTGCAGCTCGGTGCCACCGCGTCCGACCCGCGCCGACCTCGGTGATCGCGTGCGGATCCGCATCGACGGCCGCGATCCGGCGGCGTCGAGCATCACGACGGCCGACTACTTCCTGTTCTTCCTGGTGATCGACGTCGACGGCGGGCGACGGCCGGTCCGTGCCAATACTACGCTGTGCGCTTCGAGCGAAGGCATCGCGCTGGGCATCAGCACCGACGTCTTCGGTGCGCTCGATCGCGAGCTCTGGGCCGAGATCGACGAGACGTCGCGCGGCGACCACGAGCTCTGCGAGGACTTCGTGCTGCCGCCCGGCACGATGTTGTGCTTCGAGCCCGGCACCTGCTTCGCATATCGCATCGTCGACGAAGGACCGCGCATGGTCGCCGAACTCGCGCCGGAGGTCCGCATCGGGCAGATCCGAGCCGACGGCAGCGACTACGTCGAGCTGCAGCCGGTCGATGGGCCGGAGTTGCCGCGCGCTGCCGATCCGCCGGGCTGGCCGCGCCTGTGATAGCCTGCGCCGCGATGACGCGAGCCTGGAACGACCACTACGCCCAGGGCTTCACGCCGTGGGATACCGGCACCGCGGATCCGATGCTGATCGAGTTCGTCGAGTCGCGCGTGCAGCCCGGCGGGCGGGCGCTCGACGTCGGCTGTGGCACCGGCGGCA
>JAGQRB010000073.1 GCA_020425925.1 Planctomycetota bacterium
CCGCCGCCGATGTTCCTGACCACGCACAAGGAGCTCGGCGACGTCACGAACGGCTGCGAGGTCACGCTCGGCAACTACTTCGAGATCTTCGACGGGCTGCTGACCCCCGAGCAGATGGAAGGCCTGAAGGAGCTGCTGCGGCCGTCGCCGACGACCTGGTTCAACCAGACGACGCACCGGCTCACCGCCGAACCGAGCGCTGGCGTGTCGTGCTTCTCGTGCCACGTCAACGGCCACACCAACGCGGCGATCGAGCTCGCCCCCGATTCGCGGCCGAACCTCGCGCGACTGCGCGTCGACACGCCGAGCATGCGCGGCAACTACCAGCTGATGCAGCTGGCGTCGAAGCGCTCGATCCGCAGCATGGACCACTTCGCCGAGGTCGAGGAGTACTTCGACGGCGACCCCGGCATGATGCAGAACATCGGCCCGCGCTCGGTGCAGCGGCAGGTCACCAACCGGATGGGGGACTTCAACTCGATCCTCGACTACCCGCCGGCACCGAAGCTCGGACCGCTCGACCGGCTGATCCGCAGCAAGGCGAGCGCGAGCGAGCTGCGCGGCGAGGCGCTGTTCTGGGGCAAGGCGAAGTGTGCGCAGTGCCACAGCGGCCCGGCGTTCGTCGACGACTACCTGCACGACCTGCAGGTCGAGCGCTTCTACAAGGGCCGCCCGGAGGGCCCGATCAAGACGTTCCCGCTGCGCGGCATCAAGGACTCGCCGCCCTACCTGCACGACGGCCGCTGCCCGACGCTGCACGACGCGGTCGAGTTCTTCGATCTCGTGCTCGAGCTCGGGCTCGAACGGCAGGAGAAGGACGACCTGGTCGCGTTCCTGCTCTGCCTGTAGGACAATCGCGGGATGCGATCCCGTCACCTCGTCGCGTTCCTGCTGACCGCCGCGAGCGTCGCGGCTCAGCAGCTCGTACTGGCGCAGAACGACGACCTGTCGTACGGGAACAACGCCGTCGGCTGGCCGGCGAGCGTGCTCGCGTTCCGCTTCACGGCGCCCGCTGCGGTGACGATCGACGCGGCACAGGTCTTCACCGGCAACCAGCCGCCGGCGACGCACACGCTCGAGATCCGCACCCGCGACGGCGCGACCGGGCTGCCGGCGGCACTGGTCGGTCAGCCGGGCTCGTGGTCGACGGTGCACGCGCGCTGCTGGCAGGGCGCGCGGCTGCAGCAGCCGGCGGTGCTCGCTGCCAACACCGACTACTTCCTGGTCTGGCGCGTGCAGGGCATGTTCCATCAGCACTCGGTCGCGGCGACGAGCGCGAGCAACGTGCTGAGCGAGGTCCGGGTGTCGGACGGCAGCACGTGGCACGCGCAGGCGACGCTGGCGGCGAAGTTCCGGCTGTTTGCGCCCTACGCCGCCGGCAGCACGAACGCCTACGGCAGCGCGCGGCCCGGCGTCTACGGCGATCCGACGATCGGCCTGTCGGGGTGGCCTGCGCTCGGCAGCCCGGTCGACGTCTGGCTCGACAACGCCGCCTACGGCCAGCCGGCGCTGCTGTTGATCGGCTGGCCGATCCCGGGCGGCGTGTCGTTCCCCTTCGGCGACGTCTTCGTCACCGGCGAGGTCGTGCTGCTGGTGCAGCCTTGGCTGCACACCAGCCCGCTGGCGGGGGCGCTGAGTCATACGTTCTTTGTGCCGAACCTGCCGGCGGCGAGCGGGCTGCCGGTGTCGTTCCAGTTCGGCGTGTTCGATCCGGCGGCGCAGCTGGGGTTCGCGCACAGCGCGGCGGTGACGGCGGTGCTGCAGTAGAGGGGGTGCCGCGCGGGGCGCCTCGTGCGGCGCGGTGGGATTGCAGATTTGCGGTGGAGTCGTGAAATCGGCAGCCGAATTGACGGATCGACCGCAGCCTGCTCGCGTTGGGCGAGGAATACCCCGAGGCCGAGCGCGTGCGGGTCCATCGCGGTGCGGAGCGATTGCGCAAGCAGGGAGTGCTGTGCGTGTCGTGTGAAGAGTTCGTTCGGGCGATCCGGCCGACGGACAGGCTTGCCGCGGTCGCGAGCGGAACAGACTACTTCGACAATGCGGCCTAGCGGCTCGACTTGCGCGCTTGTTCGAGATCCGGCTCGTGACTGATCCGCCGTTGCCATTGGCTGTTCGACGCTTGGGGGGTGGTTGACGACCTCGGGGAGTCCGCCTACGGGGGTGTCACTTCGGTCCGGTGCGAAGGTAGAGTCTCGCTAGCGTAGGGCGCGTTGTGCCCCAGCCTGGGGCAGCTCCCGACCAAGCAAGATCGGCGCATTCGGGCCGCGAGTGAGGAAGCCATGAGTTACACGACTCACGACTCACGACTCACGACTCACGACTCATGTCTGTACGCAGGGCCTGATCGCGGCGGGTGCCGCGCTGGTTCTTGCGGCGGCGGCTGATGCGCAGGACCTGCTGCCGCAGATGCGCGTGTCGACGCATGACCACACGTTGAACATCGGCGGGCCGGAGCCGCTCCTCGCGTTCGACGAGTTCTGGGTGGACACGAAGTCGCCCGGTGACGGGCGGGTCTACACGGTGGGGACGATCGAGGTGGCGAATACCTTGATCATGCCGATCTTCTCCAACAGCGCGGCTATCCCGGCGGGAGTCCCCGGCTTCGACTTCTCGGGTGTGCCGGAATCGCGACAGGTCGGCATGCTGCAAGTCGTTCGCCCCGTGCCTCTCGCCCCGATCCAACGATTCATCTACGGGATCACGCAGAATCCCATGGAACAGGACGACACCCGGGCTACCAACCTGCGCGCTGTGTCGGTCTGGCCTGAAGAGGACCCCCTCGACACCCGCATCGTCGTCTGCGGCGAGAGCTACGACGAGCAACTCCCGCTCAGCCAGACCGGCAACATCGGCGGCCTCGCGAGCGGCACGAACGCGAACGGCTTCCTGATGGTCTTCGACGGCACCGGGACACTGCTATTCACCCACCACTTCCCGGGCGCGACCGGCGTCTGGAGCAGCGCGGTCACCGACGTCGCGGTTCGCGTCGTGACCGAGGACGAGACGATGGTGGAGGACGTGATCACGTTTTGCGGCATCACGTCGCACGGCAACCCGATGCCGAACGGCGAGCTCACGACCCCGTTGGCGAGCGCGTTCGCGGCGCCAGGGGCCACGGCCTGCTCGCTACCGGCCGGTGGCGCGCAGGACAACGGCGCCGGCCAGTGGGACGGCTTCGTCGGTCGCCTCGTGCGGCCGCACAACGCAGGCCCCGTCGCCGGTGCCGAGGTGCTCGAGTTCCTCTCGGTCGTCGGCGGCGCGCAGCAGGATGGTCTGTTCGGCATCGACGAATCGAGCGAAGAGCGCTTCGTCGTCGTCGGCAGCACCGCCACGGGTGGCGCCGCCGGCCCGGGGCCGTTCACGTTCCCGCTCACGAACGGGGCCTGCCTCGGCACTGCCGGTCAGTACTGCCTCGGGGTCGTGATGTCGTTCGACGCGACGGCGACACCCGCCGCGCCGCTCATCCTCGACGGCAGTGAGTCGGTGGGGCAACTCGATGCGGAACCGGCGACCCACACGGTCTTCCGCGACGTCGTCGTGCAACGCAACTTCAACTTCGGTGGCGCGAACGATGCCTACGCGGTCGTCGGGTCGACCGACGACGACATGGCGCTTGCTACCGTTTCGATTCCCGGCCCCGACCCGGTGTTGAGCGGGATGACGGACGGGCTGGTCCTCGTCTGTGTCGACGATCCGTCCGCCGGCATCGGGCTGCTCTCCGGCTCCTACCATGGCGGCGACGGAGACGATGGCCTCACGGGTGTCCGATCGTGGAACGAGTTTGACGATCACTTCTCGGTCGTGGGCTTCACCGACCGCGGACCGGTGGGCACTGGTGTGAACTTCGATGTGGGAAGCTACTTCCATCCGAACTCGACCGGAGCGATGCAAGCGCTCACGAGCGGCCAGATCAGCGGCGGCGGGTTCGACCTTCCGACCGCAGTCGGCCCGATCAACGCCACGCTGACCTTGGTTTGGCAGGACTTTGCGCTCGGTGGCCCGGCTGGCGGCGGCATCGCGATCGACGAGCGGTCGCGGGTGAACGTCGTCGGGACGACGTCATCGACCGACTACCCGTTCCTGGGTGGTGGCCTGGCGCCCGAGGTGCCTGGTTTCGAGGCCGTGCGCACGACGCTCGACCTGTTGCCGGTCAACGCGACGGGACTCGGCGTCGGCCGCACCGATGGGACTGGTCCGGCGGTACCGGCCCCGTTCGGCCCGTTCCCGATCGCCGGCTTCACCGGAGGGACTTCGCCGTTCTGCGCGCTGACCGCGTTCGGGGATCGCATCGGGCGAGCGGTGCCGGTGCTGCCGCGCATGAACATCGACTTCCTCGGCGACGCGGCGGCCGGCGCCGTGGGCACGGCGATCCTGGTCTCGCGTCCGACGCCGGGAGCGACCCTCAACCTGACCGCGCTGCAGTTCGGCTTCCCGAACACGACGCCGCCCTTCTTCTCGTTGCCGGACGGGCTCGAGGTGTGGACGACGGATCCGTCGACCGTGGTCTTCCCGGTCGGGGTGTCGATCGACCAGCCGCTCGTCTTTCCGTTGGCGAGCCCGCTGCCGGCGGGGGCCGTGCGCATGACGGCGCAGCTGCTTTGCTTCCAGCCGGCGGCGACGATTCCCGGCGGCAATCCGTTCAGCGCGACGCCGTGCCTGCCGGTGGCGAACGGTAACGGGAGCGGCAGCCCGGCGCTCTGGATCGACTACTGATGACGAGACTGCCGCCGCCGGCTTCGGCCGGTGACGGTTCTTCACGACGAGGTGTGCAGATGACTTTGTTGCAACAGGTGAGCGCCGCAGCGGGCGTTGCCGCGATCGTGGCTATCGGGATCGAAGGTTGCGAGGCGCAGGGCGTTCCGCAGCCATGCTCGGTGCGACGTTTCCCTGAGTCGGCCTGCGACACAGCTGCGCGAGCGATTGCCGCGCAGAAGGTGGCGGCGGTTGGTTGGACCAGCGCCGTGCTGAGGAATGACGGCCGAATCTTCGTGCAGGGATCCTCAGGTGGAACCGCGATACCGCCGCCACTTCCTCCCGGTGTGGTGTATGCGGATATGGATGTGTCAGCCACGTGGGCTCTGGCTTCGCGTTCGGATGGGTTCGCCATCACGTGGGGTAGTAGTCCATCGATTCCCCCTGTGCCTCCTCTTCCAACCGGAGCAGGTTACACGCAGGTAAGTAAGAGCGGCACGCACATGCTCCTGCTGCGCTCCGATGGTGTTCTCGCTGCCGCGGGGGACAACACTGCCGGGCAATGCAATGTGCCTGCGTTGCCGGCTGGAGCTTCGTTTCTCGAGGCGCAGGCAAGGAGTCAGGAGTCGATGGCCCTTTTGTCGGACGGGACTCTGATGCATTGGGGAGCTAATAGATTTGCTATTGGTAGCGTTCCGCCTTTGCCGACCGGAATGCGTTACGAGGACTTCAGTCTCCACAATGATCACGTGCTAGCCACGCGTTCCGACGGCGAGATCGTCGCGTGGGGCGACAACACCTACGGTCAGTGTAATGTTCCAGCCCTCCCGTTCGGGTTGCGCTACGAAGTCTGTGGCGCGGGCGGCGCGTTTGGTGTTGCTTGGCGGTCGGACGGCGTGTTCGTGGTCTGGCCGAGCAGTTTCGCCGCGATGTTCCCTACCCCCGTGGTGCCGGGGTCAGCTCAGTGCGAGGAGATTGCGTGCGGCTTCTCGCACGCGATTGCTCGGATGGCGGATGGCAGCCTCGTCACCTGGGGCACCAACGGCTTCCTCGAGCAGGGCGCTCCCAGCCTGCCCGCCGGCACATCGCGCGTCGTCGACGCGGCCGCCGGTGAGACCTACTGCGCGATGTTGTTCTCGGATGGGGCGATCGATGTCTTCGGCAGCGACGGCGTCGTCGAGTCGGTCACGCCGCCGCCGGCGCCGTCCGGGATGCGCTACGAGAGCATCGACGCGGGTGACTATCACATGGCGGCGCTGCGCTCGGACGGCATGGTGATCGCCTCGGGGGACAACAGCGTTGGCCAGTGCGACATTCCGCGATCGCCGCCTGGGACGCGCTACATCGATTTCTCGGTCTCGGGGGGCAACACCCTCCTCGTCCGCTCGGATGGCGTGGCGCTCGGCGTCGGTGACAACACCTACGGTCAGCTTGCAATCCCGGCGCTGCCTTCGGGGGTTCGGTACACGAGTGTGTCGAACTACTACAGCGCCATAGTGTTCCTCCGATCGGACGGCACGGTCGTATCGAACCCGGGTGCGTTTCCGGGTCCTGTCCCGTCCTTGCCGCCGGGCCTGCGATACGTCCAGGTTGCTGCCGGACCCTTTTTCGCATTGCTGCTGCGGTCGGATGGCGTGGTGGTGCCATGGGGCACGTTCGGCGGGAACTACACGTTCCCGAGCCTCCCGGTCGGGATGTACTACGTCGAGGTCACGGGCGGCTCCACGACCGGGGTCGGCGCCGTGCGCCGCTCGGACGGTGAAGTCTTCCTGGTCGGTGCGGTTTATCCCTGGCTGGTCGAAACCCCGCCGCTGGAGCCCGGCACGTCCTACGTCGGCATCGATTCGTGCGGCGATGCAGACGTGATCACGCGCATCGGCCCAACGAGCACCTACATCGGCTACGCGCCGGGCTGTGCCGGCACGCTCCCGCCCGCTCGCCTCGTGCCACGCGACACGCCGCGCATCGGCGCGACGCTGCAGGTCACCCTGTTCGACCTGCCACAGGACGCGGCGATCATGGTGTTCGGCTGGAATCGTACCGCGCCGACGTCGCTCGCATCGTTCGGCATGCCGAGCTGCGCTTCGCACGTGTCGCTCGACGCGTCGTACCTGCTCTCGGGTCAGAACCAGCAGGCGGTGTCGCTGCTGCTGGTTCCGAACGACGCGAACCTCGTCGGCCTGCGCTTCACCAACCAAGCCATCGTGCTCGACGTCCCGGCGAACCCCGCCGGCGCGGTCGTGTCCGACGCGGCCGAGGCCGTGATCGGGCACTGGTAGGTTCCGTCGACGCCCGACCTCAGTGCTGCCCGATCAGCACCCGGAGCGCCGAGATGATCCGGGTGGTGACGGTCGGTTGCGGGACAACCTCGGAGACGATGGCGTCGGGATCCGCCGTCCAGGCGGTGATCGTGTCGCCGGGGCTGCCGGCGATCGTGCCTTCGATCGGCGTCGAGCTCGGCAGGATGTTGCCTTCGCTGTCGGTTTCCTTCTCGATCGCCGTGGTCTCGTTGGTGTTCTCGTTCATCACGCCGATCACGACGGTCGAATCCGGCGGATAGCCCGAGCCGGTGATCGTGATCGTCGGGATCGGATCGAGCGTGATCGTCATCTCGAGCTCGGCGTCGGTGACGGCGAACTCGGGTGCGGCAGCGACGGCCGCCGAGGTCGGCAGCAGCGCGGTGGAGCTGCCGCCGACCGCGATCAGGGCGGCGAGCAGAACGGACGGAAAGGAGAGCATGCGAAGCCTCGGAGAGGTGTCGGCGAGCCGCGGCGGGCTCGGGGCGCACCGCCGCGGGCGTCGCGGCGACGGCTCAACCATGTCCGCGTTGGGCGGCGCGTTTCAGGAATCTGCGGCGCGCGACCTCAGCGCAGCCGCCAGACCGCGAGCACACGCTCGCGCACCGCCGGCTCCGGCAGCGCATAGTCATGGCGCGCCTCGAACCGGAAGCGGCCGAGCCTCGTCGGCAGCTCGGCGCCCCGTTCGAGCCAGAGCACGAGGCGGCCGCCGGGGCGGCAGAGCGGCTCGGCGAGCGGAGCGATCACTTCGGGGCGGCCGACGGCGCGCGCGGTGACGACATCGAACGCGTGGCGCAGCTCGCGCCGCAGCCCGGGCGCCTGTTGCGCGTCGAGCTGCACGGCGTCGACGGTGTGAAAGCCCGCGGTCACCAGCGCGGAACCGATCGCGCGCACTTTCTTGCCGGTCTTGTCCATCAGCACGACGCTCGCGCCCGGGTGCAGCGCGGCGACGCAGACGCCGGGGAAGCCGTTGCCGGTGCCGAGGTCGAGCACGTGCTGCGGCGACAGCCCGGTCAATGCGAACGCGAGCCCGTCGAGCGCGTGCAGCACGACGGCCTGCTCGGGGTCGCGCACGCCGGTGAGGTTGATCTGCTGGTTGAGCTCGAGGATCGCCGTCAGGTAG
>JAGQRB010000749.1 GCA_020425925.1 Planctomycetota bacterium
GATCGGCGTCAGCGTCACGCCGTTGCACGCCACCGTGACCGCGAGCGCGCGCGGCGCGCCGGCGCCGGTGCGTTCGGCGAGCGTGATTGCGCGGATCGCGGCCGCGGTCGCCTCCGGAGTGCCCCAGCCGGCGCCGCGACGCTGCGCCAGCAGGAACGCCAGCGCGCGCCCGCCGGCGACGTCGCGCCGATCGCTGGCGAGCAACGCCGCGGTGGCGAGGCCGACGGTCGCGAGCGGCAGGCGCTCGAGCGCCGTCAGCCGATCGCGCAGCGTCGCCAGCACCTCGCCGGCTGCCTCGGGCCGGCCGAAGCGCTGGAACGCCAGCGCGAGCCGCGCGAGATCATCGGCCTCGAGGGTCGAATGCACGCGAAGCAGCGAGTTCAGCGACTCGAAACGCGCCTCGCCGGCGTCGGCGAGCGCCCAGACGATGTCGGCACGCGGACCGGCCTTGGCGGTCCGCAGCTGTTGCTGCAGCCATTCCCCGGCGCGATGGAACGCCTCGTCGGTGCCCTCGAAGCCGTGCGCGCGCGCCGCGGCGAACAGCCGCACCGCGGCGCACGTGCTGCGCAGATCGGGGTTGCTGCGGCCGGCCCAGGTGTACGCGCCGTCGTCGCGTTGATGGCCGACGAGCGCGCTGACGACGCCGCGCGCCGCCTGGCGCAGACTGTCGCGTTCGACGCGGCTCGCCGAACCGGCGGCTTCGACGTAGTCGAGCACCTGCAGCGCCGCGACGCCACGCGCCGCGAGCGCCAGATTGGTGCCCTGCGTCATGCGGCAGTTGTGCGGCAGATAGCCGCGATCGAGCGCGGCGGCGATCAGATCGCGCCCCGGATCGGGACCGACGTCGATCGTCAGCGCCAGCGCCGAGTACTCGCGACCGGCAGGCAGCCCGAGCAGCAGTCGGGCGCGATCGCGGGTGCTGCCGGCGGCGCCGTCCTGCATCTCGATGCCGAACGGCACGATCGGGATCGCCGCGCGCACCTCGTCGGAGAGCTCGGCGGCACGGCCGCTGAGCGCGAGCTCGAGCTCGCGCAGCTCGCCGGTGCCGGCGGCGACGTGCAGCAGGCGCTCGACCTCGGTCTGGGCCGCGAGCTGCTGCTCGGCGCTGCCGCGCTCGCCGGTGGCGAGCTGCCAGAGCAGCTCGAGCTCGACCGCCGCAGCACCGAGATTGTGGGCGGTGAGGCGCACATCGGCCTCGTCACCCTCGAGCAGCAGTGGCGGAGCGACGATGCCGACCTGCAGCGCGCGCTTGCTGTGCAACGTCGCGGTCGCCTCGCCGACCTCGGTCGCGAGCGTCACGCCGGCGACGCGGACCTGCCACGCGGTCGTCGAGTCGGGCAGCTTCACCGTCGCGCTGGCGCGGCCATCGGCGTCGGTGGCGAGCTGCGCGATCCAGGCGCCGGTCTCGCGGAAATCCGTGCGGCGGTTGCCACTCGCGGCAGCCGGGTCGCGAGTGGCGGGGAAGTAGCCGGCGACGCCGAACTGGCCGGCGACGACGGCCTGCCAGTCGAGGCTCGGCAGCGCGGTCGCGGACTGCACCTGCGACAGCGACTCCAGCCCGAGCTGCCGGCGATCGAAGGCCACCGCACCACCGAGGGCCTCGTTCTGGGTCAGGAACACCGACGGCCGCTCGTCGAGTTCGTCGCCGGCGAACCCGCGTACCAGCAGGCGCTGCTGCTCCGCGACCTCGCGCTCGAGCTCCGCGCGGCGTTCCTCGGCGACCAGCTCGTCGTTGACCGGACGGCTCGCGCCGCGGTAGCTCCAGGTGCAGCTCGACGCGGTGCGGAACTCGGTCTCGCGCAGCTCGCCGCGGAAGAACGGCACGATCGCAGGTGCGCCCGGCCCGGCGATCGCGAGCAGGGCCTCGTCGACCAGCGCCAGCGACAGCTCGGCCGTCACCGGCCGCCCCTCGGCATCGCGCGCGACGACGCCGATCTCGACCTCGTCGCCGGGCGCCGCGGTCGCCGGCACCGCGAGCTCGAGCCGCAGGTCGCGTTCGACCCGGAAGTCGCGTTCGGCGCGATGGAAGTGCTCGCCGTCGATCATCGCCA
>JAGQRB010000750.1 GCA_020425925.1 Planctomycetota bacterium
CTCCGCACTGCACCGGCTGCCGACGAGCTGTTCCAGCGCGAACAGCTGCGGCGGCGTATCGTGGCCGCGGTTGCGGCGCTCGACGAGCCGTTCCGCACCGCGGTCTGGTTGCGCTGGTTCGAGGATCGGCCGGTCGCGGCGATCGCGAGCGCGACCGGCGCGCCCGTCGACACCGTGCGGTCGCGGCTGCGGCGCGGCGTCGCACGCGTTCGGGCCGATCTCGACCGCGACTACGGCGACCGGCGGTGGTCGGCGTTCGCGATTCCGCTCGGCGGAGGTCTGCTGGTGAAGAAGCTCGCTCTCGCGTCCGCGATGCTGGTCGCGCTCGGCTCGATCTGGTGGCTGCGATGGAACGCGGCCGGCACCGCTGCGCCCCCGCCCGACCCGCCGTCGTCGTCGACCGCGGTCGTGTCGGCGCCTGCGGATCGTGCGCCGGAACGCGACCCGATCGCGATCGGAGTCGCCGAGCCGGCGAATGCGCCGAGCCCAGCGCCGACCCCGACGCCGCCCTACCGCGATCCGACCGAGGCGGAGCTGCGCCCGTTCGCCGCCGACGAGCCGCCTGGCGTCATCGCCGGCATCGTGCTGCAGGGGCTCGACCCGGTCCGCGGTGGGCGCGCCTTCGCGTGCGCGCAGGACGCCGGCGGCTTGCCGTGGGACGGACCCGAGGTCTGGGATGCGGCGGCGAACGTGCACCGCGTCGCGATCGCCGACGACGGGACGTTCCGCTTCGAAGCCCTGGCAGCCGGCGAGTACGAGGTCGGCATCGCGACCGTCGGTGGCGCCGTGCGCCGGTTCCGCGTCGTGCTGCCGGCAGCGCACGGCACGCAGCGCTGCCGGGTCGTGCTCGGACAGGCGACCGTGCGCGGTCAGGTCTTCGGGCCAGCCGGTCGAATCGCGCCGGGTTGGCAGGTCGCGATCTGGAACCACGGCCGCATGCTGACGGGCCTGCAGTTCGTCGGCAGCACGACGGCCGATGCCGTCGGGCACTTCGAGTTCACGGCGCTCTGCGGCGGCACCTATTCGCTGCGCGCGGCGCCGGCCGCGGACTTCGCCGACCGGACCGCCGACGTCGGGGTCGAGCTCGGCGCGGGTGAGGTCCGCGAGGTGGTGCTCGGCGTGCCGGCGACGGCGGGCGAATGGCGCGGCCGCGTGCTGTTGCCCGACGGCACGCCGCTCGCGGTCGCGATGCGCGTCGGCGTCGAGCTGGTGGCCGACGGTATCGGTTCGATGCACGAGGTCGGCGACGGCGGCGCATTCGCGGTGCGCGTCGCGCCGCGCGAGTACTCGGTCTCGGTGCGCTTCGCGACCGGTGCACGAGTCGCGTTCGGAACGATCGCGCTCGGTCCCGGCGCGATCGAGCGCGACCTCGAGTTGCCGGCCGTGGTGCGCGTTCGGCCCGTGGCGATCGGTGGGGGAGCGCTCGATCGCGGCGCCGTCCAGAAGGCCTGGCTGAGCGCGGTCAGTGGGTTCCGGCACGAAGCCGTGCACGCTCGCGACGGCGCGCTGTGCTTCTTCGGTGTGCCCGCCGGCGACTACCGGCTGCAGTGCTGGCCGGGCAAGGTCGCGGGCGCGCCGCCGCCGGGGACCGAGATCGCCGTGCCTGCCGCCGGTCTGACCGAACTCGACGTGCCGATCGAGCGCCAGTAGCGCGGCCCGCGGGCGCTCATGGTCTTCGGCGGTTCAGCGGCCCTCGAGGAAGTCCGCGAGCTCGCACCACGCCTGCGTCAGTTCGGAGCGCTGCTCGATCGGCAGCCTGGGGTCGAAGTCCGTCCAGCAGCCGTCGAGCTTGTGCTGGTCGGCGTCGGTGAGGTGCCACGACAGCGGCCCGTCGACGTCGTCGCCCGGCGGCTCGAGCACGAACGATCGGATCCTGACCTCGTCGCCGAAGACGCGGCCCCAGCGTTCGGTGAAGGACCGCAGCTCGACCTCGTTGCGTGCCACCGCCTGGCCGTCACGGATCGCGGTGACGCCGATCAGTGGCCCGAGTACCGCGGCGAGCGTGCCGGAAGCCGGCGCCGTGACGTGTGGATCGGCGACCGGGAACGCCCGCAGCTGCACGATCGCGACGCGGGTGAACGCGAGCTCGTCGGTCGTGTTCGGCGCGCCGTCGGCGCGCGCCCGCAGGTCGGCCTCGCGCGCCGCCATCACCGGTTCGAGGAAATCGAGCGCCGAGGCGACGCCGTAGTTGTCGACGTAGCCGCCGTCGATCATGTGGTGGCGGGTGGGGTTGCCGGCGTAGAGGTTCGACTGCGCCGCCGGCGTCACGTAGGGGAACGTCGCCGACAGCCGCGCCGCGGTCCACAGCGAGACGTCGTAGAACGGCAGGTCGACGCCGCGGGCGCCGGCGAGGTACTCCGACAGCGTGTCGGCTCGCGGTGCGGGCAGTCCGGCGGTACTGGGCGCCGGCGCGGCGAACCGGATCGGCGCGATCATGACCCGGCGACCGGTCTCCATCGCGGTGGCGTTGAGGATCGGCACCGGGATCGTGCCGGCGCGGATCGAGTCGGCGAGTTCTCGCAGCGTCGGCGTGACGGTGTCCGAGGGCGACGGTATCGCGGCGGCCGACGGCCGCGAACGCGCGATCGCCTGCCACTTGCGGTCGAGGTAGGCGCCGCGGTCCTTGGCGTACAGCCCCGACGACAGACCGAACGTCGCCGCCCGCACGAGATCGGAGTAGACCAGGCCCCAGGTCACGGCGGACAGGCTCGACTGGCGTGCTCGCCACGCCACGGTCGCGAGGTCGGTGCTGCCGCGATGCAGTTCGTCGACCAGGAACGCGAAACCGACCGCACCGCCCGATACCCCGCTGACGGCACAGATCTCGTTCGCGAGCCGCGGCCTCGCCGCGACGAGCTGCTGCAGCGTCGTCGTGGTCCAACCGGCGGCAAAGATGCCGCCGCCGGCAGCGCAGACGACGACGAGGTTGTCGCCGCTGTGGCGCTGCCGCACCGCCTCGACGGGGGAGGGCAGCTGTCCCTGCGGGGTCGCCTGGACCTCGTATTCGTGGCTGCCCGAGCCGGTCTGGTTCTCGATCGACACCGCGACGAGCAGCACGAGCAGCACCGGGATGCCGCGGCGACCGAGGTAGAAGTCGAGTGCGCCGAAGCACCAGATCACGAAGGTCAGCAGCACGTAGAGCAGCATCGCGGCCGGGATCTCGGCCGCGGTCGGTGGCTCGAACATCGCGCCGAGCGTCACCAGCAGCGCGGCCAGGCCGATCGACGCGGTGATGGCGAAGAAGTGGTGCGAATGCAGCAGGCTGCGGCCGTGCCACTCCGGCGTCGTCGGCTCGACCACGAGATCCGCCGCGAACCAGCGGAACGGTCGGGCGAGGGCGATTCGGGCGCGGCGCACCAGCGCCCGCAGCGGCTCGATCCACGCCAGCGCGCCGTGCAGCAGGCGGGCGCCGAGGTCGTGCCATGCGAACGTCGGCCGATCGACCGAGAGCAACGCCGGCAGGCTGATCGTCGCGCGCACGAGGTCGCCGAGCAGCAGGCCGGCCGCGACGCCGCCGAGCGTCGGCAGCGGGCTCGGCGAGGTCAGCACCAGCGCGAGCCAGGTCGGCGCGGTGATCGCGTGCATCACGACGACCTGTGCGCCGCCGAACGGGATCCGGAAGAACCGCTGCGCCCAGCGCGGCGCATGTCCGGGCGGCACGCGGCTGTCGACTGGGTAGGCGAAGCGCGACAGGTCGCAGCGGCTCTTGCTGTCCATCGCCAGCAGCGACGCGATGAACATCAGGCTCCAAGCCGCGGCGTAGGCGCCCGCGGTCACGAACATCGCTTCCCACCAGCAGAGGTCGGTGAACAGGCCGCCGAGCAGGCTGTGCATCGTCGCCCACGGGAACGCGCGGAGCGGCAGCAGGACCAGCACGATGCCGATGCCGAGCTGCCACTTCAGCACGAGGACCAGCCAGCGCACCGTGCCGAACGCGATCGCGTCGGGCATCGGGGCGGCGGTCGGCCGGCGGCTCGGAGGTGCGGGACGTGCCTCTTCCACCCCGGCATCGTCGGGGCGGCTGCGCGGCGAGGCAAGGGTTCGCCTCGCCGCCGCGCCTCAGTTGGCGCCGAGCACGCCGGCGATGCCGTTGCTGCTCGTCACGCCGATGCTGTCGAGTGCGAACATCTGCCCGTCGAGCGGCAGTCCGCCGAAGCTCGCGTCGAGCGGCAGCGCGAGCGAGTAGGAGGCCGAGCCGGCGGACGGCAGCAGCAGTACCGCGGTCAGCAGCAGGTTGGTGTCGATCAGCAGGTCGCAACCCGAGAGGCCGGGCGAAGGCAGCGGCAGCGCCGTCTGCGCCAGGCTGATACCGAGGGCGCCGACCGCGGTGGGGCCGAAGCCCGAGCCGGTCAGCGACCAGGTGCGGCCGCCCCACGGGTTCGAGCCGGCGGCGAGCGCGAGGCCGTTGCAGCCGCTGCCGTACGGGGTCGCGCTGGCGAGCGGGTCGGCCTGGTACTCCTTGACCTTGGTGAGGTCGGCGTCGCCGATCGTATTGGTGTTCTGGCCGGCCCACAGCAGCACCTTGCCGGCGACGAACGCGGAGAAGAAGCGCTGCACGTTGCCGACGATCGGGTCGCTGCTGCCCTGCGTCGTGGTGTTGACGCCGAACGCGCGCCACTCGTTCACGACGCAGTCGTACTCGCTGACCCAGCCGGTGCTCCCCGACGTCGTGTTCGACGGCGCGATCCCGGTGCCGGGACCGTTGTTGATCACGAGCACTTCGCGCAACGCGTCGTAGACCACCTCGTTGCCGCTGGCCCAGGACACCGGCACCGTCGCGTTGATCGGGGTGATCTGCGACCACGTGCCGGTCACACCGTCCCAGCGCCAGGTGTCGTTCTGGATCGCGTCGGCGGTGTCGCGGCCGCCGACCAGCACGACGTCGCCGTACGGGGCCGACCGGGCCGCCATCGCGTGCAGCGCGCGGTCGGACGGGCGATCGACGCCGGCCGTGAGTCCGGTCACCGGGGTCCAGGTCGTGCCCGACAGCAGCCAGGTTTCGCCCATCCGGCCGGTGGCGCCCGCGGCGATCGTGCCGCCGAACAGCACGAGGCTGCCGCTCGCCGCGTCGAACGCGAGCTTGCCGTCGAGGTGCTCCTGCGGCCCGGTCGTGCCCGGCGTCGGGTTCGCGATCGTGCTCCAGGTGTTGGTGGCGAGGTCGAACACGTGGGTCGTGCCGAACGCGGGGAACACCCCGGCGGCCGAGGCGCCGCCGACGATCACGAGGCGGTTGCCGCTCGGGTCGTAGGCCATCGCCTGGCGGAAACCGTTCGCCGGTGCGTTCGGATCGCCCTCGGGCGACAACGTCGTCCAGCTACCGGTCACCGTGTCGAAGGCATAGAGGCCGTTGAAGTAGACGCTGCCGGCGGCGCCGGCGGGCGAGGTGCGGCCGCCGAACACGAACAGCCGGGTGCCGTCGGTCGCGCTGCCGCCCCACATGCGCGCGCTCGGCGCGCCGGTGTCGCTGCCGGCGACGACCGTGTAGTTCGCGCGAGGAGCGACGAGCGGATGGACCGTCGTCTGGGCAATGGCGGGCAGGGCCAGCAGGGTCAGGAACGGAACGGTACGGAACGGGGCGAAATGCATCGGTCGAGAGTTGCGGTCGGACAGGGGCGACCCGTAGGGCGCCGTTCGGGTGCCCCCCGGCCAACGAAAAACCCTGCCGTTGGCGGCGATTGACCCGGAGCGCCCGGCGGCGCAAGGTTCCGCGTTCGCTTCCGCCCACCGCGATGCCATGCCGAGAGCCCTGATCCCGCTGGTCCTGATCCTGGTCACCGTGTTGCCGGTCGTCGCCCTGCCGGCGCAGCACGCCAACATCCTCGTGATCGTCGCCGACGATCTCGGGGTCGACTACGTCGGTGTCTACGGCGAAGGCACCAATCCGCCGCCGACGCCGCACCTCGACGCGCTCGCGCAGGGCGGCGTGTTGTTCCGCAACGCCTGGGCCAACCCGAGCTGCTCGCCGACGCGCGCCTGCATCCAGACCGGCCGCTATCCGTTCCGCACGCTCGTCGGCCGCTGGATCGGCCACACCCAGAGCCCGCAGAACGTCGGCCTGCTGCAGGCCGCGGAACGCACGCTGCCCGAACGCCTCGACGCCGCCGGCTCGGGCTACGCCCACGCGCTGATCGGCAAGTGGCATCTGCACGACGCGTTCCAACCGATCGACGTGCCGCGCAGCATCGGCGGCTACTCGCACTACGCCGGCTCGCTCGAGGGTCAGATTCCGAGCTACTTCCAGTGGACCCGCGTCGTCGATGGCGTCGCCGCCCCGAGCACGACCTACTGCACGATCCAGAACACCGACGACGCGCTGGCATGGATCCAGGCCCGCTCGACGCCGTGGCTCTGCGTGCTGACCTACCAGGCGCCGCACATTCCCTACCACGCGCCGCCGGCGCACCTGCACACCCAGAACCTCACCGGCCTGACACCGCAGCCGACGACCCACACGCCGGCCAACATCCCGTTCTACCGCGCGATGGTCGAGTCGCTCGACAGCGAGATCGGTCGGTTGTTCACGACGCTCGGTCCGGCGGTGATGGCGTCGACCAACGTGATCTTCCTCGGCGACAACGGCTCGGTGCAGCGACAGTCGGTGGCGCCGTTCGACGGCACCCGCAGCAAGGGCACGCCGTACGAGGGCGGCGTCAACGTGCCGCTGATCGTCGCCGGACCGGCGGTACAGCAGCCGGGGCGTGAGGTCGCGGCGCTGGCGTGTGCGGTCGACGTGTTCGCGACCGTGCTCGAGCTCGCCGGCGCGAACGGCGCGATCGCGCCGTTCGAGGACGTCGACGGCGTCAGCCTGGTGCCCTACCTGACCGATCCGAACCAGACGCCGCTGCGTCAGTACGCGTTCACCGAGCAGTTCACCGGCACCGCCTGGCCGGCACCGAACGGCAACGGCCACGCCACGATCCGCGACGCGCGCTACAAGCTGATCCACCGCTGGACCGGCGCCGACGAGCTGTTCGATCTGCAGGCCGATCCGTGGGAGCAGAGCAACCTGATCGCGAGCGCGAACCCGGCGGTGGTGGCCGCGAAGAACGCGTTGCTCGCCGAGATCACGCGCCTGCGCAGCGGCGGTGGCGGCGCCTCCAACCTGGTCGTGTTCGGCGACAGCACCTGTCCCGGATGGAACGGCCCGCCGCTGATCAGCGCGACCGGCAACCCGGCGCTCGGCGGCGTCGTCGACGTCCACCTCACCAACGGCGGGCGCTACTTCTACGGCGGCTCGGCGTTCTGCCTGCTCGGCTTCTCGTGGACGCAGTTCGGCGCGTTCACGCTGCCGGTCGGCCTGCAGCAGTTCGGTGGGCCGACGGACTGTCGGATCGCGACATCGCCCGAGTTCGCGACCTGGGTCGCCACCGACTTTCTCGGCGGCGCGACCTTCGCGCTCGCGATCCCGACGTCACCGGCGTTCGTCGGGGTCGAGCTGTTCGCGGCGTGGCTGTCGCTCGATCCCGGCGCCAACGCGCTCGGTGCCGTGCCGACCAACTCGGTGATGATCCGGGTCGAGTGAGCCCGATCGATTCGGCGCCGGCCGCCCGCACCGTTCCCGACCCGGATAGATTCCACTGCAACGCCGGGCCGGTCGATGTCGTTGTTCTCGTCTGTCCGCCCGCTGCTCGCCCCGCCCGATCCGATCTCATGTTCGAAGCCCTGAACTCGGCGTCCCCGCAGAACAAGTACAAGGTCGAGTGGGTCGAGCTGGCCCCCGTCCAGTTCCAGACCGAGCTGCCGCGGTGGCTGCAGCAGCTCGGCAAGAGCTCGATGATGGGCGGTCCGCCGAAGCAGCAGCGCATCGGTCTGGTCGACGAGTTCTACCGGCTGCTGCACGTCCAGAAGAAGATCCTCGCCGGCCAGGTGGGGCCGCAGGCGGCGATCGACGCCGCGCGCGCCGACACCAGCATCCGCTGGTTCGCCGACGCGTGCCGCAAACAGTTCGGCGCGCCGCCGAAGACCCCCGGGCCCGAGTCGGACCTGAACAACCTGCTGGATCGCCACGAGCTGCTGAGCGGCAAGCTCGAGCTGCTCGACGAGAAGCTGCGGGTCGTCAACTATTGGCGTCGCGGCGCCTCGGCGTTCCCCGAACACCAGGAGGGGCAGTCGCTGATGTTTCAGTACCTCGCCAACGCACCGAGCGCGAAGGTGCGGCTGATCCTCGAGGTGCTCTGCGCCGATGCCGAGAAGGTCGGTTCGGTGATGGCGCCCGAGGTGCTCAAGACCTCGTTCAGCCGCGGCGTGGTGAAGGAACGCTCGCACGAGACGGTGTGGACCGACGAGCGCTTCAAGAAGGCGGTCAAGGCCGAGGCGACCGCGGCCTACGGCGTCGAGGCCAAGGGCCAGTGCGAGCTCGAGTTCAAGGGGTTCAAGGCGACGCTCGACGCCGAGGCCTGGGCCGGGATTCGCGCCAAGGCCGAGGGCAGTGCCGGCTTCAGCGCCGGCCAGGGCGCGTTCGCGAAGGGCACGGTCGAGGCCGAGATCGGCATCAAGCTCAAGGGCTCGGCGACGATCGACTGCGCCGACGTGTTCCTCTGCGAGGCCAGCGCCGAGGCGTTCGCCGGGGCGATGGCCAAGGGCGAGTGCGAGATCTCGGTGTCGGTCGGCCAGGTGACCGTCAAGGCCTCGGCCGAGGCATTCGCCGGTGCGCGCCTGGTCGGCGAGGCCAAGGCGACGCTGAAGATCCAGGGCTACGAGATCCTCGCCGCCGAGGCCAAGGGCGCGCTGACCGCGGGCATCGGCGGCAAGGCGGAGTTCGAGTTCAAGAGCACGCTGTTCGGCGGCACCAGCCTCAAGGTCGAGGCCGGCGCGACGCTCGGCGTCGGCGCCGAGGCCGGGACGAAGTTCACGATGCACAAGGACAACGTCGCGCCGGCGTTCGTCTCGCTGTTCTACTCGGCGTACCTCGGCCTGCTCGGCCGCAAGAAGGAGAAGTACGTCTGGAAGACCTACTTCCGCGAGATCGCGGACAACGTGCGGCTGTTCGACAAGGCGCGGGGGGTGATCGAGGACCGCATGAAGCCGGTGATCCTCGAGCGCAACCGCCTGTTCACCGAGTTCGCGGCCTGGAAGCAGCTCGAACACCTCGCGGCGTTCCGGCAGAACCCGGGTGCGCCGCGCGGCTGATCCGTCGCGTCGGAGCC
>JAGQRB010000751.1 GCA_020425925.1 Planctomycetota bacterium
CCAGCACGGCCGCCGCGAGCGCGCCGAGCAGCAGGCCGAGCCCGACCCAGCCGCCGCGCGTCGCGAGCCACGGCGCAGCGCGCGGCACCGGCGTGATCGCGACGCTGCGCACCACCGCGCGCCCTCCGCGCGCGACGACGAGGAAGGAACCGAACTCGTCCTCGGCGAGAAACCGCGGCAGCCGCCTACCGGCGACGTTGGCCTCGAGCCAGCGGCCGCGACCGCGCAGCCAGACGGTCGCGGTGTGACCCGGAGCGAGGTCGACGCCGCCGGCGCCGCGATCGCCGAGCAACGCCTCGGTGCGCGACAGCCACGGCGGCCCGGCGCGATCGGCCGACAACCGCAACACGCTGAATCGGCCGTGGAACGGCACGATCTCGCTGCCGATCACCCGCGGCTCGACGCGGCGCACGACCAGGTCGACGATCGCGCCCTCGCCGAGCTCGACCTCGAGCTGCATGTCGAAATCGGCGAACGTGAACGGGATCGGCAGCCGGCGCGCGTCGTCGATCTCGAACGGCGCGCTGCCCCAGGCACCGACGTAGGGCTCGCTCCGCAGCTCGATCCGGCCGTCGCGGATCGCGGCCGGGACCACGCCGCCGACGAACCAGCCGGCGACGGCGCCCCCGAACAGCACGACGAACAGGCCGAGCAGGAAGCCCAGCCGAGCCGAAGTTCGCATGCGCTGGCGCACCACTGCCGCGGATCCTACAACACCCGGCGTGATCGCCAACGAATGGATCGTCGACCGCGTCGTGCTCGACGACCGGATCCAGGCCGGCGCGCGCGTCGCCGCGGTCGACGGCCGCATCGTCGCGATCGATCGCAGCGCCGCGGGTGCGACCGCGCCCCGGCTCCATGGCACGCTGCTGCCGGGCTTCGTCGATCTGCAGGTCAACGGCGCCGGCGGCCGCAGCGTCGACGAGGCGACCGACGACGCGCTCGAGACGGTCGCGCGCGCCGTGTTCGACGGCGGCGCGGTCGCGTTCCTGCCGACGCTGATCACCGCACCGTGGCCCCGACTGCTCGAGCAGGTCGGCGCGGTGGCGCGCTGGATCGATCACCGTGAGCCGCGGCCGGGCCACGCCGAGCCGCTCGGACTGCACGTCGAGGGGCCGTTCCTCACCACTGCTGGTGCCCACGACGCGGCGCAGTTCGTCGATCCGACCCCCGAACGCATCGACGCGCTGCTCGCGGCGGCCGCCGGCCGACTGCGGCTCGTGACGCTGTCGCCGGTGCGGACCGGGGCGGCGGCCGCAGTCGCGCAGCTGACCGCCGCGAACGTCACCTGCGCGATCGGCCACGGCACGATCCAGGACGCGGCCGGGGCGGCCGCGTTCGCGGCCGTAGTCGCCGCCGGCGCGACCGCGGTCACGCACCTGTTCAACGCGATGGGCGCACTCCACCACCGCGACCCGAACGTCGCCGCGCTGGCGCTCGACGACGAACGCGTCAGCTGCCCGCTGATCGTCGACGGCGTGCACGTGCAGCCCGCGTTGGTGCGGCACGCGTTCCGCATCCTCGGCCCGGATCGCACCGTGCTGGTGACCGACGCGGTCGCCGCCGCCGGCATGCCCGACGGCGAGTACCGGCTCGGCCGCCACACGGTCACCAAGTGCCTGGGCGGCGTGCGCCTGTCCGACGGCACGCTGGCCGGCAGCACGCTGA
>JAGQRB010000752.1 GCA_020425925.1 Planctomycetota bacterium
AGACCGTCGCCGACGAGCCGGCCGGACTGCTCGCGGCGCGCCAGCTGCGCCGCGCCGCGCGCCAGGCCGCGCTCGACGCGCGGGTCGAGGCGCTCTCGGCCGAGAAGCGCCAGATCGAGGCCGAGACCGGGCTGTTGGCGGCGCAGCGCGACGTGCTGGCGCAGCAGTCGCAGCACGACAAGCAGGTCGTCGCGCGGCTCGAGGGCGCGCTGCAGCAGCGCCGGCGCGCCGACGCCGACAAGGCCGTCGCCGACGCGCAGAAACAGGCGCAGTCGGTCGATCCGCTGCTCAGCGACGTAGCGGCTGCGAATCAGGAGCTGGCGAACGAACGTCAGGGCTGGATCCAGAAGCTCGCCGGGGCGAAGCAGGACGCCGAGCAGGCCAAGACGCGGCGGCTCGAGCTCGACAGTCGCTTCAAGGAGATCGAGAAGCGCATCCCGAAGTCGACGGGTCTCAATGACGTGATCGGCCTGCAGCTCCGGCAGGAGAAGGCCAAGCTGCCGAACGTGCGCAGCCTGGTCGCCAAGATCGAGCAGCGCGGCAACGCGACGATCGAGGCGCTGCAGTCGCAGTTCGATCTCGAGCAGCGGGCGCGCGACTACCAGCAGGAACGCGACGCGATCCAGCGCGAGGCGGTCGGCCGCGTGCCGTTGGGTGCGGCCGCCGCGGCTGCGGAGCGGGTGACGGCCGACTGTGCCGAGCTGCTGCGGCAGCGCGACGAGCTCTACGCCGGCCTGCTGAGCGACGTCGACGCCTACGTCAAAGCGCTCGGCGAGGCCGATCTCGAGGAACGCCAGCTCGCCGACCGTGCGCGCTTCTGGGAGGAATACGTCAACGAACGCGTGCTGTGGATCCGCAGCACGCAACCGATCTGGCGTACCGACTGGAGCGCGGTCGGCGACAGCGCCGTCTGGCTGCTCGACGCCGACGGTTGGGTGACGGCGGCGGCCTCGGTCGGCGCCGTACTCGATCGCAACCCCGCAACGCTGGTGTCGGTCGCGCTGCTCGCGTTGCTGCTGATCGCGTTCGCGCGGCCGGCGCGGCGCTACATCGGCGTACTCGGTGAGCAGGCCGCGAGCGCCCGCACCACCAGTTTCCTGCCGACGGTCTGGACGCTGCTGCTGACGGTCGTGGCGGCGGTCGGGGCGCCGCTGCTGGTCTGGCACCTGGCGTTCCAGGTCCAGGACACGCCCGGCATCGGCGAGTATCCGAGTGCGATCGCGGGCGGTCTGGCGCACGTCGCGATGCTCTACGGCGCCGCGGCGCTGTTCGGGCAGGGCATGCGGTCGGGTGGGCTCGCCGAGGCGCACCTGCGTTGGCCGGTGGCGCGCACCCGGCTGTTTCGCCGCAACCTCGCGTGGTTCCTGCCGGCGGTGCTGCCGCTCGGGTTCTTGCTGCGCGTGCTGACGCTGCACGGCAATGCGCGGTGGGGCTACATGCTCGACCGCCTGCTGCTGATCGCCGTCCTGGTCCTGATCGCGACGTTCCTCGGCCGTGTGCTGCACCCTACGCGCGGCGCGCTCGCCGAGAGTTCGGCGTCGGTCTTCGCGCGTCGTCGTCGGCTGTGGTGGTGGCTCGGGATCCTGGCGCCGGCCGCGCTCGCGATCCTCGCCGCGATCGGCTACCACCTCAGCGCGCTCGAGCTGATGTACCGGCTCGAGGCCTCGATCGGCGTGCTCGGGCTGGCGATCCTGCTCTACGACCTCGGCATGCGCTGGATGCTGCTCGCCAAGCGGCGGCTCGCGATCGCACAGGCGAAGGCGCGGCGCGAGGCCGCGAAGGCGCGGTCCGCCGAGGGCGCCGAGGGCCAGAGCGAGGTCCCAGAGCTGCCGGTCCAGACCGTCGACCTCGCGTCGGTCGACGCCCAGAGTCGCAAGCTGCTCGGTGCCGCACTGCTGCTGAGCGCGCTCGGCGTGCTCTGGGTGATCTGGAGCGAGGTCGCGCCGGCGCTGCGCGGGCTCGACAGCTTCAAGCTCTGGAACGACATCAACGAGTTCACGAGCATCGTCAACGGCCAGCCCGTCAACGTCTCGGAGCCGACGCCGATCACGCTCTGGAACCTCCTGCTGGCGCTGCTCGCGGTCGGCGTGACGTTCGTCGCCGCGACCAACATTCCGGGCCTGCTCGAGCTCGCGGTGTTGCAGCGTCTGCAGATCCACGCCGGCGAACGCGCGGCCATCACCACCCTGGTGCGCTACGCGATCGTGACCATCGGCGTGGTGATCGCGTTCTCGAGCGTCGGCATCGGCTGGGGCAAGATCCAGTGGCTGGTCGCGGCGGTATCGCTCGGGCTCGGCTTCGGCCTGCAGGAGATCTTCGCGAACTTCGTCTCGGGCATCATCATCCTGTTCGAGCGACCGATCAGGGTCGGCGACATCGTCACCGTCGGCGGTGTCGATGGCTATGTCACGCGCATCCGGATGCGCGCGACGACGATCGTCGACTTCGACCGCAAGGAGCTCATCGTGCCGAACCGCGAGTTCGTGACCTCGCAAGTCGTCAACTGGACGCTGACCGATCCGGTCACCCGCCTGATCATCCCGGTCGGCGTCGCCTACGGCTCGGACACCGACCTCGCGCACGAGCTGCTGATGAAGGCCGCGAAGGACAACGAGCTGATCCTGACCGATCCGACGCCGGTCGCGCTGTTCCGCGGTTTCGGCGACAGCTCGCTCGACTTCCAGCTCTGGGTCTACCTGCCCAACCGCGACGTCTGGCGCCAGGTGATCGACGGCCTGCACACCGCGATCGACAAGGCGTTCCGCGCCGCCGGCATCGAGATCGCGTTCCCGCAGCGCGACATCCACGTGCGCACCGTCGGGCCGCTGCAGCGGCTGTTCGAAGAACGCGAGGCGATGACCGAATGAGAGTGATCACTGCGATGTTCGCGGTCCTGCTGCTCGTCGCGCCGGGCGCGACCCAGGCCACCGCGCCGAAGCCCGGGCCGCAGGCGCCGGCTCGCGTCACCGACAAGCTGCCGGCGATCGAGTCGTTGGCCAGGTCGATCCGCGACAAGCGCGCGGAGTTGCGGGTGGCGACCACGAAGCAGCCGTCGGATCCGGCCGAGGTCGAGGAGCTGACTGCCCAGGTGCGGCGGCTCGAGGCCGACCTCGACTCGATCGCGAGCGGGATCGACCGCACTCAGGTCGACAACGAGGCGCGAACGACCTCGCTCAACGACGACCTCGAGGAGCTGTTGCGACCGCTGCTCCGCGAGCTCAAGGACGCGACCGAGGAACCGCGCGCGCTCGAGCGCCTGCGCACCCAGGCCGCCAGTCAGGAGCGCCGCGCCGCGATCGCGGCGAAGGCGATCCAGAACGTCGAGGCGGTGCAGCGCGCCGCGCCCGACGACCCCGTGGTGCGCGATGCGCTGCAAGCCACGTTGGAGCAGTGGCGAGCGCTCCGCCAGGAGGCGATCAACGGTCAGACCGTTGCGCTGGCGCAGCTCGAGCAGCGCGAGCGCGACCGCACGAGCCTGTTCGAGTCGGCGAGCGCGCTGATCGGCAGCGGCTTTCGCAGCAAGGGTCTCCACCTGCTGCTCGCCGCGCTCGCGTTCCTGGCGGTGTTCGTCGGCTGCCGGTTCGGCGTCTCGCGCGGGCTCCGACTGATCGGGCCGCGGCGCAAGGCCGACGAGCGGCCGTTCTACTACCGGCTGCTGCACGTGCTGTCGCAGGTCGTCATCACGATGGCCGCGACCTTCGCGGCCCTGTTGGTGCTCTACACCACCGGCGACTGGGTGCTGCTCGGCGTCGGCCTGTTGTTCCTGCTCGGCGTGGTCTGGGCGGCGAAGAACACGCTGCCGCGGCTGCTCGAGGAGACCCGGCTGCTGCTCAATCTCGGCCCGGTGCGCGAGCACGAGCGCGTCGTGTTCGAGGGGCTGCCGTGGCGCGTCGAACGGCTGAGCTTCTACACCAAGCTGTCGAACCCGGCGCTGTCGGGCGGCACGATCCGGCTGCCGGTGCGCCAGCTCGCGTCGCTGCACTCGCGGCCGTGCCTCGACAAGGAGGTCTGGTTCCCGTGCGCCGAGGAGGACTGGGTCGCGCTCTCGGACGGCACCCGCGGCAAGGTCCTGCGGCAGACTCCCGAGACCGTGCAGTTGGTCAAGCTCGGCGGTAGCCGCGTGACCTATCGGACCACCGACTTCCTCGATCTCACGCCCGAGAACCTGTCGGCGAACTTCCGCCTCGCGATCACGTTCGGGGTCGACTACCAGCACCAGGCGATCTGCACCGACCGGATCCCGCAGCTCATGCACCAGCGTCTGCAGCGCGAGATCGAGGCCAAGATCGGCGCCGACAACCTCGTCAACCTGACTGTCGAGTTCCAGGAGGCGGCGTCGTCGTCGCTCGACTACGCGGTGCTCGTCGATCTGAGCGGCGAGGTGGCGGCGCGGATCGAGCCGGTGCGGCGGTTCGTGCAGCGCACGCTCGTCGATCTCTGCAACGAGCACGGTTGGGTCATCCCGTTCACCCAGATCACGGTGCACCGCGCCGACGGTTGACGGCGAGCCGCGGCGCGCGGGCGATCAGATCATCTTCCAGCGCCGCAAGAAGACCACTTCGATCGCGGCGAGTACGACGAGCGCGCCGCAGACGATCCAGAACGCGAGCGGCGAGTCGATACCGGGCATGCCGCCGACGTTGATGCCGAGCAGTCCGGTCAGCAGGCCGAGCGGCAGGAACACCGCGGCGACGATCGAGAGCACGTACATGTTGCGATTCAGCGTGTTCGCGACCGCGTTGTTGAGCTCGTCCTGCAGCACCGTCGCGCGTTCGCGCAGCGCATCGAGGTCTTCGACGTAGCGCAGCTGGCGGTCGGCGACGTGCGTGAGTTCGTCCAGGCTCGCTTCGGAGAGCTGCTCGGTCCGGCTGCGGTGCAGCTGCGCCAGTGCGTCGCGCTGCGGTGCCATGTGCCGGCGCAGCAGCGCGATCGTGTGCCGCAGCTCGCCGAGCTCGCGCTGCAGCCCGTCCGGGCCGTCGTGCAGCAGCCGCTCGTAGAGCCCGTCGGCCTCCTCCTCGAGGCCGTCGACGATCGGGCGCATGCGTTCGACCAGCGTGGCGGCGACCGCGGTCAGGATCTCGCCGGGGTCGCGCGGGCCTTCGCCGCAGCCGAGCTCGGCGTGCACGTCCTCGACCGCCAGCACCCGGCGCGGGCTCACCGTCACGACCCGGTCGGCCTGCACCCAGGCGCGCATCGAGACCATGTCCTCGGGATCGGCGCCGGGGTTGAAGTTGACACCGCGCAGCACGACGAGCAGGCCGTCGCCGACGCGCGAGACGCGCGGACGCGCGTTGCCGACCAGCAGCGCCTCGGCGGCCGCGATCGGGATCCGGCGTTCTTCGGCGAGCCACTCGGCGGCGTCCTCCTCGAGGCGGTAGTGGGTCCAGCGCGCGACGCCGGTTTCGGGGCTGGCCGCGATCCCGCCGCTGCCGTCGAGCCCGACGCGGAACACCTGCTTGGTCGAATCGCTCATGGTGGGCGCGCCTCACGGTAGCGCCGCTCGCGGCGCCCCGACAGCAACTCGGGTGGATCGTCGGTCGGTGAGCACTACACTGGCGCGCGGATGATTCGCGTCGGTCAGCGCCTCGGAAAGTACCGGCTCAAACGCCGGCTGGCGCGCGGCGGCTTCGCCGACGTGTTCGAGGCCTACGACACGCTCGAACGCGTCCGGGTCGCGCTCAAGGTGCCGCTCGGCGGCAAGCTCGACGCCGCGCTGCAGACCGACTTCGAGCGCGAGATCCAGGTCAGCGCCAAGCTCGACCACCCGAACATCCTCACGCTCAAGAACGCCGACGTGATCGACGGCTGTCTGACGATCGCCTATCCGATGGGCGAGGGCAGCCTCGACGACCGGCTGTCGTACCGGATGTCGACGCCGAAGGCGCTCGATCTGGCAGAGCAGCTGATCGCTGCACTCGCCTATGCCCACGAGCACCGCGTGATCCACTGCGACGTCAAGCCCGACAACCTGATCCTGTTCCCCGACGGCGGGCTCAGGCTCGGCGACTTCGGTCTCGCGAAGCACTCGGTGCGCACGCTGCAGGCGTCGTCGTCCGGAACGCCGGGCTACATGGCGCCGGAGCAGGCGATGGGGCGACCGTCGGCGCGATCGGACGTGTTCTCGGCCGGCCTGATCATCTATCGGATGCTCGCCGGCAAGCTGCCGGAATGGCCCTACAAGTGGCCGATGCCGGGGCTCGATCGGTTGCGCCGCTCGGTCCCCGACGTGGTGCCGTTCCTGCAGCGCGCGCTCAAGCTCGAGGCCCGCAGCCGCTTCCGCGACGGCGCCCACATGCTCGAGGCGTTCCGCGAGGCGAAGCGCCTCACGCTGCGCCGGCTCGAGCGCCGAAAACACAAGCGGCGATGATCGCTCCGACGGACACGCAGCTGTGGCTCGACGGCAACGGGGTCGCCATCACGAGCGAACCTGCCGGCAGCGGCCGCTGCGTCGTCCACGTCGCGAAGTGTCCCGGGATGGCGCCGGAGCGGGTCTGCGAGGACACCGCCGGGCTCGTGCGCTGGGGCGATCAGGCCGTCGCGCTGATGGTCGCCGACGGGCTCGGCGGTCACGGCGACGGCGAGTTCGCCGCGCGGCTGACGCTGCGCGCGATCGCGACCCGCCTGGTCGAGACGCCGCTCGACACCGGTGCGATCCAGGCCGCGATCCTGCTCGGGATCGAGGACGCCAACCAGGTCCTGCTGGAACGACCCGGCGGTGCCGCGACGACGATCCTGGTCGCCGTGATCGAGGGCGACCGCTTTCGGAGCTTCCACGCCGGTGACTCCGAGCTGCTGATCACCGGCCAACGCGGGCGCGTGAAGCACCAGACCGTGAGCCATTCACCGGTCGGTTACGCGGTGGAGTCCGGCCTGCTCGATCCGGCGGTCGGCTTCGGCCACGAGGAACGCCACGTCGTCTCGAACTTCGTCGGCATGTCCGGCATGCGTGTCGAGATCGCCAGCGCGATCCGGCTGGCGCCGCGGGACACCGTCGTACTCGCGAGCGACGGTCTGTGGGACAACCTGCACGTCGGCGAGGTCACCGAGATCGTGCGCAAGGGCCGGCTCGAGGACGCCGCTGCCACGCTCGCATCGCGCAGTCTGCGCCGCATGGCCGCCGCTGCGCGCGCCGAGCCGGGCAAACCCGACGATCTGTCGTTCATCCTCTACCGCCCGCGTTGAAGTCGCCGGCACAGAAGCGCCATCTCAGAAGCGCCATCTCAGAAGCGCAGGATCAGATCGATCATGCCGATCAGCTGCGTACGGTCCGCGCCGGAGCCGAACGGCAGCAGGTCGTCGGCGCGTTCGCCGTCGAAGGCATCGAACAACACCGCCGGTCGGATCGTGACGTTGGGGTGCGGCGTCCATTTCGCGCCGAGCATCGCGCGGTAGAAGTTGCCGGCGAACGGCCCGCGGCCGAACGATGTCGCGCGCGGTGAGCCGAACGACGGCGTCGCGCCGGCGACGCGGAAGCCGTCCGAGTCGCGGAACCACTCGAGGTTGGCACCCAGTTCCCACTCGCCGTCCAGTGTCAGGAACAGGTACTGATTGAGGCCGTACCAGGTCGCGATGTTGGAGCGACCCGGGGCCCGGTCGACCCGCGCGTTGTCCTGGATGCCGAAGTCGGATTGCGCCACGCAGCGCCAGCCGTCGCCGAGATCGAGGTCGTAGACCAGCGTGTGGAGATAGCGCGAGCTGCGGCCGAGTCCGGAGTTGTCGGGTTCCTGGCTCCAGAGGAAGACGCCGGCGAAGGTGTCGCTCGAGCTCAGCAGCCTCGCCTGCTCGATCGTCGCGATCGCGCCGACGTGACGGTTCCAGTCGTCGGTGCCGGAGCTCGAGTTCCAGTTCGCCGAGCTGTCCCAGCCGTTGGTGACACCGAGTCCGATCTTCGTAGTATCGCCCAGCGGCATCGCGGCGAGCGCCCCGGTGTGGGTGAAGGGCTCGCCGTACTGGAACGTGTAGGGCACCGTCGCGAAGAAGTTGTTGTCGGTGCCGACCGCGAAGAAGCCGACCGGCGAGGTGAAGTGGCCGAGCCTGGTCTCGACGCAGCCGGTGCGCAGCACGAAGTGGGCGTTCGGCACCGCGACGCCGTAGCGCGAGCCGGTGTTCCATGTGCTCTCGAGGCCCGCCGAGGTCAGGAAGCGGTAGTCGGAGCCGTAGACCGCGTCGACCCGGAATCCGATCGACCAGCCCTCGCCGGCGAACAGCGCGGCGTCCTCGAACGCGGCGTAGACCTCGGTGAGTTGGTACTCGTTGAGCTTGTCGTTCGGCGTCAGCGGGCCGTCGTAGCCGTCGTTCGTCGACGCGCCGAACGGAAACGCCTGCGCGACCCAGCCGCGCACGTTGACCCCGTCGCTGCCGTTGGCGAACAGTCGCCAGGTGCCGTCGTCGGGTGCGGCGAACTCGCGGCGCATCGCGTCGAGATCGCCGCGCATCGCCGCGATCTCCTCGCGGATCGCGGTCAGTGGCTCCGGTTCCTGGCCGGGTACCGACCGTACCGGGGCTTGCGGCACCAGCGCGCACACCATGGTCAGCAGCATGGTTTCCTGTCGATTCGGGGAGAGTGGGGAGGAACGGCGAGTCGCCGCTAGTTGCTGAGCTCGAACGCCACCGGGATCGGAATCCGGGCTTCGACCGCGCGGCCGTCGCGCATCGCCGGCTCGAACACCCAGCGTTCGAGCGCTCGGATCGCGGCGCGGTCCAGCAGGTCGTGGCCGCTGCTGGTCTGGACTGTCACCAGCACGACGCGGCCGTCGGCGCCGACGAGTACCTCGAGCAGCACCTCACCCTGGAGTCCGAGGCGCCGCGCCCGGCGCGGGTAGATCGGTGCCTCGTTCGAACTGGTGCACGGCCGCGGCGGTACGAACGCGGCGGCCTGGCTCGCGAGTGGCTGCGGCGGCGTCGGTGCGGGTGGCTCGGCAGCTTCGGTTGCGACGCGCGGCTCGGGCTCGGCGACCGGTGGGCGCGCGATCCTGATCAGTGCGGCGCGCTGCCAGCGTTCGCGCTCGCACTCCGTGCCGGCCGGCGCTTCGGCGGTGACGATCGGCGGTTCCGCTGCGATGGCCGGCGGTGTCCACTCGGGCTCGGTGAGCTCGGGCTCGACCGGCAGCTGCTCTCGCACGACGTCCGGGGGCGTCGGCTGCGGTTCGAGTTCGGCGCGCGCGACCCGCGGTTGCCAGGTCACTGCCGGCTGCGGCGCTTCGCGCGCGTCGCTGCTGCCGGCGAGCACCGCGGCGCCGAGCATCGCGGTGTGCAGCAGCAGGGAAGCGAGGACCGGGCGGGACATCGGTGGATCGGGCCCAGGGTAGTCGACGGGGCGCGTAGTTCGAAGCGGGGGAGTCCGCCGGGCGAACGCCGCCGGCGCCGCGCGGGTTCGGTGCGGGACAGGAAGTGTCCATGGCAGCGCCGGGTCTGGACGCCGGCTGACCCGCGCGGCGTCAGGCGCGCTCGTCGGCGGCGATCGCGGGCTCGGGCGGTCGGCGGCGCAGCCTCGCCGTCACGCAGGCCCCGCCGCCATCGAGGTTCTCGGCCGACAGCCCGCCGCCGTGGGCCTCGAGGATCTCGCGCGCGACGCCGAGCCCGATCCCCATGCCACCCTCGCGCTCGCTGTAGAAGAACTCGCCGAAGCGGGCGAGCGCCGCGACCGAGAAACCCGCGCCGGTGTCGGCGAAGCGCGCGCTCACCGTCTCGTCGTCGCCTTGCACCTCGATCCGCAGCGTGCCGCCGGCCGGCATCGCCTGGATGGCGTTGGTGACGAGGTTCTCGAAGACGTGGCCGAGCCGCTTGCCGTCACAGACCGCGGTGAGATTCCCGCTGCAGTCGAGCTCGACCGCGACGCTGGCATGTTCGAAGCGAGCACGATTGGCCGCGACGGTCCGCGCGACGAGCTCGCCGAGGTCCTGGGCACTGGTCGCCGGCGGTTCGGGGCGACTGAGGAACAGCCATTGGTTCAGCAGTCCCTCGATCCGGGCCGCCTCCTGTTCGATCGTTCGTGCCGCGTCGTCCGAGGCGGTGCCGCGCAGCAGCTGCGCGTGCAGCTTGATCGCGGCGACCGGGTTCTGCACTTCGTGGGCGAGCGACGCGGTCATGCGACCGAGCGTCGCGACGCGTTCGATGCTTGCCCGCAGCTCGCGTTCCTCGCGCAGGGCGTCGCGGGTGCGGAGGAACGAGCGCGCGAGGTCGCCGATTTCGTCGTCGCGTCCGGCTTCGGGAACCTCGGGTGGCGCATCGCTCTCGATGTCGGGCAGCTGCGCTGCGAGGCTGCGGAGCGGGCGGACCAGGCCGCGCACCGCGAACCACGCGAACGCGACCGCGAGCAGCCAGAACGCGGCGAGCACACGCACCGTTCGGGGATCCCAGAACGTGTCACCCGGCTCACGCACCAGGATCAACGTCTCCCCGACCTCCGATTCGGCGGCGACGATGTCGAACCTGCCGATCTGGTGGGCGCGACCGTCGGCGGCGACCGTCGGCAACGCGGCTCGGAGTTCTGGATCGGTCGGCGTCGGTTCGATTCCCGAGCTGTTGTGCACGAAGACCAGGCTGCCGGTCACGCGCCGGAGGTTGTCGGCGAACGTCTGGCTGAGCGGCAGGCTCGAACCGTTGACGAAACCGAGACTGGTCTCGGCCAGGCCCTCGAGTCGCTCGCGTTCCTGGGCGTGGACCTGGCTGCGCATGTAGATCGCGAGCGTGACCGTCTCGGCCAGGACGAGGAGCAGGAAGGGCAGGCCGACCCGCCAGGACAGACCGTGGAGCCTCATCGCGGCGCGCAGTGTGCGGCCGGACCGCCGTCGGGGTCAACCGCGCAGGATCGCGGCGGCGGCCGCCAGGATCTCGAGCTTCTTCGTCGCCTGCGCTTCCGTCGCGACCGGGCGGTCCGCGAAGGTGCCGAAGCCGCAGTCGGGGTTGAGCCAGATCCGCTCGCGCCCGAGCAGCCCGGCCAGCCGCTCGACTCGCGCGGCGATCACGGCCGGATCCTCGTCGGGCTCGGTGCGCGGATTGACCGCGCCGAAGCCGACCGATGCCCGCGCCGGCAATTGCACGAGCAGATCCTCGGAGCCGGCGCGCGGGGTCGCGTACTCGAGGACGAACTGATCGACCTGCATCCGCGCCAGGGTCGGCAGCAGCGGCTCGTAGTCGCCGGCCAGCAGCACGTCCTCCTGGCGGCTCCAGTTGCCGCGGCAGACGTGCACGGCCGTGCGAGTTGCGGTCACGCCGTCGACGACGCGGTTCATCAGCTCGACCGCGAGCTCGAGCTCCTCCGCCGGATCCGCGGCGGCGGCGAGTGCCGCGCACATGAACGTGCGGGTAGCGGCCTTGCCGGCGAAGACGATCTCGGTGAGCACCGGTTCGTCGAACTGCACGATCTCGACGCCCTGGGCCGCGAGCTCGAGCAATTCCTCGCGCAGGATGCGCACGATGTCGTCGCACAGTTCCGCGCGCGTCGGGTAGGCGCCGCCGGACAGCTGCTTGACCCACATCGAACGCGACAGCAGGTAGGGCCCCGGCAGCGAGACCTTGCAGGCGCGATCGGTGTGGGCGCGCAGGAACTCGAGCTCACGGCCCGCGAGGGGTTCCGAACGCGCGAGCTTGCCGGTGATCGTCGGATTCTTGATCGCGAACGCCGGTACGTCGAGCGTCTGTAGCAGCGCCTCGAACGCTGCCTTGTCCTCGACGTAGTCGAGCAGGTCGGCCATCGTCATGAGCTCGACGCCGGCGAGCTTCTCCGCCAGGAACGAGTAGAAGTTGTCGCGCCGTTGCTCGCCGTCGGTGATCACGTCGACTCCGGCGCGTTCCTGGGAAGCGATCGCCTGCAGCGTGGCCTCGTCGCGCAATGCCGGCAGGTCGGGGCTCCTGCGCTTCGTCGCCTCGAGCAGCCAGCGCGGCCGCGGCCAGCTGCCGACGACGGAGACCGGGAACGACGGAACGGGGCGGAGCTCTGGCATTTTCAGACGGTTCGGAGGTGGGTGGTGAGCGCGACGGTCTGCAGCAGCGACTGGGTGACCGGGCATCGCCGCACGGTGTCCGCGAGCACCGCTTCGAGCAGCGCTTCGTCGGCGTCGGCGTCGACGTAGATCAGTACCTCGACGCCCGCGAGCCCGGGGCTGCCGGCATCGTCGACGCCGAGGAAGACGAGGCTGTTGTGCGACTTCGCCTTGGCCACGACCTCGAGATTCCGCACTTCGATCTCGCGGCGGGAGAGACGCCATTGCAACCCGGTCGCGAGCGCGCCGCCGACGGCGGCGAGCAGGAACTCGACGGCCGACGGCGCTGCGTCTTCGGTGTCGAAGCTCGCGGGCTGGCCGACCGCGAAACCGTGGTTGCGCACCGCGACCTTGGCCTGCATGCCGGCGGTCCAGCGCACGCGCACCTGCCAGACGTGGTCGCGCGCACGTCGCAGATCGGCGTCGAGCTCGCGGTCTTCGTCCTTCTTGCGCAGGAAGTAGTGGGTGTAGCCGCCGTCCGCGGCCACCTCCGCGATCATGCTGTGGCCGACCATGCGGCACCATGCCGGCAGGTCCTCCTTGACCGAGATCTCGCGGCTCTTCACCAGCAGCACGCCGCTGGGCTGCAGCGGCGCCATCGCCGACCGGATGATCAGCAGCAGGCCGCTGCCGCAATCGAGATCGCCGCCGTCGCAGGTCGCATCGGGTAGCGGTGGCTCGGTGGCACCAGCCATGACTCGCCTCCGGTGCCGGCGCCTAGTAGCTGACGCAGGGGGCGCCGTCCTGAAGGAACTCGACGAGCTTGGCGCCGCCGACGATCGTGGCGCCGCCGATGAGCTTGCCTTCGTCGAGCTCGCGACGCTTGAAGCACGGCGAGCAGACCCAGATCTTGCCGCCGGCCTTGACGAAGTTCCCCATCAGCTCCTTCAGCGGTGCGAAGCCGGGCTCGTGCACGTCGTCGGCGTAGCCCTCCTGACAGAGCCGCACCGCTTCGGTGCTGAGGAACACAACGGTCTCCTTCTCGGAAGCCGCGGCGGCGTTCGCGACGACGAACGCGACCGTGGCCTTGTCGGCGTCGTTCTTGGCGTACGTGAGGCTGATGCAGAACTTGTTCATGGCTGTTTCCGTCGGATCCAGTAGAGGGGGTGGGAGGAATGAAGCAAGGTGTGGCCGACCAGTCCGCACCACGCGGGCAGGTCGACCGGGGCGGCCGGGTCGCGCGCCGTCAGTCGCAGCACGGTGCCCGGCGCGAGGTCGGCGAGCCGGAACTTCAGCTCGATCACGAGATCGCCGCAACCGAGATCGCCGGCATCGAGTTCGGCGTCGTGCGGCGGCGGCGAGTCGGTCGCCACCGCGGCGTGTTCGACCGTCGGCGCTGCCGTCGACGAGGCGGTGAACAGGCAGCTCGGTCGGTCGACGCGGCCGAGGCCCTCGTCGTCGCCGGCCCGCAGCCAGGCCTCGTAGAAGCAGTCGCGCCGTTGGATCCACTGCAGCGACCGCTCGGTCAGCTCGGCCGATGACTCGGCCATCTCCGACGCGGCGCAGTCACGACAGCGCGCCGCGTCGCGGCTGCCGAGCAGCACCGCGAGCACGGCTTCGTGCCCGCACAATGGCCGGCCGCAGACCCGGCAGCCGCGGCTGGTGAGGTCGCGCACGGTGGCCATCAACGCGGCCGTGCGCTCGCTCTCGCTGCCGGGCGGCAGGGCTTCGTCGAGATCGTCGTCGAACATCGGCGGGGATCCGGTCGATCAGAAGAACACCTGCATCTGGACGTAGGCGACCTGCCGCCGCTCGTCGTCGATGCCGTAGGCCGCGGTCGCCCAGACGCCGCTCGGCAGCTGTGCGCTGGCGAGCACGTCGAACTCGTACTCGCCCTGCTGCGGCGACGCATCGCGGCGGTTGAGGTGGAGCAGGTTGAAGTCGAGGTTGATGTCGTAGACCGGATTGAACTCGAGTCCGAGCTGCGTGGTCGTGAGGTCGCTGCGCCAGGCGCCGCCGTACTGGTGCAGCAGGCCCGCGCTGTTGAAGTCGCCGGGGTTGATGTGCAGCGCGCCTTCGCTCTCGGTGTAGACCAGCGAGGCGCCGTCGAACACGCCGTTGAACAGTTCGAAGTTGCGCCGCACGCGGACGCGGAACGCCGAGATGTCCTCGTTCATCGCGCGGACGCGGTGCGCGAACTCCGCGTTCCACTTGATGTCCGCCGGCAGCGTGCCGTTGCCCTCGATGCCCCACCAGGTGTCCATGCTCTCGACGAAGCCGTCGTGCGTGCCCTTCAGGATGTAGGGCCGGATCGACTCCAGCAGTCCGCCGGCGGGTTCGGCGACCTCGGCGTCCTCGGTCTTCTCGGCGTCCGCGGCCGCCTCGGTCTGCTCGTTGCGGTTGCAGATCTTGATCTTCGCGGTCGCGCCCCAGTAGCGCGTGCCGTCGTTGGTGCTCTGCAGCGGGCCGTAGTCGTCGAGCACGAACACCTCGAACTCGTGGCCACCGAAGTTGCGCGACAGCCAGGCGCCGGTGAACGTCGCCGGCCGCTGCAGGAAGTCGCAGGACCCGAGGATGTAGCCGTTGGCGAGGAAGTAGTCGCTGCGGCCGACGCGCAGCTTCTCGCCGAAGCCCAGCACGTCGTCGGTCTCGAAGTAGGCCTGCGAGACGCCGTTGAAGTTCGGCGAGTTGGCGGGACCGGCCTGCGCGTCGGAGTAGCTGCCCGAACCGGCCCAGGTCTCGGAGTAGTTGATCTCGGCGAAGGCGCGGACCTTCTCGTTGGCCTGGAAGTCGAACTGGATGCGCGCGCGCGTGGCCTGCTGGTCGTTGGCGTTGTAGGGCTCGTCGCCCGGCGTCTCGGCGGCGCGCAGGCGCAGGCGGATGTCGCCGGTGATCTTCAGCTGGTTGGAGCGCAGCTGCAGCGCGTCGGTGGCGAGTCGATCATCGGGACCGACGGCCTCGGGTCGCGGCGCGAACGCGAAACACTGGTTCTGGTTCTGGTAGCACTGCTGGGCCAGCACGTCGTCGGTGACGAGCGCGGTGCCGGCTGCAGCGGTCAGGATCGAGAGGG
>JAGQRB010000753.1 GCA_020425925.1 Planctomycetota bacterium
AGGCCACCGTGCTGCTGGTGTCCGCGGGCGGCGTCGCGTCGTTCGCGCTGCCGGTCGCGAACAACCCGGTCTTCGCCGGGCTCGCGCTCCACACCCAGGTCCTGCAGCTCGAACTCGGCGCGGCGAACCACGCGCTGAGTGCTTCGAACGCGATCCGCGTCACGGTCGGCTCGTACTAGCCGGCCTCCGCGCAGGCTCTCTCGCGCCGCGGGCCGCGGTGCTATTCTGCCACCGTGGCCCCCGACGTCTCCGGTTCGGCACCCGCGGGAGAAGCCGTCGTCTGCGAGATCCGCCGGTCGGCGTCGCGCTGGCGGGTGCCGGTCGAGTTCACGGTGGCCGCCGACGGCGGCATCTACGCCCGCGGCATCGGCGCCGAGGTCGAAGCGAACCAGCCCTACCTGCACGTATTCCTACAGGCCGACTCGGTGCCGTTCGCGGCCGGCAGCGGCTCGACCGCCCAGGTGCGCTTCGACGCCCGCGAGGAGACGCTCGGCGGCTGGATGAAGCGCCGGCTGCCGACGTTCCTGTACAACTGGCGCATCGGCTGACCCACGCGAGCGCGCAACTCGGACTGGATCCGTCGCGTGCGCGGTGCGAGAACTCGGGGCGTGCCGTCGAGTCTCCTGGTGCTGCTGGCCGGCGCGCTGTTCGCGACCGGCGGGGCGTTGATCAAGAGCTGCGACTTCCCGTCCCTGCAGCGCGCCGGGTTGCGCGCCGCGGTCGCGGCGGCGACGGTGTTCGCACTGCTGCCGGCCGCGCGTCGCCGACCCGGCCGTGGCACGCTGCTCCTGGTGCTGCCGTACTTCGGAGCGACCTGCTGCTTCGTGGTCGCGAACACGCTGACCACCGCGGCGAACGCGATCTTCCTGCAGGCGACCGCGCCGGCATGGGTCGCTCTGCTCGGTCCGCTGCTGCTGCACGAGTCGCCGCGGCGGCGCGAGTTGCTGACGATGGCGGGCATCGCTGTCGGCATGGCGCTGTGCTTCGCCGCTCCCGCGACGGCGCTCGCGACCGCGCCGTCGCCACGGCTCGGCGACCTGTTCGGGCTGTTGTCGGGATTGAGCTTCGGGCTGCTGCTGCTCGGCATGCGGTGGCTGTCGCGGCGTGGCGAGCACGAGGCGCCGGCCGCGATCGCGTGGGGCAACACGTGCGCCGCGCCGCTCGCGCTGCTGCTGATGCCGTTGGTCGGACAGACGCCGGTCGCCGGCAGTGCGAGCGACTGGCTCGTGATCCTGATCCTCGGCACCTGCCAGGTCGGGCTCGCCTACGTGCTGCTCGTTCGTGCCGCGCCCGAAGTCAGCGCGCTGCGCGCGAGCCTGCTGCTGATGGTCGAGCCTGCGCTCAATCCGATCCTCGCGTTCGCGGTCCACGGCGAGCGGCCGCACTGGCTCACGATCGCCGGTGGCACGCTGATCCTCGCGTCGGTCGCGAGTGGCGCGCTGCTGCGGCCGCGGTTCAGTCGCGGCTCCGCTCCATGACGAGCTCCATCACGAGACGTTCGCCGGCGTCGCCGGTGCTCCACTGGCGGTGTCGTATGCGGGCGTCGTCGTCCTCGAGCACGGTCTCGGTGCGCGACTGGCGCGCGCTGTCGGCCGCGATCGAACGTGCGGCGAGCCGGATGCAGCTGCCGTCGAACGGCTCATCGCTGGCCCGCACCGAGATGCGCGTCGACCGCGAGTCGATCCAGAAGCTCGTGAAGTGCCCGGTATCCGGGTCGAAGCCGATCGTGCCGGTGCCGGTGCTCGCCGGCCGGCCGTCGCCGCCGTCGAACTCGAATTCGGAGATCAGGAACCGGCCGTCGTGTGCGAGCCGCTGCGCGCAGCGGCCGACACTGATGCTCGGCGCGCCGCCGTCGCGGCGGTGGAACGTCTTCTGCACCCGCCACGTCCCTGCCATCCGCGCCAGGAACCGCTGGCCCTCGCCGGGCTCGGAGCGCGGCTCGTAGCTCGACTGCGCGTCGGTGGCTGGCGGCGGCGAATGGCACGCCGCCGCCAGCGCGACTGCGAGCGTCGCGGTCGCGGCATGCACTCTCATCGGCCCAGCCGCAGCTCGAGTCCGCGAGTCGCCGTCGCCTGGCCGAGCAAAGGGCCGGTGACGTCGAGCCCGAAGCCCTGGGCGAATGCGCGGACACCGAGCAGCGGTGTCGAGTTCGGGATCGCGATCGGCTGCGCCGCGGCGCCGGCGCCGTCGGCGACGACGACGACGTTGCCGATCGCGTTCGCGACCAAGAGCGTGCACCCGCCGCCGAGGTCGAAGCGGTCGCGGTCGAAGCCGAGCGCGATCAGCGCGAGCGCACCGGGCACCAGCGCGCCGAGCTCGAGCGCGAACGTCGCGTTGCCGAGCCCCGGAGCACCGTTCGCGAGCAGCTCCGGCACGCCGAGATTGCCGCCGCAGCCGTCGCCGAACGGCGCCGCGAACGCGGTGTCCGGCTGTGCGAACTCCCAGTTCTCGCCGTTCACCGCGCCGCTCGCGAGCACGCCGCCGACCGCGAACGGGCGCCCGCGGATCGCGTCGAACGCCATCGCCATGCCGGAACGCGCGCTCGGGCCGGCCGCCGCGTTCGCCGACCAGTCGATGCCGTCCCATTCCCACGTGTCGGCGAGCGGCGTGCCGGTCGCGTCGACGCCGCCGAACACGACCAATCGGTCGAGCCGCGCGTCGAACGCCGCGGCCGCGATCGCGCGCGCCGGTGGCGTCGTCGCGCTGACGCGCTGCAGCCAGTTGGAGCCGTTCCACTCCCAGGTGTCGGTGAGCAGGGTCGCGAGCGACGTCGTGCCGCCGCCGAACAGCACGGTGACGCCGCGCGCGGCGTCGTAGGCCAGGGCGTGATCCTGCCGTCCGCTCGGCGGCGTCGCGGGAGTCTGCGCGAGCCACTGGCCGCCGTCCCACTCCCAGGTGTCATTGAGCGCGACCGGCGCGATCGAGAGCAGGCCGCCGAACAGCACGCTGCGGCCGCGCGCGACGTCGAACGCGAGGCCGTGGCGGGTGCGCTGCGGCGGTGCCACGGCCGTCGTCGCCTGCTGCCAGCCGCTGCCGTTCCACAGCCAGGTGTCGCCGAGATCGAGGCCGGCGGTGTCGCTGCCACCGAACAGCAGCACGCGGTCGTTCCCCGTCGCGCACATCGCGGCGTGGGTGCGCGCCGGCGGCGTGACCGCCGTTGCCGGCGACCGCCAGGCGCCACCGTCCCACAGCCAGGTGTCGGCCAACGGGCCCAGCAGATCGTCGCCTCCGAACAGCACGAGCTCGCGGTGCGCCGGGTCGGCGGCGAGGGTGTGGAACGCACGCGGACCCGGTTGCAGGGTGTTGTCGCGCGCGCGCCAGGCGATGCCGTCCCACTCCCAGGTATCACCGAGGTTGTTCGAGTTGGTCGGGCCGCGACCGCCGAACAGCACGAGATCGTCGTGGCGTTCGTCGTAGGCGAAGCCGACGCGGTCGCGCACGTCGGGTCCGAGCAGCGGCGTCCCGATCTGCGTCCAGTCGACGCCGTCGTATTCCCAGAGGTCGTTGAACCGCGTGCTACCGGCGCTGCCGCCGAACAGCACCGCGACGCCGCGGTCCGGATCCCACGCCAGCGCGTGTCGCTGCCGCGCCGGCGGCTGGTTCGGTGTCGTCACTGCCGACCAGTCGACGCCGTCGTACTCCCAGGTGTCCGCGGCGGCGCCGAGCGTGGTCGAGCCACCGAACATCACGATGCGTTGACGGACCGTGTCGTAGACCATCGCGGTCAGCGAATGGCCGCCCGGATCCGTCGTCGGCGTGCGCTGAATCCACTTCACGCCGTCCCACTCCCAGGTGTCGTTCATCAGCGGTCCCTGGCCGCCGAACAGCACGGTGACGCCGCGGCCGGCATCGTAGGCCATGCCCTGGCCGTCGCGCGCCGACGGCCGGACCGCGGGCGTGAGCTGTTGCCAATCGAAGCCGTCCCACTCCCAGGTCTCGTCGAGGTCGCCGCTCGCGCCGTTGCCGCCGAACATCACGACGCGGTTGCGGCCGCTGTCGTAGGCCATGGCGTGATCGCGCCGGCCGGCCGGCGTGTTGGCCGGGCGGTGCAGGGTCCAGGCGACACCGTCCCAGCTCCAGGTCTCCGGGTAGCGTCCGCTCTGGAAGCCGCCGAACAGCAGGCACTCGCCGCGCGCCGCGTCCCAGACCATCGCCTGGCCGGACCGCGGTTCGAGGACGGGCGCGCGTTGCCAGATCGCCGACTGGGCGCAGGCGAACGTGGCGGGTAGCAGGAGAGCGAACGTGCGAGTGCAGGTCATGGTGGGCGTGGGGTCGCCGTCGAGTCTACGAGCCGTGGGGCACCTCGCAGCGAGACGTCGAACCCGCGAGTGTCGCGTGATTGTGTCGCCGCGTACGGCTCGCCGACTGCGCGGGCCCGGGGTTCGGTGGCCGCACCCGCCACGCGCTCCGCGCCATACAATCGCCGACTCTGCCTCTCCTGCTCCGGAACGGTAGCCACTCGCATGAAAGCCCCCCTCCTCGCCGCCGCGCTCGCGGCCTCGTTCGGTTCCGCCATTGCCCAGGACATGATCGCGGTCAGCTGGTCCGGCTCGACGTATCGGCTGGACTCCGCCACCGGTGTCGGCACGGTGTTGGCCGCTTCGGGCTTCTCGCAGCTCAACTCGATGGCCGCGTCCGGCGGCGCAATCTACACCGCCACCGGCGGCAACCTCGTGGCGATCGACCCAAGCACCGGTGCGGGCAGCGTCGCCGTGACGCTGTCGCCCGCGCTCAACTCGGTCCGCGGTCTCGCCACCGACGCCGCCGGGCTCGTCTACGCCATCGAGGACGGCGGCACGGTCACGCTCGAGGACAAGCTCTATCGCATCGACGTCGCCACCGGCATCGCGACGTTCGTCGGCAACACGACAGGCTACAGCGGGGTGCAGGGGCTGGCGTTCTCGCCCGCCGGAACGCTGTTCGGCTACGAGACCGGGTCCGGCACCGGCATCGGCGCCGGGCTGGTCGTCATCGATCCCGCGACCGGCGCCGTCACCGATGTGAACCCTGCCCTGTCGGGCTCGGCGAACGACATCCAGTGTCTCGCGTTCTCGGCCGCCGGCGTGCTCCACGGCGCGCGCTCGAGCCTCTACTCGATCGACACCGCGACCGGTGCGCTGACCCTCGTCGGCAGCGGTGGCTACTCCGACTTGCGCGGCATCGAGTTCTGCGTCGGGCCGGCGTCGACTGCGGTTCGACTCGGCACGCCCGCGAACCCGAACGCGCTGCGGCCATTCCTCTCGCGCGGCCCGATCATCGGTGGCATCTGGGATCCCTACGTCGACCACACGACGTTCTTGCCGGGCGCGATTCTCGACGGCTACGTGCTCTCGCTCGCGCCCGCGAACGTCGCGCTGCCGCCCTATGGCACCGTGTTGTGCGACAGCACGATTGCCGCCAGCCTGCTCGCGCTGCCGCCGGCACCGCTCGTCGTCGGACTCCCGAACGACTGCCGGTTCGTGGGTGTACGGCTGTGCGTGCAGGCGCTCGCCGCCGATGCGGCACTCAACGTGCGACTCACGAATGCGGTGGACGTCGTCATCGGCTCGTTCTGATCCCCATCGGCTCGTTCTGATCCCCGGAAGCCCCGCCGCCCGGCGGCGCGGCAGTGGGGGTTTCGCCGGGGCTACTTGCCCGGGAGCATGGCCGCTACGATCCCACTCTTCCCTTGTTCTCGAGGATCCCCATGCACAAAACGTCTCTCGGCTGCCTGGCAGCCATCGCGCTCGGCGTCTCGGCCACCGCGCAGAACTTCATCGGCTTCAACTACAACGGCCAGGTCGGCGCCACCTCGCGCGGCTCGCTCACCGTCAACGCCGGTGAGGTCATGACCCGGATCGGCGGCGAGGACTACGCCGGCTGGGGCACCGACACCGCCGGCTCCCGCACGATCACCAGCCTCTACTACATCGTCCAGGATCAGGACACGATCGCGACCCCGGGCGAGGTCTACGACGTCGTGGTCTACCCAGAAGATCCGCTCCTGCCCGGCTATCCCGACCTCACCCAGCGCATCCCGTTCGCGACCGGGGTGGTGTTCCCGACCGCCACGTCACAGATCGCTGCCTTCGCCGTCACGCTCACGCCGACCAATCCGGTCGCCGTCCCGATCCAGGGTGGCGGGAGCGTCTTCGTCGCGTTCGCTCTGCCGGCCGCCGCGATCTGGCCCTCGGACGGCGTCTCGATCCAGGTCGTCCTCGGCTACCAGCCGTCGCCGACCTTCCTGGTCTACGACATCCCCGGCCAGGCCCAGGATCCGTTCTCGACGCCCGATCCGACGAACTCGCACGGCCTGAGCAACGTCGGCGGTGTGGTCAACTACGACTCGCGCCGCAACCAGATGATCGACATCGAGCACAGCAGCGCGGGTGGCATCCCGACCGGCATCACCAACCAGACGACGCTGCTCGGCAGCGCCAACCCGCCGCCGGCCGGCTTCGGCCCGTGCCCCGGCACCGGCGACTTCATGTCGGGTGTCGCACCGGACGTCAGCCAGCTCGATCCGACGCGCTTCGACGATGTCGCGATGGACTACTACCGATTCGGCTCGAACACGCCGCTGACGGTGTTCCTGATCGATTTCGGCACGTTCTTCCCCGAACTCCCGATCGTCTCGCTCGGCGCTCCGGCCGGCAGCACGGGTGTTGCCTGCACGACCCCGGGCACCGCTCTGAACGCCGGTATCGTCTTCGGCTCGGCCGACGAGTCCTTCAAGGTGCTCTCGTTCCCCGCCTCGTCGCGCGCGGCGTTGGTCGGCTTCGCGCTGGTGCAGCAGGCGGTCGAGTTCGACACGACGACGGGCCTGCTCCACGCCAGCCCCTGTGGACGTCAAGTGTTCTGACCCCTTGCGTGTTGGTGGTTCCGGATTTGGCCGGAACCACCAAGGGGTTGCGCTGGCTCGACACGTGTCCCGTCACAACCCCCCAATGGCAAACGGCCTGCGATCGCCCGCCAACACGCTAGGGTTCAGCTTCTGGACGATGGCAGACCGTTCGGGCTGAATCGGCTCGGATGCCCTGGGTGCGGAAGGCGAACAGGCTACTCAGCTCGAGCTTCTGGGGAGTAGCGCTCGACGCGAGATCGCTCGGTGTCTCGTCCCCGGTGAGGTCGTTCCGCGGCGATGGCTGTTGTCGATCGGATAGCCTCGACCGCGATTGTCAGGCCGCGGCGATCTCAGGAGTCGACTTCGTCGGGTGGATGCTGTTCAGCCCCCAGTCCTGGCGCCACGCCACGACTTCTCTCGCCGTGAGAGGGCGTGGGAGCAATCCGAGCAGCACGGCCGGGGTGTGCTGGGGATCGTCGTAGTTGTGACGCCGCCGTACGTAGTTGCGGTAGGTCACGAAGAGATGCATCTGCAATTGCAGGCACCGCCGCCTCTCGGTGACGAGCCAGGCGTCACGCCGTAGCCGTCCGCAGTTGTCTCGACTCATCGAGACCGTCAGGTTGATCGGGAACAGTGGATTGAACGTTCCACGCATCCGCTGGCTCGAGACCGTTGCGTGTTGGAGCGCGGTGCCGAACACCTCGATACCGAGCGTGGCGTAGCTCGCCTTCTCGTCGCTGAGCAGGGTCAACGCGCCACCGTCGAGTCGCGCAGCGAGGTTGCGCAGCGTTGCTCGAACGCAGAGGCGGCTGCGGTCGCGCCGCCGCCCGCGGCGTGCTTCGTCGCGATCCTGCCGTCGGCGGCGGGCCGTGCCGGCAGCCGCCAGCCTCCGGATCGGCCCGGCCATCGTCGCGACGACGAAATAGGTCTGCTTCTCGATCAGCATGGCCAGCGTCAGAGGGCGGATCGATGCCTTCTCGTAGGTCTCCTCCTCATCGAGCAGAAAGGTGCGATTGGCTGGCAGCGCCGTGCACAGGTTGCGGTGGAGCAACCGGCAGGTCCGGGCGATCTTGCGGAACTTGCGCTGCGTGGCGCCGACGCCCATGCCGCGACGCCGGGCCGTCTGGCGGAGGCTGGTGCTGCTCACCAGGTCCAGAAAGAGCTCGGCATTGACCTCCGGACGGCGGTCGCGGTAGTCGTGCCGAAAGGTCTGCCGGGAGAACGTCCGGCGACAGCTGCGGCAACGGAAGCGCTGCACGGGCCATCGCCGGCACTTCGGCCGGTAGGTGCCGTGTCGCGTCCAGAAGCGGGGGCCTGGTTGAGCGTGCTGGGGGCAGGACGCGTACGGACAACGCGGTGGTCGGAACTCCATGGCTGCATCTCGACGCGGGATGCAGTCACCCGCGTCGGGTGCCTGTGCTCCGCAGTTGGACTGCGGTTACACCTGACCTCGGGAAGTTCGCCGAAGCCTCGCTTGCTCGAATGCAAGTCGGGTGCTGAACCCACCCGTGTTGGGCGGTTCACGTAGATCGCGTTCTAGCGACCGGTTCCGATCCGGGATCCGTCGGATCCCGGGGAACCCGCGCCGGGCTGGTCTCAGCCGGCGCGGAGCAACACGGAAGGGTTCAGCTGGGACGATCAGTTGATCGTGATCGTCCAGACGTCCGTGAACGCCGTGTCGACGCCCGCGAACGGGCAGGCCGACGGCGAGCCGAGGAGGTCGGCGCCCTGCGCCTGGACCGGCAGGCCGAAGAAGCTGATGTCGAACGGGACGGTGAGCGTCACCGAGCTCGAGAACAGCCAGCCACCCGGACCGAGGACCAGGCAGGGGCAGGCCGGCGACAGCGCCGGGGTCGGCGCGAACAGGTCCAGGTTCAGGAACCCGATGCCGGTGGTGCCGTTCAGCGTCGTCGTCACCGAGCTGCCGATCGCCGGCACGCCGGAGAACGAGAGCTCGAGGCCCGGAACCGTGCAGAGGCTCGCGGTCGTGTTGACGATCGTGCCGGTGCCGTTGCCCGGGACGACCTCGACCGGCGCGTTGCCGGTCGCGCCGTTGTAGCCGCCGACGCGCACGTAGTAGGTCGTGCCCATCGTCAGGGTGACGGTCGCCGAGGACTGGCGCAGGCCGCAGGGCCCGGAGCTCGCGTCGTCGTTGCAGGCGAGCGAGGTCAGGGCGCCGCAGGCGCCGTCGAGGACCTCGAGCACGGTGTCGTAATCACCGCCGCAGGTGCGGAAGGTGTACGGGCCGTCGGCGCTCGCGGTGAACGAGTACCAGAGGTCGTTGGCAACACCGAAGCCGCAGGGCCAGGTCTCGACCGAGGTCGTCGCGCAGGCGTTGTTCTGCGAAGGGTTGACACCGAGGCTGATCGCCAGGGCGGTCGCGCACTCGTCGTTGATCGACAGCGGGGCGTTCGTGATGTTGAGGTTGATCGGCCCGAAGTTGGTGTTGTAGCCGGCGGCGCGGATCACGAGCGTATCACCGGCGACGACGCCCGGGATCGTGACGCTCGACTGCAGGGTGCCGCCGCCGATGTCGTCGTTGCAGGCGACGCTGGTGAGGCTGCCGCACGTGCCCGAGAAGGCCTGCAGCACGGTGTCGAAGGTGGTGCCGATCGTGTCGATCGTCAGATCGCCACAGGCCACGGCGGTGTAGGTGAACCAGATGTCGCCACCGGAGGTCGAGACGAAGCCGCACGGCCAGCTCGGGTTCGAGCGGGTCGAGCCGGTGCTGTCGTACGGGCCGTTGGCGCCGTCGACGACCGGGTAGGCGCAGGCGCACTCGTCGTTGAGGCCGCCCGGCGAAGGTGCGTTCGTGACCGTGATCAGGAACAGGCCCTGCGAGATGGAGGTGGCGCCGAAGTCGCCGACGCGGAAGTAGTAGTCGACGCCGGCCAGGACCGGGATCGTGACGCGCGAGAACAGGCCGGGGCCGCCGTCGTCGTCGCAGGCGAGCACGGTGCCGCCGCAGGCGTCCCAGGCTTCCATGACCGTGTCGCTCAGCGGCGAGACGCCGGCCGAGCTGGTCTCGACGGTCAGCATGCCGTCGCACGAGGCGGTGTGCACGAGCCAGATGTCGCTGTTGAGCGAGCTGCAAGTGCTCGGCGGCGTCGAGGTCGTCGCGCCGGTGGTGTCGAACGGGCCATTGACGCCGTCGACGATCGCGAGCGCGCCGGCGCACTCGTCGGGGCTGTCGAACGCCACGTTGACGTTGTGCATGCCGACCGCGGTGTTGTAGCCGCCGACGCGGGCGTAGACGGTGCTGCCGCCGGCGATTGCGATCGTGATGCTCGAGAGCAGGCCGGTGCCGCCGTCGTCGTCACACGCGATCGACGTGCCGCCGCAGGCGTCCCAGAGCTCGAGTACGGTGTCGAAGGCGCTGCCTTCGGTGTCGACCGTGAGCGTGCCCATCGGGCCGGCGGGCAGCGTGAACGTGTACCAGACGTCGCCGCCTTGGACGTTGCTCTGGCAGGTGAAGGCGGGCGTCGAGACGGTCGAGCCGGTGCTGTCGAACGGGCCGTTCGGACCGATCGCGATCGTGGTAGCCGTCGAGCATTCATCCTGCGCGAGGGCCGAGAGGGAGGGGATGGTGGCTGCAGCGACGATGGCTGCGATCCGCGAACTGAGCCGCATGGGAAAGTGTCTCCGTGGACGAGAGATGGGACCTGGCAAGCGCGGCTCGGGGACGGGGCAGTTTTGCCCGATGCGAGACCACGCAAAGACAAACATATAGCGAATCTTCACCGGGCGGGGCAGCCGGAACTCGTTGAAGCTTGCCGTTCCGGAACTTACGTCATGGCGCATCGGTGGTAGGTAGCCGTCAGAACAACCGGTTGCGTCTCGAATGCGTCAGAATGGCAGTCGTCGCGAGGGGACCTTGATCGATCGCGGCCGATGGTCTGAGATCGTCGGTCGAATGCGCCTGCCGTTCCTGCTCGCTGCCCTTGCGGCCCTTGCGGCTGCCATGCCGTCCCAGACCAAGCCGGCGGCCGGGGGCGTCACCCCGACCACCAAGGTCGACGCACCCGAACGGGTGCCGCTGGACAAGGACGGCAAGCCGCTGCCGAAGCCGAAGTTCCAGCCAGTCGTGCTGCCGAACCGCGGCCCCGGTCGCGGCGACCACCCGGCGGAGAACGCCAAGTCGCCAGGCGCGGCGGCGGGTCACGTGCGCTTCACGGTCGCCTGCGAGCCCGCGACGGTGGCGCCGGGCGGGCAGGGCACGCTGGTGGTCTACATGGCGCTCGCCGGCAATGCCGTGATGCTCGATCCGCCGCCGGCCGAGTTCCTGTTCGAACGTGCGCAGGGCGGGCTGATGGTGGTCGGCGAACCGCGCTTCCGGCCGGCGCAGACGAGCGGCCTGGCGCCGGCGCTCAAGGGGCTGCCGGTCTACGACGATCTCGCCGTCCTCGAAGTGCCGTTCACGGTCGACGCCGGGGCGGCGGTGGGCAGCCATCCGCTCGACCTCGCGATCCGCTACGAGCTGCTGGACGGCCAGAAGGGTGGGGAGATCGGCAGGTTCACCGATCCGATCGCGGGCACCGTGACGGTCTCGCCGGCGACGGTCGCGCCGAATGCGAGCGCGCCGGCCGTCGGCGCCGCGGCGAAGCCGCACGGGCTCGACGCAGGCGGTGACGCGGGCGATGCC
>JAGQRB010000754.1 GCA_020425925.1 Planctomycetota bacterium
AGCGCCGATCGCCGTGTCCGAGGGTGCGGTCACGTTCGCCTGCGACGCGGTCGCGGTCGAACGCGTCGGCGCCGAGCTCGGTGGGCTGGGGCACCTCGGCGTGCGCTCGGGCTGTGCGCTGGTCGGGCTGATCGGCGGCGATCCCGCGGCTGCGTTGACGACACTCGCCGCCGCCGGGCTGACGGTGCGCTGCGCCGGCGTCGGTGCCGACGGCGCCACGGTCGCGGCCGTCGTCGACGAAAGCGCGCTGGCAGCTGCCGCGTTCGCGCTGCACGCGCGCTTCTGCGCCGCGGAGGGAGCGTGACCGGCCGCGGCTCGGGCCGGCGGATGATCCGCGATGCGCTCGTCGTCGCGCTGGTCGCGGTCGTGGTGTTCCAGCTGCTGCGCCGCTACGTCGGCGACTACTACCGCGTGCCGAGCGGCAGCATGCAGCCGTACCTCTACGGCGACCCGCAGCGCGGCGATGTCGTCTGGGTCGATGCGTGGTCGTCGAGTGCCGACTGCCGTCCGGGCGACGTCGTGGTGGTGCAACATCCCGACGATGCCAACGGCCAGCTCGTGAAGCGGATCGCGGCGTGCGGCGACGATCCGGGCGCGCGCTTCATCGATCTGCGCGAGGGCGACATCTGGCTCGGCGACAGTCGCGACCGGCTGGTGCGCGTGGTCAAGGACCTCGCCGCCGCGCGCGCGATGCGGGTGTCGTGGGCGCGCTGGCCGGCGGGGCGCGCCGCCGAACTGCCGCTCGCGGTCGGCGACGGCGCGGTCGGCGACGGCCGGCTGGTGCTGCCGCCGCTCGCACTCGGCGACGAGGAGCTGCAGCAGCTCGTCGCTGCGCGCAGTGTCGCGCGGCGACGCGACGGCTCGCCGCCGCCCGACGGATTCGTCGGCACCGCGACGGCGGTCGACGCGACCTACCTCGACGCCTGCGGCATGCGTGGCAGCGAGGGCGAAGGCGTGCAGGTGTTCGACGCCGGCCTCGAACTGGCGCTGGCTGCACCGGTCGACGCGCTCGCCGGCATGCTCGAGACCCGCGCCGAGACGTTCACGTTCGTCTGGCGGCCGGCGACCGGGCAGGTCCGGCTCTGGCGCGACGGCGAGCAGGTCGCGGCCGCCGATCTCCCGGTGCGGCCCACCGCGGCCCACCGCGTCGAGTTCGGCCGGCTCGACGGCCGTCTGTTCTTCGCGATCGACCGGCGACCGGACGCCGAGTTGCTCGTCGAGCGACGCCCCGAGTGGCGCGTCCGACCCGAACGTCTGCCGCGCGGGCCGCGCACGCGTCTGTTCGCCGCCGCGCTCGGCGACCGCGAGCTCGAGCTCGCGGGTCTCGAGGTGTTTCGCGATGTCCACTACCTGCGGGATCCGGTCCTGGGCGTCCCGGGCAGCCAGCCGAGCTGGCCGGCCGAGGTCGAACCGGGCCATTGGTTCCTGCTCGGCGACAACGCGCTCGACAGTCGCGACAGCCGGCAGTTCCGGGGCGTGCCGATCGCCGCGTTCCTCGGCCGGCCGCGCTGCGTGCTCGGGCCCTGGCCCCGCACCCGGTGGCTCACCAGGTGACCTCGCCCCATGACACCGATCCCGGCGACGCGTCGCCGCGCGCGATCGTGACCGCCGGCGGTTGCCTCTACTTCGCGCTGCTGACGGCGGGGCTCGCGTGGCTCGTCTGGCGCGAGCGGCTCGCGGCGCTGCCCGAGCGCGCGGTTGGTGAATTCGGGGTGCCGGTCGCGGCGGTCGCGGGCCTCGCGGTCGGTCTCGCCGGCGCCGCGGTGTTCGCTGTCGGCGTGCGCCGGCTGCCAGCGGTGGCACCGATCGTTGCCGAAGCGCGCCGGATCTTCGAGCCGATGGGAGAATCGGCGATCCTGGTGCTGGTGCTGCTCGGGGCCGTCGCCGAGGAGGTTTTCTTCCGGCTGGCCGTTCAGGACCGATTCGGTCTGACCGGTTCTGTTGCCGCCTACGGTTTGATGAGTATGTGCGCGATGGGTTGGCGGTGGTTGCCGTTCGCGCTGCTGCACGCGCTGGCCCTCGGTGCACTCGTGCGGCTCGGTTTCGGGCTGCTGGCTTCGGCGACGGCCAATGCCGTCATGAACTATCTGTGCCTGCGAAGGATGCTGAACACGTGAGAGAGTTCGCTGCGATCGTCTGTTCGACTGCGTTGGCCCTCGGGCAGGGGCCGCCGCAGCAGGATCCCGCTCCCACGGCCGGCCGTGGTCCGATGCTGCTGCCGCAGGCGATCGTGCTGCCGCGCGGCGACAAGGAGATCGCGATCGACGGCACGTTGACCGATTGGCCCGAGCTGCTGGCGCTGCGTCTCGACGACCCGCGGCAGCTCTCAGGCACCGCGCTGAAGGCCTGGAACGGCCCGCGCGACGCCAGCGCGTTCGCCTTCCTGATGTGGGACGACGCGCACCTGTTCTTCGCCGCCGCGGTGCGCGACGAGTGGCATCGCGCGCTCGACCCGGGTTCGCTGCAGCTCTCCGAGATCCCGCTCGCGGACTCGATCGTGCTGACGTTCGACCCCGATCGCGACACGCGCTCGACCGGCCCCGACGACGGTCGGCGCGAGGACCGCGAGTTCTGGCTCGCGGACGAGACCGGCCGCGAGATCGTGCAATGGGATCGGCTGCGCGGCACGGCGCGCGTGCTGTCCGAAGGCGATCCGCGCGCGGTGGTCCTGTACGACAAGGAGGCCGGCATCACGACCTACGAGGCCCGGATCCCGTGGCCCGAGATCCTGCCGGTGGGTCGGCAGCCGCGTTCCGGGATGGTGATCGACCTGGAGATCGTGATCAACGATTTCGACGAGCCGACGGATCCGATCCCGCAGACCCGCATCGGTTGGACGTTCGGCTGCGGGCCGGTCGTCGACCCGGGCCTGCTGGGCAGCATGATGCTGGTGGCGGACGCCGCGGCGCTGCAGGGTCACGTTCCGGAGTTTCCGCCGAAGCCGCCGACCGCCGGGCCGCCGCTCGGCACCGCGGAGCAATGGCACGACCTGACGGCGCGCTTGCTGCGAAGCCCGCCGGCGTTGCACGACGGCACCATCGCGCCCGAGCAGGCCGGCGGATTGGACCGCCTGCGCGTGTTGGAGGAGATCGATCGAGAGTGCGCGCGGTTCCCACGCGTCGATTTCGTCGAGTTCGTCTATCGCATCCAACGCGAGATGAAGCGGGAGGTCGCGGGAATCCGGGCGCGCGGTCTGCCCTATTGGTGGGACACGCGATTGCGCGACGTCTCGAAGGCGGGTGAGGACAAGGTGCCGGCCGGCACCGCGCGCATCTTCCGGCTGCCGATGGGCGGTTGGCTGATCGCGACGCCGACCAGCGGCTGCGTGGTCGATGCTGCCGGCGCCGACCTGCCGCACTGGCTCTGGGGCCGCTGCGCCTTCTCGCTCACGACGCAGCCGCTCGACGCGACCAAGCGCAGCGATCCGCTGCTGGTCCGTATGCTGGCGACCGAGACCAAGCGGCCGGTGCTGACGCACATCGCGTTTCAGCTGCCGATCATCCGCATGGCGGACATGCCGCTGGTCGAGCCGGGCAAGGCGATCGGCACGATCGACGACATGGCGGTGCGCGCCCTCGGCACCAAGATGGCGGACGGGTCGGTGCCCGGTTCGTGTGGCTATCGCATCGACGTCGTCGACGGCCCGCGCATCCTGGTGGTCGCGCCGTCGACGACGCCGGCGCACATCGACGAGGAACCGGTGGACGTCCTGATCCTGTCACCACGCAATCCGCACGTGCCGGAAATCATCGCGAAGGCGACTCCCGGCGTCGTGCTGTTCGACGAGGCGTTCCTTTGTCAGTCATTGCCCGACGTGCCGCGCGTCAATCTCGAGACGTTCCATACGATCCAGAAGGCGCTGCAGCCGCAGCCGTCCGTATTGCTGGCACCGGGCGAATCGTGGGACGTCGCCCGGCATTGACGAAACTGCTTGCAAGGTCGCGATAGCGCCGCCAACATCAGGGCACGGAGGGGCCGGATCGTATTGGCCTCTTCGTATCCATCGAACTCCGACCCCCCCTGGATCTTCCGCGCGAAGATCATTTGCAATGGCAGCCAAGAAGAACAAGGCCGGTTACGACTTCATCGTCGCGGCGCTCAAGAAAGACAAGAACGCCGCGTATTCGGACATTGCCGCAGCGGCGAAGAAGAAGGGGATGTCGATCTTCCCGATCATGTATGGCCGAGCGAAGGCCGCGCTCGGCCTGGTCGCCTCCAAGCCGCGCGGCAGCAAGCGCGCCGCCGCGGCCGGTCCGCGCCGCGGTCCCGGCCGGCCGCGCAAGAACGCGGCGCCGACCCACGACGGCTCGCTCGAGAGCATCGTCGCGGCCGTCAAGGGCAACGAGCAGGCGAAGGCGCGCTACCGCAGCGCGCTCGAGAAGATCCAGGCGATCATCGCCGACGCGCTGGCCTGAGGCCGGCCGGCCCGGCGAGTGGGCCGGGCCCGCTCAGGCGAGCAG
>JAGQRB010000007.1 GCA_020425925.1 Planctomycetota bacterium
ACGTGTCCCCCTTGCAGGTCAGCTTCGCGCTGGCCGCGACCTTCGGCCTGCTCTCCGCGCAGGCCCCCGTCACCTACTCCGACGAGCTGATGCCCGGCAGCGAGGAGCCCGGCTGGCTGGTGTTCCGGGTCGTCGACGACCTCTCGAGCGCGCCGGTGGCCGGCGCCGAGGTGTTCCTCGTCGGCGAGAGCGTCACGCCGATCGCCGGCGAGTTCCCGTTCCAGCGCAAGGGCATCAGTGACGATCAAGGCGTCGTCCGCATCCCGGTCGCCGACATCGGTCCGCGCTGGGAGCAGGTGCTGCGCCATCCGAAGCAGGGCACGTGCTCGCGCGGTCCGGTCGAGGGACCGGTCTGGCGCGTCGGCCGCGGCTTCGACGTACCGGTGCTCGTCACCGACTGGCGCGGTCAGCCGGCGCCGGGTGCGACGATCGGCCTGTGCGGTGGCTGCGGTCACTCGCCCGATCTCGTCAACGCGGTCGCTGACGTGCGCGGCATCGCGACGCTCCCCAACGTCGACCCGCACAACCACGTCGCCGACATCTACGTGCAGCACCCGGGACTCGGCCTCGGCTACGACTCGATCGACTGGTACCCGGGTGGCCCGCCGGCACTCGCGCGGTGCGACTGGTCGATCCCGCTGACCGGCACGGTCGTCGACCACAGCGGCGCGCCGGTGCCCGACGTGTTCGTCGGCGCGCTCGACGTCCATCGCGGCCCGTGGGCGCGCACCGCCGCGGACGGCACGTTCACGATCCTCGGCGGTGACCCGGGGACCGGCGCGTACCACGTGCGCACGGCCGCCGGACGCAAGTTCTACTTCGAGACGCCGGCGAGCTATCCGGTCACGCTGAAGCTGCCCGACGACGACCCCGAGGCCTACGAGGGCACGACCGACGTCGGCGACGGTTGGGAGATGCCGCCGCTCGAGCTGCGCAAGGTGCGGGTGCGGTTCGAGACCTCGGGCGAACGGCTCGAAGCCTCGGTCCTGCTGCCGGGACGGTCGCCGCTCGATGCCGTCGACGACACGATCCAGGTGCCGACGACGGGCCCGTTCGCGGTCTGCTTCGCACCCGAGGAGAGCGGCGGCCTGCCGTGGTCGCGCTTCCTCGCGTTCGACGACGTGTCCGCGCTGCCGACCGAGCCCCTGCTCCTGAAGTGGTTCTCGCCGACGCGCGTCGTCGGCCGCGTCGTCGACGGCGACGGCGCGCCGGTGCCGGTGCGGGTCTCGGTCGGGACCGATTGGTCGCGCAATCTCGCGCCCAGCGCGGTCGACTGTGATACGGGCTCGTTCGAGTTGCCCGTTCGGGACACGGGAATGCGCGTCCTCGTGATCGAGCCGCGCCGCGACGATCTGCGGCGGCGCGTCGTTTGGCTGCCGCTGCCGCTGCGCGGCGACGATGTCGTCGTCGATCTCGGCGACATCGTGCTCGCGACAGAACCGCAGCTCGTCGCGTTCGACAGCGAGGGGCCGCTCGAGTTCGGCAAGCTGAGCTGGGCGCGCGCCGGCTACCAGCAGGTCGATCGCTGGCACGACTTCGACCTCGACTACGAGGGTGGCTGGCAAGGTCCCGACCTGCGCGCCGGCGACGTCGTGATGCTCGAGGGCGAGGGCGACGAGCTGCCGTTCCGCACCGTGCTCGAGGGCGACGGCCCGTGGCGGATCGAGGCGCCGGTCGGGCAGCTCGACGTACGCGTGCGCGCCGCCGCCGGCGAACTCGTCGTGCCGACGATCGCGTTCGCCGACCAGGTGCTGCAGGTCAAGGATGTCCGCCGGTTGCGCCGGCTGCGCCAGGGCCCGCTGCGGCTCTGGGCGATGGCACCGGGCCACCGGACGGCCGTGATCGACGTCGTCGTCGGCGCCGAACCGCAGTCGATCGAAGTCACGTTGCCGGCGCGGTAGGCGCTGCCGCCGGGCCGGCGTAGCATGCGCCGTCCGATGGACCTCCGTTCGACGACGTTCGCTCTCGCCGCCGCGCTGCTGCCGGCCGCCACCGCTGCCGCCCAGGACGCCGCCGCCGACCTGCGCTCGAAGGACGTCGCGGTCCAGCTCGCCGCGATCGACGCGATCGCGGCCGCGAACGGCGACGTACCGCTGATCCTGCCGGGTCTGCTCAAGGACAAGGACTGGGAGGTGCAGGAGCGCGCCGCGATGGCGCTCGGCAAGCTCGGCCACGCGGCGTCGCTGCCGCAGCTCGCGACGATGGCGCAGGACGGCGACGTGTTCCGCGTGCGGCGCGCCGCCGCGCTCGCGGTGTCGGCGATCGACGCGGCCGCCGGCGCCGAGCGGATCGCGAAGAAGCTCAAGGGCAAGGACCAGATCGCGGCGCTCGAGGCGCTCGCGTTCGTGCTGCGCGGTCATCCCGGCTTCGCCGAGATCGACAAGATCGAGGCGCTGGTCGCGGCCGCCGACGCCGAGGTTCGCGAGCCGGCGGCGGTCGCGTTCCTCGAAGGCGCGGCCGATCGCGCCGCCGCGCTCCGGAAGCTGCTCGGCGATCGCCATCTCGGTGTGC
>JAGQRB010000755.1 GCA_020425925.1 Planctomycetota bacterium
AGGGCGATGCGCTTGCGGTCCTGATCGACGCTGAGGACAACGCACTTGACCTTGTCGCCCTTGTTGAGCAGATCGCTGGGATGGCCCACCTTGCGGACCCAGCTCATGTCGCTGACATGCAAGAGGCCGTCGACCCCCTCCTCCAGCTCGATGAACGCACCGTAGTTGGTGAGGTTGCGCACCTTGCCGCGGATGACCGTGCCCGGCGGGTAGTGGCCCGCGACGAGATCCCACGGGTTGACCTCGGTCTGCTTCATACCGAGCGAGATGGTCTGCTTCTCGGTGTCGACCTCGAGCACCACGACCTCGACGCGATCGCCGATCTTGACGACCTCGCTCGGGTGGTTGACGCGCTTGGTCCACGACATCTCCGAGATGTGCACGAGGCCCTCGACGCCGTCCTCGAGCTTGACGAACGCGCCGTAGCTCATGAGGTTGACGACCTCGCCGGTGACACGCTGGCCGACCGGGTACTTCTCGGTGATGTTCTCCCACGGCGAAGCGGTCTTCTGCTTCATGCCGAGGGCGATGCGCTCGCGCTCGCGGTCGATCTTGAGGACCTTGACCTCGACCTCGTCGTCGAGCTGGATCATCTCGGAGGGATGATTCACGCGGCCCCACGACATGTCGGTGATGTGCAGCAGGCCGTCGATGCCGCCGAGATCGACGAACACGCCGAAGTCGGCGATGTTCTTGACGATGCCCTTGCGGACCTGGCCTTCCTCGAGCTCGGCCATGAGCTGCGTCTTCTTGGCCTCGCGCTCCTCTTCGATGAGCTTGCGGCGCGAGATGACGATGTTCATGCGCTCCTCGTCGATCTTGATGATGCGGGCCTCGATCTCCTTGCCGATCCAGTCGCCGATGTCGCCGGCGCGGCGGATGTTGACCTGCGAGGCCGGCAGGAAGACCGGCACGCCGATGTCGACGAGCAGGCCGCCCTTGATCTTGCGGAGCGCCATGCCCTTGACGTTGTCGCCTTCCTTGTGGGTCTGGATGATGTTCTCCCAGCCCCGGATGCGGTCGGCCTTGCGCTTGCTGAGCGCGATGAAGCCCTCGGCGTCGTCGATCTGCTCGACGAGGCACTCGACCTCGTCACCCGGGTGCACGGCAAGCGGGTCCGGGAACTCCTCGATGGAGATGTGGCCTTCGGCCTTGTAGCTGACGTCCACGATCACGGTGCCGTCTTCCTGCACCTTGATGATCTTGCCGCGGACGATCTTGTTCGGCGCGAGCTCCGCGACGGTCTTGCCGATCGCGTTGTCGAGCTCAGCGAGGGTGGTGCCGCCCAGGGCTTCGAACGTGAGCCGCGAGAGCTCGTCGTCCGCCAGGGCGAACTTCTTGATCAGATTCTTGCCGTGCATACAGTGAAAAAAGGGTTGGTAGAGAGAGTAACGGGAAACACGAACCTACGACGACTGCCGGCGGCGCGATTCGCTCGCGCCGACGGCGGAAGAATGGGAACGAGCCGCAGCGGAACCAGCGGACTCCGGGGATCGACCTTCCGCCTCGGTGGCTGAGGGCGCTTCGCCGCGCTCGGGCGACGGCACGTCGGCCAGCGGTGCGTTGGCGAGCCGCGCGACCTCGCGGCGCAGCGCCTCGATCCCGCCCGGCGCGAGCACCTGCTCCGACGTCCACGGCGCGCCGAAGCGCACCACGATCTTGCGCGGCCGCGGCAACCAGGCCGTCCGCGGCATCGCGCGGTGCGAGCCGTCGATGCCGACCGGCAGCACCGGCGCCCGGCTGCGACGCACCAGGAACTCGGCGCCGCTGCGGAACGGTCCGACGGCACCGTCGGCGCTGCGCGTGCCCTCGGGGAAGATGCCGACCGGGTGGCCGGCGCGCAGCGAGTCCGACAGCAGCCGCAGCGCTTCCTTCGAAGGCGCGTCGCGATCGATCAGCGTGACGCCGACGCGGGCCATCCACCAGCGCGCGGGGCCGAACCTGGCGAGCCCGGCCTGGGCCAGGAACAACAGCCAGCGCGGCGAGCTGATCCCGACCATCGGCGGGTCGAGGTAGCTGCTGTGGTTGGCGACCACGATCACCGGGCCGTCGGTCGGCCAGTGCTCGCGGCCCTCCACCCGCAGGCGGAACCACACCTTCGAGAACGCCCAGACGGCGAACTTGCTGATGTTCCACCAGAAGGCGTTCGGACGCCGAACGGTCACCTGGCGCGTCATGACCCGCTGGGCGCGGCGTCGTTCTCGCCGCGCACGTAGCTCAGGAGGCGCCCGACGACGTCGTCGATCGTGAGGCCGGTGGTGTCGACGTAGAGCGCGTCCGGGCTCTGGCGCAGCGGCGCGTCCACACGCGTGCTGTCGAGCCGGTCGCGCACCAGGATCTCGTCGAGCACCTCGGCCTCGCCGACCGCACGGCCCTGGTCGGTGAAATCGCGGCTCCGGCGCCGGGCGCGTTCGCTCGGCGCGGCGTCGAGATAGACCTTCCAGCGCGCGCGCGGGAAGACCACCGAGCCCATGTCGCGACCTTCGGCGACGGTCGGTCCGACGGCCGCGATCCGACGCTGCAGCTCGCGCATCGCGGCGCGCACGAACGGCAGCGCCGAGACCGCCGAGACCTGCGACTCGACCTCGCGGGTGCGCAGGTGCGACGTGACGTCGCGGTCGCCGACGAAGACGCGGCCGGCGCGCAGCGCGAGCGGAGTATCGGCGAGCACGGCGCGCATGCGGCCGTGGCCGTGGTCGGGCTCGGCGGCGCATTCGGCCGGCGCGCAATCGCGCTCGAGGAACCGCCAGGTGATCGCCCGGTACATCGCACCGGTGTCGAGGAACGCGAACCCGAGCCGCTCCGCCAGCGTGCGCGCCACCGTGCTCTTGCCGGCCCCCGACGGGCCGTCGATCGCCACGACTTCGGTCGGACTCGGTGAGTCGACCGCTGCCGGTTCGGATCGGGCGGGTTCGGGGGAAACCGGGCTCACGCGGTGGGAACGGGAAACGGAAATGGGGAAAGTCGATCCGGATTGGCAAAGATCGCGGCCGGACCGCGAGCGATGCAGGGGATCCGGGGCCGGACCGGGGGTCCGGCGAAGGGGGCGAGGAGCTTAGCGCCGCGACGCCTCCGACGGCCGACCGAACCCGAAAAAGTCTGTGCCGGTCAGCCTCAATCGACCGGATCGAGTTCCTCGAACACCGAATCCGGCAATCGTTCGCGCAGCCGACGCCGGGCCCGCAGGTAACGCATACGCAGCGTCGCGGCCTCGATTCCGAGCAGATCCGCGAGATCGCCGTAACTGTGCTCCTCGAGGCCGCGCAGGATCAGGATCTCGCGGTCGGCCTCGTCGAGCGCGGCGAGCGCCCGGGCCAGCAGGTCCTCGCGCTCGAGCGCGATCGCGCGCCGGATCGCGTCGACGGTGTCGACCGCCAGGGTCGACGCGCTCTGCGATTCCCCCGCCGGCCCGACCAGCCGGCCGCGCTGCCCGGTCGCCCGCCGCCGCAGCCAGTTCAGCGCCTTGTGGCGCATCGTGCGCGCCAGGAACGCCGACAGCACCGGGGTCAGCCGGCCGTCGCGGGCCTCGAGCCCGGCCAGGCGCAGGAACGCGACCGCCCAGACCTCCTGGGTCAGATCCTCGGCGACGCCGTCGCAGTCGGGCAGGCCACGCAGGTGGAATCGGGCCTGCGACAGCAGCTGCGGCGTCAGGCGGCGGATGATCCACTCGATGCTCGCGGCCTCGCCGCGGCAGGCCGCCTGGGCGTGCCAGGTGGTCGAATCGCTCGGTGCGGGCTCGATGACGTTCCTCCTGCGGGCCCGGGATGCTAGCGTCGGGCCGCCGAACTCCGCAACCCGGCGCTGGCGGTGACGCCCGCACGCTTCGCGACATGGTCGGCCGTGGAGCCGTCATGACCCCGGTGCCATCCGCCCGCCAGGAACTGCTCGCGATCGCGCTGTGGCGCCAGGTGATCGCCGACCGCAGCGCCGGCCGCATACGTTCGGCCGCCGACTACGCCGCGCTGTTCCCGGCGGCCGCCGAGGTCGTGGCCGAGGTGCTCGCCGATCCCGAGGCAACCGCGGCGGACGGCGCGCCGCGGACCGTCGGTCACTACCGGCTGATCGAGCCGCTCGGCCGCGGCGGGCAGGGCGAGGTCTGGCTCGCCGCCGACATCGACCTGCAGGGTCGCGAGGTCGCGCTGAAGGTGATTCCTCTCACCGGTCACCTCGCGCCAGGCGCCGCGATGCGGCTGCGCCGCGAGATCGAGCTGGCGCTGCGGGCGGAGGTCCCCGGTGTCTGCACGGTCTACGACACCGGGCACGACGGCGACTGCGCCTGGATCGCGATGCGGCGGGTCGAAGGCGCGACGCTCGCCGAACGGCTGCAGCGCGCCCCGGGCCCGCCCGGCACCGACGCGATCGCCGAACGGCTCGGCTGGCTCGGCCAGGCGGCCGAAACGGCGCACGCGCTGCACGAGCGCGGCATCGTGCACCGCGACCTCAAGCCCGGCAACCTGATGATCGAGCGGACGGGGAGCTGCGTCGTGCTCGACTTCGGCGTCGCCAAGGCACTCGAGGACGAGGGCCAGCTCACGCGTACCGGGCAACCCGCCGGCACGCCGGCCTACATGGCGCCCGAGCAGCTCGAGGGCGGTGTCGCGGCGACGCGCGCGATCGACGTCTGGTCGCTCGGCGTCATGCTCTACGAATGCTGCACCGGCAGCCGACCGTTCGACGCCGCGACGCCGCACGCGCTCGAACGCCAGATCGACGCCGCGACCCCGGTACCGGCGCGCCGGCGCAATCCGAACGTCTCGCGCGATCTCGAGGTGGTCATCGCCACGGCCCTCGCGCGCGAGCCGGCGCATCGCTACGCGACCGCTACGGCACTCGCGCACGATGTCGCCCGGGTGCTCGATCGCCGCCCGGTTCTGGCGCGTCCCCTCGGGCCGCTCACCCATGCCTGGCGCCACATTCGGCGTCGACCCGCGATCTCGGCGCTCACCGCGGCCGCCCTGCTGATCGTCGCGGGCAGCCTGGCGATCTCGCTCGTCCTGCGACAGCGCGCCGAACGCGAGGTCGCGCGCGCCGAGCAGGCGACGCGACTGCTCGAGCACGTCTCGGTCCGCTATCGCCTGAGCCAGCTGCAGCGCGAACTCGAGGACGAACTCGCGATCGACTCGTCCCAGGTCGATCAATTCGCGAACTGGTACGCGCGGGCCGAGGCGGTCTCCGGGCGGCTCGGCAACCACCAGGCGTTCCTCGCCGAACTGCGGCTCCAGGCGACCGCCGCGCCCGGCGACGACCCGGCCACGCGCCGGCGCCAGCGCAACGCCGAGCACACCCTCCTCCAGGCCCAGAGTGCCCGCTCGAAGTACCGCGGCGAACTGGCGGCCGCCGAGGCCGCCGGCGATGCCGCGAAGGCCGCGGATCTCGCCCACGCGGTGTCGGTAGCCGAGGAAATCGTGGCGCGGGCCGAAGCCGCGCGAACCACGCCGGTCTATCGCTTCGCGGACCCCGAGACCCAGGCGATGCACGACCTCGTCGAGCAGCTGGTGCACGACCTCGAGGTGTTCGGCCAGATGCGACCCGGACTCCCCACCCTGCTCGCCTGCCGCCTGCTGCAGCGCAAGGCGGCGACGGTGCGCCGCGACAGCATCGACCTCTACGCCGAGGCCTGGGCCGCCGCGATCGATCGCACCGCCGCCCGGGACGGACCGTACGCGGGGCTGCGGATCCCTCCCCAGGAAGGCCTCGTGCCGCTCGGGCCGGATCCGCAGAGCGGTCTGGAGGAGTTCGCGCAGCTCTACACCGGCGACGTCCCGGCCCGCGATCCGGCGACCGGCACGCTGCAGTACGGCGCCGACCCGGCGATCGTGCTCGTGCTGTTGCCCGGCGGCGCGGTCGAGGTCGGCGCGCTCGCGCCGACGGCGAACGAGCGCGAGCCACGATTCCTGGCACCGCCGCCACGGTCGCGAGTCGAGCTCGATCCGTTCTTCCTCGGCAAACACGAGGTCACCCAGGCGCAATGGCGCGCCATCATGTGGACCGACCCGTCGGTGTACGGCGGTGAGGCGATGAACCGCCATCCGGTGACGCAGACGACGGCGCAGGGCGCCGAGCGCTTCACCCGCCGCCTCGGGCTGCGGCTGCCGAGCGAGGCGCAGTGGGAGTACGCGTGTCGCGCCGGCAGCACGACCGACTTCTCGTTCGGGGCCGATCCGGCCGCGATGCGAGACCACGGCAACATCTGGGAGGACCGCGCGCGCCGCAAGGACGAGCCGCCCGACGGCTGGGCCAGGAGCGCCGCGGTCGGGTCGTTCCTGCCGAACGGCTTCGGCCTGCACGACCTGCACGGCAACCTGCGCGAGTGGACCTGCGACACCTTCGGCAGCTACGACCTGCCGCCGATCGACGGCACTGGACGGCGCGCGCCCTCCGGCAAGGTCGCGGTCGCGGTGCGCGGTGGCTCGTTTCTGCTCGGTGCGGCCGAGGCGCAGAGCTGGTGGCGCGAGTTCGTCACACCGGACCACCACGTCGACGTCGGGATCCGCGTCGCGCGGGTCGTCACGCTGCCCGAGTAGGCCTGGCCGCCGCCAGATCGAGAAAATCGTGGACCGGCGGTGACGGCGACGGGCCGGCGGACATGGCGGGCGTGGAAGGAAGTCGAGCCCCACGAAGCCCCATGCAAAACCCGCCCCCGACCGTCATCGTCCCGCTCCTCGCCCTCTGCACCCTGTTGCCGGACCTCGCGGCCCAGGAACGCGCCCCGACCGGACCACTGCCGCTCGTCTTCGTCGAGAATCGCGGCCAGTGGCCGACCGATGCGACGTGGCTGCTGCGCCACCGCTCGTTCGCCGCGCGTTTCCACGACGACGGCATCGTGCTGCAGCGCGAGCGGCAGGGCGACGCGCCGCTCGGCGTCGCGATCCGGCTGGCGTTCGTCGGCGCGACCCCGACCGTGCCGGTGGCGGCGGCGGCCGACGACGGCCCGCGGGTGCACTCGTTCGTCGGCGCGCGATCGAACTGGCGCCCGGACCTCGCGGCCGCACGCGCGCTGCGCTACGCCGGGATCTGGCCGGGCGTCGACCTCGTCGTTCGCGACAGCGGCGGCGAGCTCGAGTACGACCTCGAGGTCGCGCCGGGTGGTGATCTCGCGGCGGTCGCGCTGCGCGCCGAAGGCGGCGGCACACCGCGGCTCGCGGACGACGGCAGCCTCGTGCTGCCAACCGCGCTCGGCGAGCTCCGACAGGCCGCGCCGACGACCTTCGAGGTCGACGCCGACGGCGGCCGCCGCACGGTGCCCTGCCGCTTCGAGCTGCGCGGCGACGACACGTTCGGTTTCATCGCCGACCGCACCGACCCGAGCAGCGCACTCGTCGTCGACCCGGTCGTGCTGTGGGCCAGCTTCTTCGGCGCGACCGGCAACGACCTGCCGTACGGGCTCGACGTCGCGGCGAACGGCGACGTGCTGGTGGTCGGCCAGACGACCTCGCTGTTCACCTTCCCGGTCACCGCCGGCACCTACCAGCCGGTGTTCGGGCTCGGGCTCTTCGACGGTTTCGTCGCGCGCCTCGATCCGACGCTCGGCGGCTCGGCGCAGCTGCAGTGGTGCACGTTCTTCGGCGGCTCGGGCAACGACAACATCCTCGCGATCGCGGAAGGCCCCAGCGGCGAGCTCGGCTTCGTCGGCACCACCGTCTCGACCGATCTGGCGACGACGCCCGGCGCGCTGCAGGCGACCAACCAGGGCGGCAACGACGCCTTCGCCGCGGTCCTCAGCGGCGACGGGACGACGCTGCTCTACGGCACCTACCTCGGCGGTCCGGGCAACGACTACGTGCAGGACCTCGCGTTCGAGAGCGACGGTCGCATCGACGTCTGCGGCTACGGCACCGCGGCCGGCTGGCCGACCTCGGTCGGAGCGTTCCAGACCACCTACGCCGGCGGCACCTACGATGGCTGGATCGGACAACTCGACCGCACCCAGACCGGCGCCGCCCAGCTGACCTGGGGTACCCTCTTCGGCGGTGCCGCGGAAGACGTGATGTACGAACTCGCGCTCAGCCCGGCCTGGCCCGACCGCGTCACCGTCGTCGGCTATTCGGGCGCCCACACCGGACCGATCAGCGGCTTCTCGAGCGGTGCGGCGGGCGGCACCGACGCGATGATCGTGCGGTTCGACCCGTCGCAGACCGGCGCGGCGCAGAAGGAGATGGCGCACTACACCGGCTGGACCGGCAACGACTACGGCTACTCGCTCGCGATCGAGGCCAACGGCGACCTCGTGATCGCCGGCCAGTCGGGCGGCAACTTCCCGGTCACCGCCGGATCGTTCCGGACCACCGCCGCGGCCGGACTCGACGGCTTCCTCGCGAAGATCACCGGCGACGGCATGTCGATCCGCTACGCGACCTACCTCGGCACCACCGCGTCGGGCAATCCGTTCGGCATCGTGCCGTCGAACCTCGAGGTCGACGCCAACGGGATCGCGACGGTCTGCGGCTACACCAGCTGGAACCTGCCGTTGACTGCGAACGCGATCGATCCGGTCCGCGCCGGCACCTACGAGGGCTTCGTGATGCGCTTCGACGCGCCGCTGACGCAGCTGCTGTTCTCGACCTACGTCGGCGGAGCCGGCGACGACGTCGTGCCGGGGCGATGCGCCGACGTCGACGGCGATGTCGTCACGCTGACGTGCTACACGACCTCGCTGGCGCTCGACGTCCAGAATCCCTACCAGGCGAGCCAGCAGGGTGGCACCTACGACGGCTACCTGCTGCGCTTCGACATCGGCGCGCTGCCGGAGGGCATCGCCGGCACGCCGACGTTCGCCACGGCGACCTACCCGGTCGGCACCGAGCCGAACGGCGTCGTGCTCGCGGACCTCGACCTCGACGGCGACCTCGACGTCGCGACCGCCAACGGCGGCTCCGACGACGTCACGCTGCGCAGCAACGACGGCGCGGGCGGCTTCGTGGGCGCACCGGCCACGATCGGGCTCGCCGGCAATCTCGGGCCGACCGCGCTCGCTGCCGGTGACTTCGACGGCGACGGCGATGCCGACGATCTCGCGATCACCTGCGCCGACTCGAACACGATCGCGATCGTGGTCGACGCCGCCAGCGCACCGGTGGTCTCGACGCTGGCCAGCGCCGGCGTGCGGCCCGTGCACCTCGCGGCCGGCGACCTCGACGGCAACGGCACCGACGACCTCGTCAGCGGCCGCGAAGGCACCACGATCGGTGGCGGCGCGGGCATCGAGGTCGCGCTGAACGGCGCCGCGCCGGTCGCGCTGACGATCCCGGTCGGGCGCGCCAGCCGCATCGCGCGCGTCGCGATCGCCGACCTCGACGGCGACGGCAACCTCGATGTCGCCGCGATCGCGCAGGGTGCGACCGACGAGGTCCACCTCTGGGCCGGCGACGGCCTCGGGGCGCTGACGTTCGCGGGCTTCCTGCCGCTCGCCTCGCAGTTCGCGCTCGGCAACGGCATCGGCGTCGCCGACATCGACTTCGACGGCGACCTCGACCTCGTCGTCGTGCAGCCGGTGATCACACCCGCGGTCACCCAGTCGCTGCGCGTGCTGCGCTTCACCGGCACCGCGCCGCTCGACGCCGGCGACTACAGCGCCGATCCCGACATCGCGATCGACGGCGCGTTCGGCGTCGGCGTCGCGACCGGCGATCTCGACAGCGACTACGTGCCCGGCTTCGGTGGCGGCGTCGACGCCGTCGTCGTGAACGGCAGCAACAGCGTCACCGGGCTCTACGGCTTCCAGGGCGCAAGTGCGCTGTTCGGCGCGACCGGTGCGATACCCGCCGGCAGCGGCCCGGTCGCCGTCGCGCTCGGCGACCTCGACGGTGACCAGACCGTCGATCTCGCGATCGCGAACCGGATCGACGGCAGCGTGACGATCCACCGCACCGACGGAGCGCTGGCGCGGTCGTTCGGCACCGGCTGTCCGGGTCAGGGCGGCATCGTGCCCCAGATCGGCGCACTCGGGCTGCCGCGCCTCGGCACGCAGTTCTCGGTGCAGGTCACGCAGGCGCGGCCGCTCGCGCCGGCATTCCTCGCCGCCGGCCTCGGCTACAACCCGCTGGCACTCGGCGGCGGCTGCACGTTCTACGTCGATCTGCTGATCGGCACGCTGCTGCGCTTCACCGACGCCTCGGGCCAGGCGCTGTCGGCCGAGTTCGTGCCGAACGCGCCGGCGCTGCTCGGTCTCGACATCTTCTACCAGTGGGCGGTGTTCGATCCGGCCGGCGCCTATCAGGGCCTCGTCGCGTTCAGCGACGGCCTGCGCGCCCAGGTCGGCCAGTAGCCGCGGCGGTCATGGCCGCCGCCCTGGTCAGGCCACGGGTTCGCGATCGACCGCGGCGGTCCCGTCGATCCGGTCGCCCTGACCGGCGAGACCGGGCATCGCGTCGACGGCGCGGTGCATCGCCTGGGCGATGGCGTCGACCTCGGCCGCCGGTCGACCCGAGACGACCGCCTGGTTGAGGTCGCGCACGAGCCCGATGAACTCGTCGACCTTGATCCGCAGTGCCGGGAACTTGCGCTCGCTGGTGAAGATCGGGTTGGCCATGTACCAGACCCCGGTCTGCATCACCAGCAACCCGAAGCCGATCAGCGCGATCTTCAGACTGATGTTCTCGATGAACATCACCGCGCCGAACACGACCAGGATGCCGATCAGTGCCGAGATCGGCATCGCAGCGCGGTGCACGCGGCGGCGCCAGCTCTTCGCGACTCGTGTCATTCGATGACCCTCCAGACGTTGCCGTCCTCGCCGGCGATATCGATCGCGACCGGCGAGTTCATCTTGCCCGCCCCGCCCGGCAGCAGCACGGCCCGCTTGTCGGGGTCGTGCACGAGGCCGTCGTAGCCGGTGTCCTGATTGCTGCAGACCAGCACGCGACCGCTCTGGTTGACGAAGAACGCGCGGAAGCCCGTCTGGCCGTAGTTCACGGGCCAGGCGTAGCAGGCCCAGCAGCTCGCGGCCGCCCGCGCTCCGACGCCGACGGCGACGGCACCGGGCCCGGGCTCCTGCGTCCAGTCGAAGTCGGCCGCCGGCAGATAGACCCGGTAGAGGTAGCCGCCGCGCTCGAGGCAGCCGGTGGCGTCGACCTCGCCGAACGAGCTCGACAACGGCGGCGGGCTGAACGTCTGCGTGCCGGTCGCGTCGGCGACGCCGTCGGCATCGGTGTCGACCCGGAACATGCGCGTGCCGGCGAGTTCCTGCAAGAAGCCGTATTCGCCGAGCCCGTCGGTGTCGCTGTCGATCACCGCCGCGACGCGGACCTGGCGCTGGGCGCTCGCGATGTGCCGCAAGGTCGAGATCACCGCGCGCTCACGCGTGGCGATCTCGGCGCTCTGCAGCATCGGCGCGGCGATCGACGCGATCGTCGCGATGATCACCGTGCACACCATCAGCTCGATCAGCGAGAAGCCGGCGACCGCAGCCGCCGACGGGTCGGACGGGTCGATTCGCGGGCCGGATCGAGCGAGGGTATTCACCAATCGCGGCAATCGAACATCGGCTTGCGGCACCTTGAGCGGAAGCGCGCACCGCGTGCGCCGTTCCCCGGTTCGGGGGCCCATCGGGCACGCGGATTGCTGCACCGGCACCCAAACGCGCTGCCCCCGCCGCGCTATCGTCCGCACGGCCGGCCATGTGCGGCCGCCGCCCCGTCGTCCACGCCACGCTGGAGCCTCGAACGCGCCATGACCATCTCGTCCTGCTGGTTCGCCGTCCCCCTGTTCACCGCAGCCATAGGCGCCCAAGCCGAACACCTGGTCGGGCCCGGCGGATTCCCGACGATCCAGGCCGCCGTCGATGCGGCGTCGGACGGCGACATCGTGCGCATCGCTCCCGGTTCGTACGACGGCTTCGGCGCGCAGGCCAAGAGCCTGACGTTCGTCCGCGACCAGCCGAACGCAGCGACGCCGGTCACGATCGTCTCCGGGGTCGACCTGACGCAGACCGCCGAGAACCGCTGCGTGCTGGCCGGTCTCGAGTTCCGGGCGCCGAACGCGGTCGGCATCAGCGTCTTCGTGGCGCATGGCAGCGTCGTGATCGAGAACTGCGTCTTCGACCTGGCCGGGCTGGTGCTCAACGGCAGCCGCGCCGTGCTGCGCGACTGCGACATCGCCGGCAAGGGCACGGCGATCAGCCTCTCGGGCGCCGACCTGATGGCGAACGACTGCCGCCTGGTCGGGCTGGTCGGCAAGCCGTTGTTCACGGCCGTCGGCGCGGTCACCGCGCAGGACTCGACGCTACAGCTGGCGCGCTGCGAGCTGCGCGGCGCTCCGGGCAGCGACCCGGTGTTCCGGCTGCCGACCGCCGCGCTCGCGATCGGCGGTTGGACCGCGCCGGCGCGGGTCTGGCTCGTCGACTGCACGTTGATCGGCGGCGCGAACGCCACGATGGCCGAACCTGCCATCGAAGGCGGCAACGCATTGGTCCGCACCCACCGCTCCGTCCTGCAACATGGCGGCGGCCCCGCGTTGCCGGCGATCGAGTTCCCGCTGACCGAGCAACCCGGTCCGCTGCTCACCCTGGACGTCGAACCGGCGCTGCTGACGATCGGCGGCAACGTGTCACTCGATCTCCGCGGCGAGCCGGCCGACCTGCTGGCGATGCTCGGCAGCTTCGAGCTCTCGGCTCCGCTCCCGCTCCCCGCCCTGGAGCAGCCGGCCTACGGCGCGGGCGAATGGGCCGTCCTCGGCTTCGCCATCGGCGACGGCACCGGTGCGGCCACGTTCCCACTCGCGGCACCGAACGCGCCGACGTTGCGCGGCCTCGTGGTCTACCTGCGCGGCATCGACCTCGCGCGCCTGCCGCTGCAGGCCTCGCCGGTGGCGGGCCTCGTCGTGCAGTGACCGGCCGCTACCCGCCACAGACTCACGCGGGGAACGGACACGGCTCGCCGGCCGCGACGGCGGCGGTCGCAGCGCCGGTCTGGAACTGCACGGGACCGAAGTCGCCGTCGACGACGCGCAGCCCGACCGCCCGCTCGGCGTCGAACGCCGGCAACACCCAGTAGCGGCCCGCCCCGAACGGGCCCGTGGCCTGCCGGTGGATGTGGCCGAAGACGAGCCGCTCGACGCCGATCGCGAACGCGGCCTCGACGGCCGCGCGGGTCGGCAGGAAGCGGGTCTGGTCGCCGCTCGCGATCACGGCTGCACTGCGGCGGCGTGCGCGGGCGGCGGCCTTCAGCGCCAGCGCGAGTGGTAGCCGGCGCGCGATCGCACGCGTCGGAGCACTGCGCAGCCAGCGCTTCGCGCGCTGGTACGGCAGGTCGTTCTGGCACAGCTCGTCGCCGTGCAGCAACAACGTGTCGACGCCGCCGAGCCGAACGCGCACGCCGCCGTCGTGCAGCCGGGCGCCGCTCGCCGCCTCGAACTCGGGCCCGAGCAGGAAGTCGCGGTTGCCGCGCAGAACGTCGACCGCGACCCCGGCCGCAACCACGGCACGCAGACGTTCGGCGACGAGGCGCCAGCTGCCGACCTCGATCTGGCGCTTCGTGACGTAGGAGTCGAACAGATCGCCGAGCACGAACAGCCGCGACCGTTCGGCCACCGCGGCGGCGAGCGCGAGGTCGAGGTTGTGCAGCGCGCGACCGCCGTCCGCGGGCACGTGCAGATCGGAGATCAGGAACGCCGCGCCGTCGTGCGGCGCCAACGTCGCGATCGGAGTGCCGAGTACCTCGGTCGGCATGCGCGCCGCTCAGCGCCCGACCTGCTCGAGGAACAGCGCGCCGAACGGATCGAGCTCGAGCTCGAACTGCGCGCCGTCGCCGATCTCACCGCCGCCGAGGTGTCGCAGCGTGCGCGGCGCCGGCAACGTCACCGCGATCTTGCACGGACCTCCGTCCGCCAGTCCGCCGAGGATACGCGGGGCGTCGAGTGCCGCGAGTCGGATCGCGAGCACGCGGCGGCCGTCGCGCAGCACCAGCGGAACCCGCTCGATACAGGTCGGCAGTCCTTCGCCGCGCACGTCGCAGGGTTCGCGGCAGCCGGCACGCAGCAGCGCGGTGCGCACCCGCCGACGCAGTTCGCGCGCGAACGCGACGCGGCCCGGGTCGAGGCGCGCCGACGCATACTCGCAGACCGGCGCGTTGAGGTAGATCGCGTGACCGCGATCGGGACCCTGCTCGGCGAAGGCGTCGCCGTCGTGGTGACGCTCGCCGAGCTCGGCGCGCAGCTCGTGCTCGGCACGCGGCAACACGTCGCCGGCGGCAGCGGCCGGCGAGCCCTGCAACCGCCCCTCGCGAACGCGCAGGTGCTCCCAGCGCAGGCTGCGCGCGCGGATGCCGAACAGCTCGTCGAGCACGCCGGCAGGTCGCCGGCGCAGCTGTTCGTCGTAGAGCCCGGTCGAATGGTCGGCGACCACCGTGCCACCGATCCGCGCGTAGCTCTCGAGCGCCTGGGCGGCGCGATCCGAAAGGGCGATCGTCGCCGGCAACACGACGCAGCGCGGTCGCTCGACCGGCAGCAGCTCGGCGAGGCGATCGGCGGCGACGAAACGCGGTTGGAAGCCGAGGTCGCGCAGCACGTGGATCCAGCTCGCGCGCACGTTCTGCGACGTGCTGTGGGTAGCCTCGTAGGACGCGAGCCGCCGCACCCAGGTCATGCCGTCACCCGCCGAATCGAGCATCCACCAGACCCTCACCGACGGCTGCGATTCGACCAGCCAGATCGGGCTCGGCTCGGGGCTGGCACCGGCGCAGGCGTCGAGCACCGGACCGAGCGAGCGCATCGCGCCCTGC
>JAGQRB010000756.1 GCA_020425925.1 Planctomycetota bacterium
CCCATCGCGATCCGCGGACGCAAGAACCTCCGCCGCGTGAAGGCCGTGCGGCGCGGCAACTCCGCCGCGCTGAAGCGCACGCTGGGGCGGCTGGTGTGGGTGGAGCTCGACACCGCCGCGCAGGTCGAGCGGTCGAAGAGGCTGCTCGAGCAACTCGAACTGCCGCCGTCGCGCACGGGTGCACCGTCGCGCGCCGTGCGGAGATACCCACCGCGTCCCTTCATGGGGCCGGCTCTCCAACGGAGCCGAGACCGGCTTCCGGCTTTCTGGCGCAACTACCTGCGAGGGAACTGACCCATGAGTTTCGTGATCGGCTTCGATGCCAAGCTCTACTACCTGACCACCGGCACGCGGGCGACCTGGCCCGGCAGCGGAGCGCCGGCGAACCTCGACGAGGTCCCGAACGTCCGCGACTTGACGTTGAACCTGTCGAAGACCGAGGCCGACGTGACGACTCGCGGCGGCGCTGGATGGCGGCAGATCATCGCCGCCCTCAAGGACGCGTCGGTCGAGTTCGAGATGGTCTACGACAACGCGGATGCGGACTTCACCGCGTTCCAGGACTCGTTCATCAACAACACGGTGATCCCGTGCGCGGTGCTCGACGGAGGCAGCGCCACCGCCGGCACGCAGGGCCTCTGGGCCGACTTCATGGTGACGGGGTTCGAGCAGCAGCAGCCGCTCGACGGGGCGCTCACTGTGCGCGTGACGATCAAGCCGACCTACTCCTCGGTCGCGCCCGAGTGGATCACGGTCGCCTGACGTCCATGGCGAAGTTCACCGATCTCAAGGAGCGCGAGTGGGTGCTGGCGATCACGGTCGCCGACATCCGTCGGGTCCGGCAGCGGCTCGACGTCGACCTGCTCACGAAGGACCTGCCGGCTCTGCTCGAGCGGCTGTTGTCCGACTACGTGCTGCTCGCCGACGTCCTGTTCGTTCTGGTCGAGCCCGCGGCGGAGTCCGCCGGGGTCACCGACGAGGACTTCGGTGGTGCGCTCGCGGGCGACCCCATCGAGGCGGCGAGTATCGCGCTCATCGAGGCTCTGCGGGATTTTACCCCGAACCCGCGCGACCGCGCGCGCGTGGGCAGGCTGCTCGAGATGATCCTGACGGCGGCGGAGGACTATCGCGAGCAGGCGGAGAAGGAACTCGATCGCGCGGTGCCGGCGATCCTGGCGGCGGTTCGCACTGGCGCGCCGTTCACGAGCTCGCAGGGATCGCGGGAGTCGACCCCGGAGGCCTGACGTGGCGCGAGCTCGTTTGGATGGCCGAGGCCAAGGCGAGAGCGTCTTGGCGCCAGACTGCGACGCTGGTCGCGGCGGTCGTGAATCTGAACCGCACGGTCGCGACGGCGTTCGGCGGCAAGCCGGGCCCGGCCGTCACGGCCGACACGTTCGACCCGTACGCACGCGCACGGCAGGCTCCGCGGGTGCAGGGCTCCATCGAGTGCCTGAAGGTGTTCGTGAAGCCGAAGCGCGCGGAGGGCGCCCGTAGTGGCCGCCAGTGAGGTCCGCGCGGGGCGCGCGTTCGTCGAGCTGTTCACGAAGGACGGCCCGCTGGTCACCGGGCTGCGCAAGGCGCTGCGCCGCGTACGGCAGTATGCCGAGCAGGCGAAGCAGGTCGGCAGCCGCGTCGCGGTGTTTGGGGCGGCGACGTCCGGCGGACTCCTCGCTGTCGTGCGTTCGTTCCAACGCTCCGCGGTCGCCATGGCCCGGCTCCGTGATCAGACCGGGCTGACGGCCGACCAGCTGTCCGGGCTCACGCAGGCGGCCAGCGAGATCGGCCTGGAGTTCGAGGACGTGCGGCAGCTGCTCTCCGACCTGCAGGATCGCGTGGGCGACACCGGAGCGGAGATGGCCGAGCAGTTCGCTCGCATCGGGCTGTCGATCGAGGACCTCCGCAAGCGCAGCACGGCCGACGCGTTCTCGTCGGTCGTCGACGCGCTCGAGCGCGTGCCGGATCCGGCGACGCGCGCGCACGTCGCGATGGCTCTCTTCGGCGACGTCGGCGCGAGGCTGATCCCGATCCTGCTGCGCGGCACGCGAGGGCTGGACGAGGCGGCGCAGCGCGCGCGGGATCTCGGCAGCGCGTTCTCGGACGACGCCCTAGACGCCGCCGTCGACCTCGGCGCGGCGACGAACGGCCTGGTGACCTCGATGCGTGCTCTGAAGGACGGCATCGGCGCCACCCTGACGACCGTGGTCCGCCCCCTGGTCGAAGGGGTCACGCGGGTGGTGCAGGCAACGGCGAACTGGGTGCGCGAGAACCCCGCGCTCGTGCAGTCGCTGTTCAACATCACCGTCGCGGTGGGCGCGCTCGGCACCGCCGTTGCGGCGCTCGCCGGCGTCGTCCTCGCGCTGACGAGTCCGCTCGTGGTGACCGTGGCGTTGCTCGGGACAGTGGCGGCGGCCGCGTTCGCCGTGACGGACGCCCTCGGGGTGACGTCGACCGGGTTCGGTGACCTGTTCAACTCGATTCGGATCGGTGGGCAGGGCCTGGCGACCTGGATGGCAAGGCTCTGGTCCTTCATCGTCGAGGGCTGGGAGTACGTCCGCTTCTCGATCGAGTCGGCCTGGGATGGTCTCGTGACAGTGGCGCGCCGCGTCGGAGGCTTCCTCTACGACGCGTTCGCGTCCGTTGTGGGGCCGATCGCGGATGTCTTCGGTGGGCTGTTCGACTGGCTCGGCGACGCGTTCGATGCCGTCTTCGGGTGGATCGTCCGCGGCGTGCAGAAGCTCGTCGGATGGATCGCCGACGCGTTCTCCTGGCTCTGGGAGAACACGATCGGGGCGATCCTCGACAGCGACCAGGCGGACGCCGCCGGGGCCGGCCAGCCCGGTTTCACCGACCGCCAGGCCGAGCGGCGGCGTGCGCTATCGCAGGCGCTCGAGGACCAGAAGCGGCGCCGCGACGAACTCGACCAGCTCGACCCGGTGGACGAAGCCGCCGGGGTCCTCGGCTTCGACGCCGGCCGCGCCAGGAAGGGCCTCGAGGCGATCGGCGCGAACCTCGGGGAAGCGGTCAAGGATGCGCTCGATCAGCTGGGCGCCCCGGGAATCGAGCTCGCACAGACGGCGAACGTCTTCGCCGGCACGGCGCCGATCGGTCCCGCCGCGCTGCTGACCGGTGCGCAGGTCGGCGAGCAGGCGACGCGCACCGCCCAGGCCGCCGAGGTCCTCGGCACGTTCAACGCGAGCACCGCCGGCCAGTTCGGCTTCGGTCAGCGGACCGAGCAGCAGCAGCTCGACGCCGCGCGCGAGACCGCACGCAACACCCGCGAACTGCTGCGCGAGTTCCGCAACGCGAGCCAGGACAGGCTCCTCTGACCCATGGCCATCGAGGTCATCGAACGCCTGGATTCCCGGCGCCTGGTCGCGAGCCGCGACGGCGCGCAGTCGTCGCTCGACCTGGTCGTGACCGCGACGGGCAGCAGCAGCGAGACGGCGATCAAGCAGGCGATCGACGCTTGGTCGCCGGCGGTGACGGGCAACGGGCCGCCGTTCTTCTACAAGCAGTCGATCGCGGTCTCGTGCGTCGGGGAGGAGGTCTGGGAGGGCGTCGTGCACTACGACACGACGGTCCCCTCGGTGCTCGTCGCCGAGGAGTCGCTCGAGTTCGACACGACCGGCGGCACGCAGCACGTCACGCAGGCGATCGCGACCAACGGGATCTACCCGCCCTCGGCGCCGAACTTCCAGGGTGCCATCGGCGTCAGCGACAGCGGTGTCGAGGGTGTCGACATCGTGGTGCCGAACCACACGTTCGCGCTCACCCGACAGTTCGCCGAGGTGTCGGTGGCCTACCAGCAGGTCCTCGCGGACCTCACGGGGAAGATCAACGCGCTGCCCTTCAAGGGCTACGACGCCGGCGAGGTCCTGTTCCTCGGCGCGCAGGGCAAGCGCGAGTCCAACACGCAGTTCCCCTGGACCCTCTCCTACCGGTTCGCCGTGCAGCGGAACCGCGCCAACTTCGCCGTCGGGGGCATCGTCGTCAGCCTGAAGTACGGCTGGGACTACATGTGGATCCGGTATCGGTGGGACACCGACGACCTCGCGGGGCGGCTGGTGCAGGTGCCGGACGCCGTCTACGTCGAGCAGGTCTACGACGCCATCGACCTCGCGGCGCTGGGGGTCTGACGCCGTGACGAACCCGTTCCCGAAGCGACGCCGCGGTCAGAAGACGCAGTTCACGGCCGCGGGCGTCAACGCAATGGCGGACGCGGCGCGTGCGGAGCGGATGCGGTCGACGTCGCGTGAGCGGTCCCGGCTCATGCCGGCCGAGCTCGCCGGCACGATCCTGGTGCGCAACGACACCACGGTGGACGTCCCCAGGTTCGGCGTGCTCGCCGTCGGCGAGCCCGTGATCCTCCCCGAGGACAACGAGGACGACTTCTTCACGCGGCCGTGCCTGAAGGGGGGCATCCCGCAGCCCGAGCTGCCGAACTTCGTCGTCACCCTCGAGCCGATTCCGGTCGGTCAGATCGGCCGCGGCATGCTCGCTGGCGTCACGCCGGCGCAGGTCCTCGTGTTCGACGAGGACAGCGAGTTCCGGTTCGCCACGGCAGACCCGAGCGCCGGCGTCGACGGCCTGGTGCTGGCCGAGGGTGGCCAGGCGGAAGTGATCTGGAAGGAGCCCGGCACGGGCTTGCGGCGCGCTCTGGTCCGGATCGGCAACACGCCCTC
>JAGQRB010000757.1 GCA_020425925.1 Planctomycetota bacterium
AGCCGCAGATCGCGGATCAGCGCGGTGCGCTCGAGGCTGTCGATGTCGCTGTGCAGGTAGCGCACCTTGACGCCGAGGTCTCGCAGGTAGTCGGTGAGCTCCTCGGCCGAGCGCTTGGTCAGGGTCGTGATCAGTACGCGTTCCTTCTTCTCGACACGCTTCCGGACCTCGCCGACGACGTCGTCGACCTGGCCCTGCGCCGGCCGTACCTCGACCGGCGGGTCGACGAGGCCGGTCGGCCGCACCACCAGCTCGACGATGCGGTCGCCGCTCTTCTGCTTCTCGTAGTCGCTCGGCGTCGCGGAGACGAACAGCACCTGACCGAGCAGTCCCTCGAACTCGTCGAACTTCAGCGGCCGGTTGTCGAGCGCCGAGGGCAGGCGGAAGCCGTAGTCGACGAGGTTCTGCTTGCGAGCGCGATCGCCGCGGTACATCCCGCCGGCCTGCGGCACCGCGACGTGCGACTCGTCGATCACCATCAGGAAATCGTCGGGGAAGTAGTGCAGCAGCGTCGCCGGTGGCTGGCCCGGGGCACGGCCGTCGAGGTGGCGGCTGTAGTTCTCGATGCCCTGGCACATGCCGGTCTCGCGCAGCATCTCCATGTCGTGGCGGGTGCGCTGGCCGAGGCGCTGGGCCTCCAGCAGCTTGTTGCTGCCATCGAGGAACTTCAGCCGTTCGTGCAGCTCGACCTCGATGGTCTCGAGCGCGCGGTTGAGCTGGTCGTTGGTGGCGACGTAGTGCGTCGTCGGGTAGATCGCGATCTCGTCGAGGCTCTCGAGGATCTCACCGCGCAGCGGGTCGACGATCACGATCGACTCGACCTCGTCGCCCCAGAACTCGATGCGGATCGCGCGCGCGTCCTCGTAGCTCGGGTAGATCTCGACGACGTCGCCGCGGACCCGGAAGCGGCCGGCCTGGAAGTCGTAGTTGTCGCGCACGAACTGGATCGCGGTGAGCTGCCGCAGCAGCTTGTCGCGATTGATCGCCTGGCCCTTGTGCACCTGCACCGAGAGCTCCTTGTAGGTCTCCGGCGAACCGAGGCCGTAGATGCAGCTGATCGAGGCGACGATCAGCACGTCCCGCCGCTCCATCAGCGACCGCGTCGCCGAGTTGCGCATGCGCTCGATCGCGTCGTTGATCAGCGCGTCCTTCTCGATGTAGGTGTCGGTGGTCGGGACGTAGGCCTCCGGCTGGAAGTAGTCGTAGTAGCTGACGAAGTACTCGACCGCGTTGTCGGGGAAGAAGGCCTTGAACTCGCCGTAGAGCTGCGCCGCCAGCGTCTTGTTCGGAGCCAGCACGAGCGTCGGCCGTTGCAGCTCCTCGACCAGCTTGGCGACCGTGAAGGTCTTGCCCGAGCCCGTGACGCCGAGCAGGGTCGCGGCCTCGGCGCCGCGCGACAGCCAGTCGTGGAGCTCCGCGATCGCGGCCGGCTGATCGCCCGCCGGGGTCATGTCCGTCGCCATGCGAAAGCGCATCGCATCGGTTTACGACATGACGGCCCGTCTGCCACCGCCGGACTCCCGACGGCCGGGCCGCGGCCGGATTCGGCAGGACCGGACCGGCCCGCGCCAGTCGTGGCTGGCGCCGCCCGGATCGGCAAGTATCCTGCAACTCGGTCGACGACTCGTCGCCGGCTCCCAGCCCAGGAGGAGATCCGAGTTGACCCGACATACCGACGCGAGGTCGGTCGCACGGGAGTTCGTGCACCGCATCCAGAACTTCGATCCCGACTGCATCGTGCCCGGCCAGGGCTCCGCGTCGCGGTCGACCGATCGGACCGCTGTCGATGCCGCGCTCCGCGCCGTGCGCCTGTTCCGCCGTGTGGCGCCGCCCGACCTCGAGGCCCTGCCGCTCCCCGACGTGGCCGCGCTCGTCGAGATCGGACGGCGACTCTGGGCCACGTTCGAAGCGCTCCGCAAGCCGGGCCCCGACGGCCCGGCTTCGACGCGAGGACGCCTGGAGCTGGCCGACGAGATCCAGCACGGTTGTCGCGAAGCGGAGATCCTGATCGGCGAGTCACGCCTCCGCGCGCCCCTGCCTGACACCGACGCGAACGACAACCCGACGAGCCGGTCGCTCGCCGAGCAGCTCGAGCTGAACGAGTTCGAGGTCGAACGGCGCAAGGAGCTCCTCGGGTTCACACCGGCCGACGGCGCCCTGCTCCGGGCCGCTCAACCGCTCGTTCTCGAGCACATCGACACGCTCGTCGGGGACTTCTATCGCGCACAGACGGCGATCCCGGAGATCGCGCTGCGCATCGGCGACAGCACGACGCTGCAGCGCCTCGAGGCGGCGCAACGCGCCTACGTCATCGAGCTGTTCGGCGGCGAGTACGACGGCGAGTACGTCGACAACCGGCTGCGGATCGGTCTGGTGCACAAGCGGATCGGAGTCGCACCGAAGCTCTACCTGTCGGCTGCGAAGATCCTGCGCGACATGATCCGCGCGGTCCTCGAGGCCGGCATCGCCGACCGGCCGACCGCGCGCGCCACGATCGACGCCCTCGACAAGCTGCTGACCCTCGACGCCGGACTCGTCTTCGACACCTACATCCGCAGCTCGATGGCCGAGCTCGAGAACGCCAAGGTCCAGGCGATCCGCTACGCCCGCGAGGTCGAGGACCGAGCCGAGCGGCGTTCCCGCGAACTGGCGCAGCTCTCGCGCACCGATTCGCTGACGGGCCTGCTGAACCGGGGCGCGTTCCGGTTCGAGCTGCGCCGGGAGCTGGCGCGCGCCCGGCGCCTGTCGGCACCGCTGACGCTCGTCTACCTCGACGTCGACGGGTTCAAGCAGATCAACGACAGCCAGGGACACCGCCGCGGCGATGACGTGCTGCGTCGGATCGGCCGCGAGATCGCGGCGATGACCCGCGAAGTCGATGTCTGCAGCCGGATCGGCGGCGACGAGTTCTGCCTGGCGCTGCCGAACTCGCAGGTCGGCGGCGGCCAGCACTTCGTCGACCGACTGCGATCGCGCGCCGGCAGCGGCCTGGCCGTCGAGATCAGCGCCGGCATCGTCCAGGCCGGACCACAGGACATCCCGGGGGTCGACGAGCTCATCGAACTCGCCGATCGGGCGATGTACGAGGACAAGCGCCGCCGCCGGGACACCCGGATCGAAGCCGTCGATCGCGACGGATTCGCCGACTGACCGGTGACGCGCTGGCAACCGCGGTGTCACCGCCGATACTGCATCGCGATGCGCCGACTCCTCGCCGCCGCCCTCGTCAGCTGCGCGCTCCCCGGCCAGAACGTCGCGGCGCCGCCGCGCTTCGCGGCCGCGCGCGACGCGATCGCGGCCGAGATCGAGCGGGGCGCGACGCCGTCGCTCGCGATCGCCGTGCTCGACGGCGGCAAGGCGGTGTGGGCCGAGGGCTTCGGGCTCGCCAACGTCGAGGCCGGGACGCCGGCCACCGCCGACACGATCTACCGGCTGGCCTCGATCAGCAAACCGTTCACCGCGACCGCGATCATGCAGCTCGTCGAGCGCGGACTCGTCGACCTCGACGCGCCGGTCAACCGCTACCTCGACGCGAAGCTGCGAGCCTATCGCGGCACCGCCGACGCGATCACCGTACGACGCCTGCTCAACCACACCGCCGGCCTGCCGACGCACTGGAACTTCTTCTACGGCGACGAGCGGCCGCCGACCCGCGCCGAGTCGATCCGGCGCTTCGGGTTCGCGGCGTACGAGCCCGGCAGTCGCACCAACTACAGCAACTTCGCGTTCGGCGTGCTCGACCACCTGATCGCGATCGTCGGCAAGAAGGGCTACCGCGGCTGGCTGGTCGAGGAGCTGCTCGATCCGCTCGGGATGACGCACACCGACGTCGGCGTGCGCCCGGGTCAGGAACCACATGCGGCGGTCGGCTACCGTCGCGACGGCGGCGCCTGGGTCGCGGTGACGGACTACGGCTTCGACCACGACGGCGCCTCGGCGATCCGCAGCTCGGCCAACGACCTGATGCGGTTCGCGCGCCTGCAGCTCGAGCGCGGCACGGTCGACAATGTCCGGGTCCTCGACGTGCCTTCGGCGCTCGCGATGCGGGAGAAGACCGGCGAGCGCGCCGGCAGCAGCTTCGGAATCGGCTGGTCGGTCGGCACGCTGCGCGGCGTGCCGGTGCTGCGCCACAGCGGCGGCATGCCGGGCGTCAGCACGCAGCTCTGCGTCTTCCCCGACCGCAACGCGGCAATCGCGGTGCTCACCAACGCGGCCGATCGCGGCGCGACCAACCGGGCGCTGGAGAAGGCGCTCGACGCGCTGATCGGCGAAGCGGCGCCCGAGCCGCAGCAGTTCGGCGGGCGCCCCGGCCCGAGCGAAGTCGAGCGCACGGCCTATCGCGGTCTCCTGGTGCATCCCGACGGCGCGATGCCCTGCCGGTTCGCGGTCGGCGTCACCCTCGGTCCGTTCGGCGGTCCGAACCTCGCACTCGGCGACGGCGAGGCCGCGGGCTGCAAGGCGGTGCTGCACGGCAGCAGGCTCGAGATCAGCTGTACGCGTCAGTTCTCGATCGGCCATCCCGGGGTCGGGCCGGTCGATCTCACGTTCGAGCTCGACCGCGACGGTGACGTGCTGCACGGCGTGTGTTACGCGACGCTCGACGGCGTCTGTCGGCTGCCCTACTGGGTCGAGCTCTACCGCGAACACGACAAGCCGGCGGACACGCTGCGCGCGATCACCTACAACGTGCTGGTCGGCTTCGAGGACAGCGAGGTCGGTCGCTTCCTGCCGGGCTGCCAGCGCGAGGTTCGGATCGCCGCCTGGCTCGCGGCGCAGCGACCCGATGTCGTCGCGCTACAGGAGATGAACGGCTTCGACGAGCAGCGCCTGCAGCGGCTCGCAGCGATCTGGGGCCACCAGCACGTGGCCCTGCTGAAGCCCGACGGCTACCCGGTCGCGCTGACCGCGAACGCGCCACTCGACGGCATCGCCCGCGACCGCGAGGGCATGCACCACGGCATGCTGCGCGCGACGACGCACGGCATCGACTTCGTCGCCGTGCATTTTCGGCCGCAGAGCGACGTCGAGTTCAAGCTCGGCGAGTGCGAGCTCGCGCTGGCGCGCTACCGCGAGGCGCTCGCGGCGGGCCGCGAGGCGGTGGTGCTCGGCGATTTCAACAGCATCGCCACCGGCGACGTGCAACGCTTCGCGCCGACCGCCCGCGAGCGCTACGCCAAGTGGCAGTGGCGACTCGACGGCGATGCCCCGACCGAAATCGCGATGACCCCGCTGCTCGAGTACCCTGACGGCGGTGCAGTCGATGTCGTCGCGGCGCGACCCGACGGCGTGCCCGAGCAATTGCCGCTGCCGCGCATCGACTTCGTGCTCGCCAGCCCGGCGCTGGCCGAACGCTGCACCTACGCGCGGTGGTACTGCGACGACGCGCTGCTCGAACTCTCGGACCACCCGCCGGTGCTGGCCGATTTCGCGGCCCCGGCGGCGCCGGCGAACCGCAAGTAGCCGCCGTCCGTTGCACGGTTCGGCTCAGGGGTTTACCGTCCCATGACCCCTCCCCGACCGGGCCCTTCGCAGGCTCCCCCACGTACTACAGGCAGGTCCCCTTGGCGCGCCGTTCTTCCGCAGCCCGTTCCTCCCGTTCCCGAACCGGCGGCTCCGGCCGTCTCGAACGCGGCCCGCGCGTCCGCTCCGACGGCAAGGTCGAGGCACCGTGCCCGCAGTGCGGCACGCGCTACCGCGTCTCGGAGGACGCGCTCGACGAGAAGCTCGAGTGCCAGTCGTGCCACCGCGTGTTCTTCCCGAAGACCACCGCCGGCAAGCGCGCCAACAAGCAGGACTACACCAAGGTCTACGTCGGTTTCGGCATCGCCGCGCTCCTGATCGTGGTCACGTTCGCGCTGATGTCGAGCGACACCGAACCCGAGGTCAAGCCGAAGCCGAAGGTCGTCGACACCGGCCCGCAGTTCACCATCGGCACCCACCCGCGCACCGCGCAGGTCGTGAAGTGGGCGCAGGCGGTGCGCAGCGACGGCCAGCTGGTGCTCGATTCGCACTCCGACCTGCCGGCGCTCGCGACCTTCCTCGGCATCGAGAGCAGCGCGCCGAGCGACGTGTTCGCGGCGCTGCGCACCGACGCCAGGACGCAGTGGCTGCGCGACCTCGAGTGCACCTCGGGCTCGCTGCTGAGCGAGGCGATGATGTCCTCGGCGACCGGCACCTGCGTGGTCTACCTGGTGCCGGAGCCCGGCAACAAGGACTACCGCAACGACGACCGCGCCGAGCTCAACGTGCAGTTCCGCATGGAGGGCGACCAGGTCAAGGTGCAGAGCTGGGAGATCGCGCGCCACATCATGCGGCTGACGCCCGACCCGAACCGCAAGACGATCGCGGTCAACAAGAACATCAAGGCGGCCGAGAACGTCGAGATCACCGACAGCGCCGGCACCCGCAAGGTGCTCGAGTCCGAGCCCGGGCCGATGCCGCACTGGGAGAAGGCCGACGCCGCGCTGCGTGCCAAGGTCGACGAGGTGGTCGCCGGCGTGCTGCGCAGCGTCGACTCCGACGGTCCGCCGCTGGCGCGCTTCACGCTCAAGATCCAGTCGCTCGAGGACCGCAAGGCCGCGGTGCCGCGCGCGCTCAACGCGATGTACGAGCTCTACGGCGACGTCAACGCCAACAAGATGAAGATCAGCCAGCTCGATCGCGCGCTGCGCGACTGGACCGGCTACGCGGTCAACTTCCAGGTCGCCGACTCGAGCGATCCGGCGAAGGACAAGAAGGAACGCGAGTCGTGTGTGCGCCAGTGGTTCGGCTTCTGGTGGCGCTTCTCGGAGAGCGGCCTCGAGGACTTCTTCGACATGCGCGAGAACCTCGAGGAGCCGCTCGAGAGCGAGAAGGACAAGGACGGCAACAAGAAGTAGGCAGCGAGTAGTAGGCAGCAACCCCCACCTCGAATCGGAATGAGCACGATCCAGATCCTGTGTGACAACTGCGGCGCCAAGTACAAGCTGCCGGAGTCTTTCTCGAGCCCGAAGGCCAAGTGCCAGAAGTGCGGCAGCGTGATCGACGTCGCCGGCCAGCGCGAACAGGGCGCGGCCGGCGAGTCGGCGCCGAAGCCGGCCGCCGCGGCGAAGCCCGCGGCCGCTGCCCGGCCGGCGGTCGACCGCAGCAAGAGCAAACCCGCCGAGCGGCCG
>JAGQRB010000758.1 GCA_020425925.1 Planctomycetota bacterium
GACTGCAGATGCGCGAACTCCTCGAGACCGGAGTCGGGATCGGCTCCGAGCGGTACGAGGCCGCGGATCGGCTCGAGCACGAGTCCGCCGTAGCTCGGCGATCCGGCGACCGCAGCGATCGCGCGATCCCACGCCGCCCGCTGCGCATCGATCGATCGCACGACCACCGTGCGCGCGAACTCGGTTCGCGACCGCACCTGCTCGAGCAGGCCGCCCGGCGCCGCAAAACCGTCGAGCGCGCGCAGGTGCTGCTGCAGGTGGCCAGCCAGGAAGTCGGCGCCTTGCCGTTCCGCGAGCGAGCGACCCGCCGCGTCCGCTTCCGCGGCCAGCTCGCGCAGCGCGACCTCGTGCTCTCCGCGGCGCCCGCACAGAGCGTCCGCGCGCCGCAGCCAGGTCTCGTGATCGGCCAGGCGATCGGGTGACGACGGCCACAGCGTCGCCGCCGCAGCAATCAGCTCGTCGAGTTCGACGGTGTCGGCGAGCCGCCAGAAGTCCCGCAAGCGGGCCTCGGCCGCCGCCGCACTCGCGCTTGCCTGCCGATAGAGCACACCGCTGACCGCGAGGCCGGCGAGCAGCGACGCCATCAGCAGCGCGCCGGCGACGACCGACCCGCGATGCCGCCGCACGAACTTGCGCACGAGGTAGCTCGTCGACGGCGGTCCGGCAGCGACCGGTTCGTGGGCGAGGTGGCGCTTGAGGTCGGCGGCGAACTCGGCGACCGAGGCGTAGCGGTCCTCGACACCCTTGCCCATCGCCTTGCGCAGAATCCAGTCGAGGTCGCCGCGCAGGTTGCGCGCCCACGGGCGCCGCGCCGACTCGGCGCGCTGGCTCGCCAGCGGCGGATCGACCTCGCCGATCAGCCGCTGCAGCTGCGCCAGCGGCAACGCGCGGCAGTCCTCCTGGCGAACCGGCAACGTCCCGGTCAGCAGCTCGTAGAGGATCACGCCGAGCGCGTAGACGTCGGTCCGCGTATCGGCGGCGTGACCGTCACCGCGGATCTGCTCGGGGCTCATGTAGGCCGGCGTGCCGAGCACGACGCCGGCGTGGGTGAACATCGTCTGCAGCGGTTCGTCGCCGAACACCTTGGCGAGTCCGAAGTCGATCACCTTCGCCTGCGCGACTCCGTCGACCTCGCTCACCAGGACGTTCTGCGGTTTCAGGTCGCGATGGATCACGCCGCGCTGATGCGCGTGATGCACGCCGTCGCAGGCGCCGAGGAACAGCCCGATGCGCGCGGCGAGCGCGAGGTCGCGGCCGTCGGCGTGGCGGGTCAGCGACTCGCCGGCGATGTACTCCATCGCCATCCAAGGCCGACCGTGCTCGTCGAGCCCGGCATCGAAGATGCGGGCGATGGCCGGGTGGCTCATGCGCGACAGGATCTCGCGCTCGTTCAGGAACCGGGCGACGGCGGTCGGCGACCAGGCCGCCGTGTGCAGCAGCTTGACGGCGACCTGCCGCCGGATCGGCACCGCCTGCTCGGCCAGGAACACGACTCCGAAGGCGCCCTCGCCGACGATGCGCAGCACGCGATAGGACCCGATCGTCTCGGGGATCCCCGGCACCGATGCCGATTCCGCACCGCTGAACATTCGCGCGGCCCGTTCGAAGTCGAGGCGCAGCTTGCGCAGCGCGGCGCGCCAGGGCTCGTGTCCACCGCAGAGCGCCTCGAAGCGCACCTCGAGGTGCTCCGCCGGCCCGAGCAGGATCTCGCCGGCGAGGTTCTCGAGCTCGGCGGGCAACGGGGTCACGAATCACCCATCCGCGCACCGAGCGACGCCATCGCGCGGACCAGCAGCTGCCGCACGGCCACCTCGCTCTTGCCGAGTTGCTGTGCGATCACCGCGTGCGGCAGGCCGACGATGCGCGACAGCGTCAGCACCTCGCGCTGGGGTTCGGAGAGCTCGGCCAGAACAGCCTCGAGCCGCTGCACCTCCTCGCGCGCCATCGCGACCCGACTCGGGGTCGGCTGGTCCGCGACGACGGCGTCCAGCGCGCCGCCGGCCGAACCCGCCGCCGGTGCTTCTCGATCCGGGGTGCGCTTGTCGGCAGCGTGGTAGCGTGCCTTGGCGCGGATCTTGTTCAGCGCCGCCTGGAACAGCCACGCCCGGAACTCGACCTCGCCGCGCCACTCGAAGCCCTGATCGGCGAGCAGCTCGCGCACCGTCGATTGCACGATGTCGATGCTGTCCTCGCGATCGCGCAGCCTGGCGCCGAGCCTGACGCGCACGAAATGCTGCAGCCGCGGCAGGTAGGCGCGCAGCACATCCGCGATCGCGGTCGGATCACCGCGCGTCGCCGACTCGATCGATGACTGGCTCGGCTGCTCGAAATCGGCCATGGGACTCGGACCGCGCGCGTTGCCTCGTGATACCGGGCAACGATCGTGGCGCCGAGTGCAGGTGTCAAGTTGGGTGGGCATGACGAACTCCGGCGCCGCGCAGCGAACGCCCGGAGGACAGGAGGATGCCGACGGCGCGACCGTGACGCAGCGAAACGGGATTTCGTGTTGCCGTCCGCCGCGCGTCACACCGGGCGGGCCCGGGCACTCGGGTGGCCGTCCGCACCGGCGCGGGCGCCCCCGGCAGGGTGCCTTGGGGCCCGTGCCGGCGCACTCGAATGAGGCAGACCCCGATGAAGACCCTTCTGGCAGTATCTCTCGCCACCGCGACGCTCGTCGCCCAGCACGCCCAGAGCGGGCCCGACCCGCAGCAGCCGTCGAACGGCTTCGTGAAATCGTCCGCGCCGCTGCCGATCAAGCACGGCGTCCCGGCCGCGACCGATGTCGTCGTGCCGAGCGAGGCGGTCCCCCACCCGCAGCAGATCGCCGGCTCCCCCACCCGCAGCGACCGCAACCCGCCCGTCGCCGCCGCGCTGGCCGACGCAATCGCTGCTTTCGACGACCCCGAGTTCGTCGCGATCGACGACGGCGACCCGGTGACGATCTGGGCCACCGGCGCCGGCTACAAGGCGGCGTTCGACGCCGGCAGCTGGCGCTTCATCGGTCGGCCCGCAGCGCGGGCGCCCGAGTTGCAGCCGATCGACTTCCGGCTCGTGAACGCGCGCGTCGACGAACACCCGATCGAGCTGCGCACCGCGTCGCGCTCGCGGACCGACCACCGCATCCAGTTCGATCACGGCGGCCTGCGCGAGACCGTCGACATCAGCGGTCGCGGCGTCGAGCAGACGTTCGTGTTCGATCGGCTGCCGCAGCGCGGCGAGCTGGTGCTCGACATCGCCGTCGACACCGCGCTGCGGGCCGAGGCATCGGCCGACGGGATCCGCTTCACCGGCGAGTTCGACGACGTGCGCTACTCGCCGGCGATCGCGATCGACGCACGCGGTGCGACCGTCGCAGCGCCGCTCGAGCTGGCGGCGGGTCGGTTGACGATCCGAGTTCCCGCCGGGTTCGTGAACCAGGCCACGCTGCCGCTCCGCATCGACCCCTGGGTCACGGCCGCCGCGGTCTACAACACGACCAACGACGTCGCCTCGCCCGACATCGCCTGGGACGAGACCGGGCAGGTCTGGGCAATCGTGTACTCGCGCCACTTCGGCGGCACGGACTGGGACTGCTACGTCCAGCGCCTCGGGTTCGGCAACCCGATGCCGCTGATCGGCGGACCGACGCTGATCGACGGCTCGACGGCGGCGTGGGTGCGCCCGCGCATCGCGGGCCTGAAGGTCTACGCCGGCCTGATGGTCGTCGCGCAGGTCAAGAGCGGCAGCAACCCGTGGAACGTGTCGGGCCGCATCATGGCCAACAGCGGCTCGAACACGACCGCCCAGTTCGTCGTCGCGGCCAGCAACGTCGACGAGCTGCACCCGGACATCGGCGCCGATTCGGGCGCGCCGCCGGCCTACTTCACGGTGGTCTGGGAGCACGCCTACTCGCCGACCGACCACGACATCTACGCCCGCCAGGTCGACATCAGCGGCGCGCTGCGCGGCGCGAATCCGACCTACGTCCAGACCAGCCCGGTCAACCAGACCTGGCCGTCGATCTCGAAGTCCGCAGGTGGCCTGCCGGCCGCGACCCAGCGCTTCGCGATCGTCTACCAGCAGACCTTCTCGGGTTCGGACGAAGACATCTACGCCGCGCTGCTGACGCGCGACGGCGCGCTGGCGCAGACCAACGTCGGCGTCGACTTCCCGGTGTCGACGCTGTCGACCAACGAGATCCTGCCGCAGGTCAGCTCGCCGACGCTGCCGGAGTACGCCGGCGGCAACCGCACGATGCTGGCAGTGTTCGAGAAGACGAACGTCGGCAACGGCGACATCGGCGCGGCCTGTTTCGACCTCGACGGCGTCGTCCGCGACAACATCAACGTGTCGGCGCTCGAGCAGCTGCCGTCGCGCCTCGGCTGGCCGCAGCGGCAGCCGTGCGTCGAGACCGACGGCCGCCGCTTCGTCGTCGGCTACCACGAGCAGTTCAACGGCGACCCGAATCTCAACGACCTCGACACCCGCGTCACGGTCGTCGCGCTCGGCCCGGGCGGCCTTTTCGCCGAGGAGGCCGGCACCGCGCTCGCGGCCAGCAACATCGCCCGCGAGTTCAGCATGCAGATCTGCTCGCGCTACAGCGGCACGGGCCTGTTGAGCCCGCACTTCAACACCACGCACGATCGCGACGGCATCGGCGTGAACCAGTTCGGCATCGATGCCTACTCGTTCGATCTCGTGCCGTTCGGGCGATTCGCGACGCGCAGCACCGCCTGCGGCACGCTCGCGATCCAGGCGACCGGCCAGGCGATCCCGGGCGGCGTGGTCTCGTTCACGCGCGCCGGGCAGCCGGGCCTGCAGGGCTACGTCGTCGGCCTGCCGGTCTCGACCCCGGTCGGCCCGTGCCCGAGCTGCACGCTCGGCGTCGACGGCTTCGCGGTGATCGGCGCGAGCTACGCGTTCCCGGTGCCGAGCAACACCGCGATCGTCGGCTGGCAGTTCGCGGCGCAGGGCTTCGTGTTCGTGCCGGCCGGCGCGCCGTGCCTCGGGCAGATCGAGTTCAGCGACACGGTCGACTTCACGATCGGCTGATCGCGGTGCCGCCGGCGCCTGCTGCCGGCGGCGGTTCGACGCCCTACAGGTTGCCGAGCCGGATCGCGCCGGTCGGGCAGTTGCGCTCGCAGGCCATGTCGCGCGAGCACTCGTAGTTGTGCAGCTTGCGGACGACGTCGCCCAGCGGCACCGCGGCGAAGCCGTGCGTCGCGCAGGTCGCGGCGCAGATGCCGCAGTGGATGCAGGCGTTCATGTCGACGTCGAGCTGCACGTAGTCGCGGGGCCGCGACACCTGGCGATCCTCCTCGGCGAGCACCTCGGGATCGCAGAGGTAGCGCGTCAGCGGATTCGTCGTCAGCACCTCGATCGCCTCGCGTTCGCCGATGCCCACGACCTCTTCGACGTCGGGCATGTCGAGCAGGCCGAGGTGCGAGACCTTCGGCTTGACGATCACGGTGCGCGCATCGGCGTAGCGGTGCAGGTTCTGCTCGTTGAGCGCGAGGCCCATGACCTCGTAGGTCTGGAACAGGATGTGCGGCAGGCTGGCGCGATACGGCGTGCGCTTGCGCAGATCGCGGTGCGACAGGTCGACGCCGATCACGAGATCGGCCTGGCGGGCGTGCGCGAGTCGCAGCGCCAGCGTCTCGGTCATGCCGCCGTCGACGAAGTGATCGCCCGCGATCTCGGCGGGCTCGAAGATCGTCGGCAGGCACGCGCTGGCGTAGATCGCGTCGGCGACCGCGATGTCGTCGTTGCCGGCCAGTCCGAAGATCGTCGACGCGCCGGTCGTCAGCGACAGCGCGTTGCAGAAGAACGGTCGTTCGAGCTCGGCGAACGAGCCCTGCGGCATCCACTTGCGCAGGAACTCGTGGAACGCGCGGCCCTTGTAGACCGAGGCGTGGCGCAGCCCGCGCACCAGGAACTTGACGAGGTTGAGCTTGAAGTAGTCCTTGAGCGAGATCTCCTGCGCGACCGTCTCGAGCTCGCGGCTGTCCATGCCACTGGCGTAGAGCCCACCCATCACCGCACCCATGCTGGTGCCGACGACCTCGTCGACCTGCAGGCCGAGACGCTCGATCGCACGGATGACGCCGATGTGGCAGAAACCGCGCATGCCACCGCCGCCGAGAACCAGCACGGTGCGGCGCGGGCGCACGACACCGTCGCCGGCGTACGCGTTGCCGGCGACTGTATGGCCGTTCTGGTTGTGGCCGTTCTCCGTATGGACCGAGCGGTTTCTCACTTCAAGACGGATCGGAGTCGCCCGATCGAGCGATGTGCTCCGCCTCCTGTCTCTAGATCGACCAATGCCGCGAGTTGCCTGAAGAACGAAACCTCGCCCGGTCGAAGACTAGAAAGCTCCCGAGGGAGGTTCTTTGGCGATGTCACATTGGTCTCGATTGCAGCGGATGGACCGCGCGTCTCAGCGCGCGCTGCAGGACCATCTGCTCCAGCGCTACGTTCGCGAGTACGTCTACCCGTTCTCGCCGTTCTACCGCCGGCTGTTCGACGAGCACGGCGTGCGGCCCGGGCAGATCCGCAGCGTCGACGACCTGCGCCGACTGCCGCTGACCAGCAAGCGCGACCTGCTCGCCACCGACGACGACCCGCAGCGCTTCAAGAAGTTCATCCTGCAGCCCGATCCGGCCTCGATCAAAGCCGCGTGGCCGCTCGGCAAGAAGCTGCCGCTGCTCTGGCAGAAGTGGACGCACGGCGCCGGCGTGGTGCGGCGCGCGATCCAGCGCGAGTTCTCGCCGTGTTTCATGACGTTCACTACCGGCCGCTCGGCCGAGCCGGTGCCGTTCTTCTACTCGCCGCACGACATCCAGAACCTGCACGAGACCGGCGCCCGCCTGGTCGACGTGATGGCGCTCGACCGCGACTTCCGCATCGCGAACGTGTTCCCGTACGCGCCGCACCTCGCGTTCTGGCAGGTCTTCTTCGCCGGCCAGGAGACCGGCATGATGGTGCTGTCGACCGGCGGCGGCAAGGTGATGGGCAGCACCGGCGATCTGCGCGCGCTGACACGGCTGCGCGCCGACGCGCTGATCGGCGTGCCGGGCTACGTCTACCACCTGCTGCGCAAGGCCGCGAGCGACGGTCTCGACCTGTCGTCGGTGCGCTGCGTCGTGCTCGGCGCCGAACGCGTTCCGCCCGGACTCAAGGCCAAGATCGTCGAGCTGCTGCGCCGCACCGGCAGCACCGGCGACGTGCGCGTGTTCGGCACCTACGGCTTCACCGAGGCACGCATGGCGTTCGCCGAGTGCCCGACGGCCGACAACGAGTACACCGGCTACCACCTCTACCCCGACCTCGCGATCTTCGAGGTCGTCGATCCGGTCAGCGGCGAGGTCGTGCCCGAGGGCGAGGACGGCGAGCTGGTGTTCACACCGCTCCACGCGCGCGCCAGCACCGTGTTCCGCTACCGCACCGGCGACCGCGTGCGCGGTGGCCTGCGCTGGGATCCCTGCCCGCACTGCGGCCGCACCGTGCCGCGCATCAGCAGCGACCTCACGCGCGAATCGAGCGTGAAGGATCTGCAGCTGCTCAAGGTCAAGGGCACGCTGGTCAACCTCGAGGACTGCGCGATGCTGCTCAGCGGCATCCCCGAAGTCGAGGAGTGGCAGATCGAGCTGCGCAAGAAGGACGACGATCCGCTCGAGGTCGACGAGCTCGTCGTCCACCTCGCGGTCCGCGACGGCTGCCCGCCGGAGACCACCGCCGAGCAGGTCCGCACCGTCTTCAAGTCACGGCTCGAGGTCGCGCCCAACCACTTCGAGTTCCTCGGCCTCGACGCCATGCTGCGGAAGATCGGCATGGAGACCGAGATGAAGGAGAAGCGCTTCGTCGACGCGCGGCCACAGCCGTGAACGACGGACTCCGCACCGGAAACTGAGATGACCAAACGCCGAACCAAGACCCGTGAACTCGCGATCGTCGCCGGCGTGCGCACGCCGTTCTGCCGCGCCCAGGGCGCACTGGCCGGAGCCAGCGCGGCCGACCTCGGCGCGTTCGCGCTGCGCGAGGTGCTCGATCGCACCGGCCTCGACCCTGCCGTGGTCGACGAGGTGATCCTCGGCTGCGCCGGCGCCGACGCCCGCGAGGCCAACGTCGCGCGCGTCGCGGCGCTGCGCGCCGGCCTGCCCGAGCAGACCCCGGCGGTGACCGTGATGCGCAACTGCGCGTCCGGCCTCGAGTCGCTGGTCGCGGCGCGCCAGAAGCTCGCGGCCGGCGACGGCGAGGTCTTCCTCGTCGGCGGCACCGAGTCGATGAGCAACTTCCCGCTGCTGATGGGCCCGCGACTGGTCAAGTTCTTCACCCGGCTCGGCAAGGCGAAGTCGTTCGGCCAGAAGCTCGCGGCGATGGCCGCGTTCCGGCCGAGCTCGCTGAAACCCCGCATCGCGATCGTCGAAGGCCTGACCGATCCGACGACCGGACTGATGATGGGCAACACCGCCGAGCTCGTCGCCCGCCGATTCGGCATCTCGCGCGTCGAGATGGACGAGTACGCGCTGCAGAGCCACGCGCGGGCGACCGCGGCTCGCACCGCCGGGGTGTTGGGCGCCGAGATCGCGCCGTTAGTGCCGTCGTCGCGCTACCGCCAGGCGGTCGGCGAGGACGACGGCGTGCGGAGCGAGCAGAGCCTCGCGGCGCTCGCGAAGCTGCGGCCGGTGTTCGATCGCCAAAACGGCGACGTCACGGTCGGCAACAGCTGCCAGGTCACCGACGGCGCGGTCGCGCTGCTCTGCATGTCGGCGGCGAGCGCGAAGAAACACAAGCTCGAGCCGCTCGCATTCGTGCGCGGCGCCGCCACCGTCGGACTGTCGCCGGCCACGATGGGCCTCGGCCCGGTGCACGCGACGCCGAAGGCGCTCGCCGACGCCGGCATGACGTTCGCCGACATCGACCGCATCGAGCTCAACGAGGCGTTCGCGGCCCAGGTCCTCGGCTGCGCGCGCGCGTTCGCATCCGCCGACTACTGCCGCAGCGCGGTCGGACTCGACGATGCCATCGGAGAACTCGACCCCGCCAGGCTCAACGTCCACGGCGGCGCGATCGCGCTCGGTCATCCGATCGCGGCGACCGGCGCCCGACTGGCGCTGACGCTCGCGCTCGAGCTCCGCCGCGCCGGGCTCGCACGCGGCCTCGCAACGCTCTGCATCGGCGGCGGCCAAGGTCAGGCGATCGTCCTGGAGGCAGCATGAGTACGAGCTCCGCGAACCCGGCGGTACCGTCGCCGACGATGACCGAGAACCGCCCCGACAACCGCGTGGTCTGCACGATAGACGGCGACGGCATCGCGTTGCTGCGACTCGGCGAGGCCCACGAGGCGGTCGTGACACTCACCGCCGAACGCCTCGAGTCGCTCGAGCAGGCCATTGCCAAGCTCGCCGGCGACGGTCGCCTGCGCGGCGTCGTCGTCACCGGGCCGCGCGCCGGCATGTTCTGCGCCGGCGCCGACATCAACCTGATCAAGGGGATCACCGATCCCGTCGAGGGCGAACGGGCAGCGGTGCGCGGCCGCGGCATCTTCGCCGCGCTGCAACAGCTGCGCGTCCCGGTCGTCGCGGCGATCGAGGGTCCGTGCCTCGGCGGCGGCTTCGAGCTCGCGCTGTTCTGCGACGTCCGGGTCGCGAGCGAGCACCCGGCGACGCAGATCGGCCTGCCCGAGGTCAAGCTCGGCATCCTGCCGGGCTTCGGTGGCACCTACAATCTGTCACGTCTGGTCGGCCTGCCGGCCGCGCTCGACCTGATCCTGAACGGCCGACTGCTGCGCGGCAAGCCCGCCGGCAAGCGCGGCCTCGTCGATCGCCTCGCCCCGGCCGAGAAGCTGCTCGCCGTCGCGCACGCCGAGTGTCTCGCGCTGGCCGCCAGGTCGAGGAAGGCGCCGGCGCGCCGGCTGCGCGGCCTCGCGGCCTGGCTGTCGCAGACACCGCTGCGGGCGATCGTCGCGCGCGCCGCCCGGAAGAAGCTGCGCGCCGGCCAGGCGAAGTTCTACCCGGCACCGCGCGCCGCGCTGCAGTGCTGCCTCAACGCGTTCACGATGCCGGCGCAGGACGCATTCGCCGCCGAAGCACGCGCGCTCGGCGAGATGATCGTCACGCGTGAGAGCAAGGGCCTGACCCACCTGTTCTTCCTGACCGAACGCAGCAAGCGGCTCGGCAAGGACCCGGCGGCGCGCGACTGTGACCGTGCGCTCGTCGTCGGTGGCGGCGTCATGGGCGCCGGCATCGCCGGCCTGATGGCCGAGAAGGGCGTCGCCGTGCGGCTGTGCGATCTCGACTTCGAGGCGCTGAGCCGAGCCAAGGCCAGACTGCAGAAGGACCTCGACAAGCGCCTGAAGCGCCGCCGCATGCTGCCGCACGAGGCCCGGGCAGCGCAGGATCGCCTCGCGGTCGCGAACGACTGGGGCAACTTGTCGCAGTGCGACCTCTGGCTCGAGGCGGTCGTCGAGGACCTCGACGTCAAGCGCAAGCTGATGGCGGAGGCAGTGGCGCGCGGGCTGCCGCAGGACGCCGTGATCGCGACCAACACCAGCTCGCTGTCGGTCACGAAGATGGCCGACAACGTCGTGCAGCGCGACCGCGTCGTCGGCCTGCACTTCTTCAACCCGCCCGAGAAGATGCCGCTGGTCGAGGTGATCCGCGGCGAACACACCGGCGACACCGCGGTCGCGACGGCCTGCCGGCTCGCGGTGCGGCTCGGCAAGTTCCCGATCGTCACAGCGGACACCCCGGGATTCCTGGTCAACCGCTGCCTGTCACCCTACCTCAACGAGGCGGCGCGCCTGGTGCTCGAAGGCACGTCACCCGAAGCCGTCGACGCCGCGATGCTCGACTTCGGCATGCCGATGGGTCCGTGCCGCCTGCTCGACGAGGTCGGCTTCGACGTCGCCGCGAAGGTCAGCGAGGTGATGCGAGCCGGGTTCCCCGATCGCATGGAGCCCTGCGAGCTGTTCGCGGCGATGGCGAAGGCCTCGGCCCTCGGCCAGAAGAGCGGCGGTGGCATCTACGGTGCCGATGGCAAGGGCAGCGGCCCGGGCCGGGCCGTCATCGAGCGACTGCGGACGCAGCGCGGTGCGCCGGGCCGCGCCGCCTCGCGCTCCGAGCTGATCCAGCGGCTGATCTATCCGCTCGTCGACGAGGCCTATCGCTGCCTCGACGGCGGCGTGGTCGAGAGCACCGAGGATCTCGACCTCGGGCTGGTCATGGGCATCGGCTTCCCGCCGTTCACCGGTGGCGTCACGCAGTACGCCCGCCGCGAGGGCCTGAGCACGATCGTCGCCGCGCTCGACGAGCTGCGTCGCGCCCACGGTCCGCGCTTCGGTGTGAGCGACGGGCTGCGCAAGCGCGCCGTCGAACAGGACAGCGAACGGGCGCACTAGATGCCACACCGACCCGGCGGCAAGCAGTGCGGTCGGGCGACGAGCAATGCACAAAGGCACCTCGCGGCCCCCGGGGCGGCCGGCTCGCAGAAATCGAAATTCTTTTCGTCCGATGCCATCGGCTTGTGGCAGCACGGCGCGAAACCCAGGCGCAGCAAACGCATAGAATTCCCCGGCCGCCGGAAAAGGTCGCTGCAGGACGGCCCCGGCGAAAGCCGATCCTGCTCCCGCGTCCGCCTTCGGCGCTCTTTTTGCGTTCACCGGCCTCGACTCACCAGAGGCACCCATTGAAGTTCCAGCTCGGCATCGCAGCCTGCCTGCTCGCCGGCTGCGCAACGCAGCCGGCCGCGTGGGGTCACCGGCGCGAGGGAGCCCTGGCGGCCGACCGCATGTTCACGCCGCACCGGGCCGCGATCCTGCAGATCGGTGTCGAGTACCTGCCGCCCGAGGACGAGAGCGCGATACCCGAGGTCGACCGCACCGCGGTCGGCACGCCGGAGAGCAGCGCCCCCGCCCCGACCACGCTGGTCGAGCGGCGACTCGTGCCCGATGGTCGTCACACCTGGGCGCTGAGCGCGACCGATCTCGCCGCGATCGACGACCCGTTCGCGCGCGAGACCCTGCGCTTCATGGATGACCTCGTCCGCGAGGACCGCCGGCGCGGCGAGCGCGAGGTGCGGCTGCCGTTCCTCGAGTGGCAGCCGGCCGACCTCGACCTCGGCCAGCGACTGTGGAACGAGGAGACCCTGGCCAACGCGCAGGCCGAGTGGGTCCACCAGAACGGCGCCCGCGTGCTGTCCCGACCGTTCCGCCGCATGCTGCGGCGGTTCCCGCTGGTCAGCGATCTCGAGTTCGAGGTCGACGATTTCCGCTCCTCCTTCGTGCCGCTGTCCGAGCCCTACCAGCAAACCCACGACGAGCATCGCGACCTCGGTCGCATCTCGCTGCGGCTGCACGCCAGCGACCTGCAGGACCCGCTCGAGATCGCCTGGCTGCGCTCCGGCTTCAAGATCGCGACGAGCCAGGATCGCGGCCGGGTCTCGCTCGACGTCCCGCTCTGCGAGTGCGTCTCCTTCGCGGTGCGCTCGCAGTACGACTATCTCACGGAACGGACGCACCTGCGCGCCGACGTCGCGTATCGTCACTCCGCGACCACGAGCCTGCGCTTCGCGATCGGCGATGACATGGACTTCCTGTCGACGTCGTCGATCTACTCGGTGTTCGAAGCGCCGATGGCCGGCGGTCCGGGACTCCTGCTGTATGCCGTGCACATCTTCTGAGCCTCGCCGCCGGTGGCCCCACCGGTGGCGCGGCGCACTCGGTGGCGCTGTGCCGATGGCGCTCGCGGGCTGCGCGTTCGTCGCGGCACCGCGGCACCCGCGACCCGTGCTGCCGACGCGCGCGATCGTCGCCGCGACGCCGCTCGGCACGCCGGAGCTCGCCGGCTTCGAGTCGCGCGGCGAACACCGGTGGCACGGCACCTTGCGCGGCGACGGCGAAACCGTGCTGTTCGAGCTCTGGAGCGAACGCGATCCGGCCGCGCCGCGGCCGCTGGTGCTGCTCGTGCCGATGCTCGCCGGCGGCGAGGGCATCATGGACTACGTCGCCGACACGATGTTCGACCGCGGCTTCGACGTCGCGCTGTGCGCGCGGGCCGGTTCGGCGATGCGAGCGGGTCAGCGCAGCGCCGACCTCCAGGAGCTGTTCCGCCGCACGGTGCTGCACCAGCGCCTCGTGCTCGCGTGGCTGCGCGGCACCGACGCCGGCCGCGGACAGTTCGTGCTCGGGATCTCGCTCGGCGGCATGGTCGCGACCGCGGTCGCGGCGCAGGAGCCGGAGCTCGCCGGGGCCGCGATCTGCCTGGCCGGCGGCGACCTGCCGAGCCTGGTGCCGAAGAGCTCCGAATCGCGCGTGCGGCGCTGGCTCGAGTGGCGCCTGACCACCGACGGCGTCGGGGTCGACCACATCCGCTGGGAGCTGCGCCAGCAGCTGGCCTACGAGCCGCTGGCGCTCGCGCGCGCCGTCGCGACCGACAAGGTGCTGTTCGTATCGGCCGACTTCGACGATGTCGTTCCGGCCGCAAACCAGGACCTGCTGTGGGAGGCCCTCGGCCGCCCCGAGCGGATGTTCGTGCCATTCGGGCACTACACCGCCGCGCTCGCCATCGGGCCGATCCTGTCGGCCGCAGCCGACCACTTCGCCGCCCGCTGCCGCTGACGGCGGGGGGCCCGGCCGAGGCTCGAGATCGGGCCAATTCGAGATCGGGCCAATTCGAGATCGGGGAGGAACGCCGAGCCTTGCACGTCGGGGCCGTGATCGGTCTCATACCCCGCCCGAACTTTCTCCGCCCCGCTTCGATCATGGACCTCCGCATCATCTCGGCCAGCCTGCTGCTCTCCGCCTTCACCGTCGCTCCCGCCCAGAGCGGCGCCACGCCGCCGCCGGCCGCGACCAAGCCGGCGCCGACGCCCGATCAGGCGGCGACCGGTGCGGCACAGGACCCGCAGCCGCAGGAAGCTCCGAAGCCGGCGGTGCAGGAGCCGACGCCGGCAGAACAGATCGCGCAGCTGCGTGCCGAGAAGGAGCGCCTGCAGCGCGAGATCGAATACGCCAAGGACCGCGCGTCGCACGCCAGCGCGATGCTGGCCGAGAAGCTCGGACAGCGTGGCCAGAACTTCGGATCGATCGATGCGGGCACCAACCAGCCGGCGCGTCCGGCCGCGATGGAGATGAAGAAGGCCCGCGTGTTCAACGACGAGGAGCGCGGCACCTACGGTGACGCCGTGATGCTGGTCGTCGACGGCATGCCGGTGCAGCAGGCCGAGTTCGACTCGCTCATGGGCTACATGAAGGAGCTGACCAACTCGGGCACCGACGAGATGCGCGCCCAGCGCATCCTGTTCGAGTTGATCCGGACCGCTTCGGTCGCCGCCGCGTTCCCGGACACCGACGCCGAGACCAAGGCCGCCGCCGTCGCCAACGAGCTCAAGGACGGCGCCGACATCGCCGCGCTCATCGAGAAGAACTCCGCGGTGCTCGGCGCCCAGGAGGACGGCGCGATCGTCGTGACGCGCAACTCGTTCCTCGGGTCCAAGCTCGAGCAGGTCGCGTTCGGTCTCGGCGAGGGCAAGACCTCCGCCCCGTTCCGCAACGTCTTCGGCTTCGTCGTGCTGCGCGCCGACGGCATGGAGAAGGGCAGCTCGCCCGAGCTCGACAAGGTCAACGCCCACGCGGTGCAGGTGCGCTACGTCGCCGACCAGGATCGTCTGAACCAGGCGCAGGCGAAGGCGTCGCGCGGTCAGGTCGACGTGGTGGTCCGCGATGACGAGGTGCTCGCGCTGCTGCCGGCGATGTACCGGCCGCAGCCGCAGGTGCCGGTCGAGGCCGTCGACCCGCGCCAGCAGATCGGCAAGCAGATCGAGATCCTGAAGATGCGCCTCAAGGCGCTCGGCAGCGACGGCGACGTCTCGCCGACCAAGAAGACCGAGATGGCGGCGCTCGAGAAGCAGATCCAGGAGCTGCAGTCGGCGCTGTCGGACATGCCGGCAAAGACCGACATCGACATCCCGGGCAAGAACGTCAAGGGTGACCTCAAGCAGCCGCCGGCCCCGGACGCCGCCGGCGGCAAGCAGATCCCGAGCGATCTGCCGATCCCCGGCGCGGCGCCGGCTCCGGTGAAGAAGAAGTAGGCCCGCGGAGCTCGGGAGGGGATGGCAACACTGCGCAAGGGCGGCGGCGTCGTCGCCTTGTTCTGGCAGGGCAAGATCGCGGATCCGGCCGACGAGGCCTTCTGCGAGGCGCTCGCGGGCCGGCGCTTCCGGACCATCGAGAACGCGGCCTCGGAGGAGATCTCCGTCGGCTGGGTGACCTCGGCGCTGCCAACCGGTGACGAGTTCGCGCTCGAGGATCTCGACGCGGGCGCCGGCACCTGGCTGCGCATGCGCATCGACAAGAAGGTGCTGCCGAAGAAGTGGCTCGCGATCCACCTCGAGACCGAGGAGCGTGCGCGCGGCAAGAAGCTGCCGCCGCGCGAGCGCCGCGAGCTCAAGGCCGACATCGGCGAGAAGCTGCTGCCGCGCGTGCTGCCGACGATCAACCTGGTCGATGCGCTGATGTTCCACGAGCGCAAGACGATCCTGCTCTTCGCCACCGGCAGCGCCGTCGTCGAAGCGTTCGGCAAGCTGTTCTTCGAGACGTTCGCGCTGCCGCTCGACCGCGCCAACCCCTACGTCTGCGCCACGCGCGCCGGCCTCGATCGCGAGACCACCGCGGCGCTCGAGCGCGCCCAGCCGATCCGCTGGCCCGATGTCACCGGCGGCGAGCACGGCGGCGACCGCCGCGAACTGCCGGCGGCCGTCGAGGTCGTCCACACCGACGGCGGTGAAGCATGAGCGGACCGGAGCACAACCACGACCAGGCGACCCACGGCTTCCTCGGCGAGGAGTTCCTGACCTGGCTCTGGTTCCGCTGGGAGACCGACGGCGGCGAGTTCGACCTCAGCGCTGGTCGCAGGATCGGGATCGCGCTCGACGACTTCCTCGCGTTCGCCGCCCCGAGCGACGACGAAACCGAGCAGACGCTGCGCCGCGGCCTGCCGACGCGCACGGCCGAGGCGCGCACCGCGCTGCGACAGGGTCGCCGGCTCAAGAAGGCCAAGATCATCGTCGCCGACGGTTCACGCCAGTGGGTCGCCACGCTCGACGCGTCGACGATGACGCTGACGGGGGTGCGGCTGCCGGAGGACGCCGAAGACGTCGAATCGCCCGCCGATCGCACTGCCGACCGCGCCGCGAACTGGCTCGCGCTCTGGGAGACGCTGATGGCGGTCTACGGCGTCTTCTTGCGCGAACGGCTACGGGACGGCTACCGTGCCAGCGCCGGCGAGCAGCAGGCGAGCTGGATGGCCGGATAGCCGAAGCTCGCCGCCCCGGCAACCGCCGGGCATCGGGGCGGGAGCCTCTCAAGCGCCGATCAACCGATCGAACGACTCGCACATCCAGGCGTGCGTCGCGTCGGCGTGTCCCGAGGGCTCGGTGGTGCCCCAGACCACGGCGAGCACGGCCTGCGTCGCGGCCGTCGTCTTGGTGCGCTGCGCGTCCTTGACGGCATTGGCGCACGGGCCCTGGACGTCGGACAGGCAGAGCAGACCGCCGATGTCGATCACCTGGCCACTGGCGTTGAACACGTAGCTCGTGCCGGCGGGCGCGATGTCGACCCGCAGCGGCGGCATCGCGACGCCGAGATCGACCACGCTGATCGGCAGGCCCGAGTGCAGCGACACCGCGTTGCCGAGGTCGACGACCGGATTGATCGGGCCGAGCCGTCCGGCAGCGGCTGCCGCGGCGAGGTACTCGGAGGACGGCTTGCCGCGGCCCGTCGGCCGGTAACCGTGGCCGCGCAGCAGGTCGCGGACACGGGTGCGGATCTCGGCCGGCGGCGCGACCGGCGCCGACGCATCCGGCGCGAGCAGCGCCGTGAGCCATGGCGGCGACGTCAGCTCGCCGAGCGGTCGCGGCAGCGCGACCATCTGGACTCGCAACGCGAGTCCCGGATGACCGATGACTTCGAGTTCCATGGCAGCATCATCCTCCGCCGCGCGGCAGATGCGCGAGCGCGAGACGGTGAAGGTTCGCCGCGAGCTCGGCGGCGTCGCGGAACGCCCAGTTCGATGGCCGCCCGAACGGGATCACTCCCGCCGGCGCATC
>JAGQRB010000759.1 GCA_020425925.1 Planctomycetota bacterium
CGCTGTCCTGAGCGGTCGCACCCGCGAGTCCGAGCGAGACCGCGAACAGTGCCGCGGCAGCGCGGCACCGGTGACTCTCTGGATGGGTGTTCATGGTCGTCACGCGGCTATTTGCTGCCCTTCTTGGGGTCTTTCTTCTTGTTCTTCTCGTTTTCGTCGCAGAGGTACTTCGCGACCCCGTCGGCGGTGTCCTTGACCTTCTTGTTGTGCTCGTCGGTCTTCTTCTTGTCCTTCGGATCGGGCTCGTTGGGCACGTGCACGAACGCGCCGCCGTCGGCGTTGCCGGCGTCGACCTGTTTGTAGAGCTCGTAGGCCACCGAGTCGCAGATGAAACCGCCGGCATCGTTCGACGACCCCATGCCGCCTGCCTTCCCGACGTCGCCCGCGCCCGAGGGCGCCGGGTACGAGTCCTTGCCACCGGGGTCGTTCTCGGTCGGCGTACCGTCCTTGCCGGGCGTCTTGGCCTTCGGCTTGGTCTCGTCCTTGTAGGGCTTGCGCTTGTTCTTGCCGTTGTTCTCGACCTCGAAGCAGTCGAGCCCCTGGCCGGTAGCGATCACGATGATCTTCTTGTCGGGATGGTCCTTCTTGGCCTTGTCGATCGCCTTCTTGAGCTCTTTCTGGGCCTCGTCCCACTCGACGGGCAGGGTGACGGTGTCGTTCGAGACCTTGCCCGCATCGAGCCCGGCGCCGAGGTCCTTCGTGAAGTCCTGGGAGGAGTTGTGGGTGTCGCCACTGAACTCGCCGAAGTTGGTCATCACGACGTGGATACCGCCGCCACCCTGCAACCCGAGCGGATCGCCGATGACGAGCGGCCGATTTCCGGCATAGGCGTAGCGGTTGCCGGCGTTGAGCGCGTCGCCGTAGACCCCGAGCAGGTCGCCGCTGAGGAAGCGGCCGTGCGCCGATGAGTACCAGCGGTTGCGGGCATAGTGCAACCCGGTCTCGGTCCGCAATTCCATCGCCTTGTAGAGGAACGGCAGTCCGACACTCGAACTCGCGACCGGCGTCGTGCTGCTGCCGACGTAGACCGACGCGGTGCCGTAGGGATCGTACTCGTAGTGTTCGACCACCTGGCCCTGGTCGTCGACCAGCTTCGCGGCGGTGTCCTGACCGCCGTGCAGCAGGTAGTAGTTCTCCCAGGTGCCGGCGTTGTTGCGGCGGTAGCCGACCAGCTCGTCGAGACCGCAGCCCCACACGAACTGCTTGACCGGCACCGCGTAGCCGCCGACGTCGAGGTTCTGGCTGACCTGCCGCCACCGATCCCAGGCGTGGGTCTGGGTCTCGACGCCGACGACCACCGAACCGACCCGGCGATTGAACGCGTCGTAGGTGTAGACCGCGCAGAGCTCGAGCGTCGCGTCCTCGACGAGGATCGCCGGTTCGCTGTGAGACCCCGGCTCCGCCGCCGGGATGCACTGCACGCCGTCGCGGATCCGCGCCACGAGGCGATCGCGGAAGGCCGGGTCGGTGTGCTCGCGCGCCAGCCGCTGCAGCAAGCCGTCGACGTTGTGCCGCGCCGTGTCCTCGGCCTCGGCGAGTGCGCCCTGCTTCACCGGTGCGTAGACCGCCCCGTCGACGGCCCCGCCTTCGGGTACGACCTTCCAGACCTCCTGCAGGCGGCTCAGGTAGTCGTACTTGTAGAAGAAGCGGCCGTCGTAGGTGAGGTTGCCGCGATTGTCGTAGGTGAAGAGCTCCGGCGTGCCCGCCGGCCCGACCGTGTCGTAGCGGTTGCTCGGCCCCTGCGGGTGCGAGCCGGTCTGCCGCGAGTAGAGCGTCGACGCCGGCCCGGCGCCCGAAGTCCAGACGTCGACCTGGGTGCGGTTGTTGGCGCCGTCGAGACCGTACTCGCGGTACTCGGCCACCCCGGACACCCAGCCCGAAGGCTCGGCGCCGTTCATCACGGCCTGTGAAGCACCGAGCCAGGCGCCGGTGAGGCGATGGAACGCATCGTGGGCGAAGCGATCCCCCGCGCTGCCGTCGACCTTGGCGTAGCGCTCCTTGACGAGGCTGCTGGCGTCGTCGTACTCGTAGTCGAACAGCGAGGTCGGTGAGGTCGGCGGCGTCGCCGAGGTGTAGATGTCGCCGCGGATCGACCGCAGGCGGCCGTGCTCGTCGTAGTCGAAGCTCGTCCTGGCCTCGGGCCACGGGTTCGCCGTCAACCGCACCTTGCGCTCGCGCTGCAGGCCGCCGACCCAGCTGTAGGTCGCCAGGCTCGTCTTCGCGGTGCCGGTGTGCCCGGTCCAGTCGATCGACTCGAGTCGGCCGATCTCGTCGTAGCCGTAGCTCAACGACAGCGGCGCCGACGCCACCGGCAGGTTGTCGGCGTAGTCGAGCGTGCGGCGATTCGGATCGCCGCCGGCGAACGTCGAGGTCACCTGCAGCACGTTCGCAGGCGACCAGCCGGACCAGAAGTCCTCCTCGTGGACACGGCCGAGGCTGTCCTGCTTGATGACCTCGGCGCCGACCGCGATGCCGTGGTTCCCGCCGGGACCGCCACCGTTCATGCCGATCAGCCCGGGCCGGCCGATCGCATCGCGGTTGAACACGTCCTTGCTGTTCCAGAGCGCGATGCTGCTGCCGGTCGCGGCGAGCTCGCGCTGGATCAATCGTCCGGGCCCGTCGTGCCAGAACTGCGTCTTGCCGCCGTCACCGTCGTAGATCGCCGCCAGCCGCGATGCCTCGTCGTACTCGGCGTAGAGCGCCATGCTCTGGTTCGGCGCCGCGGCGGTCGGCTCGACCGAGCTGCCGGGGTTCATCACCACGAACGGGCGACCCGCGAAGTCGTAGTCGACGACGTGCTGGTTGCCGAGGTCGTCGTAGCGGAGCTCCCTGGTCCGCCCGTCCGGCTCGCCGGCGTCGACGAACGCCGCCGTCAGCCGGATCAGGTCACCGGCGTCACCGATCTTCACGTGCTCGACGACGCGACCCTGTGCATCCCAGAGCACGCGCTGTTCGCGCAGCATCGGATCGACGAAGCGATCGACCCGGCCGAGACTGCCGTACGAGTAGCGATAGGTCAGCTGCGCGACGCCGTCCTTCATCGCCAGCACCTGCCCCAGCGGGTCGACATCGAACTCGGCGAACGTCGTGCGGGTCGTGCCGTCGGGCTCGAGCTCGAACTTCTTGCGCTGGCTCGGGTAGGTCGTGCCGGCGTGGTACTTCAGACTCAGCTGGTTGCCGTGGGTGTCGAGCACGGTGCCGAGCAGGCCGCTGGCCTCGTAGAGGTAGCTGCGCTCGCCGACACCCGAGCGCTCCGAGGTCTGCAGCCGCTCCTTGCCGTCCTCGTAGCGCCACGCCACGAAGCGGTCGCCGGTGCCCTCGCCGAGCACGGCGTCGCGCTGCCAGATCCGGCGGCCGAGCTGGTCGTAGCGCAGCTCGCGCTCGCGCAGCGGATCGGTGAGGTTGCCCGGCGCGTACGAGCGCGCCTCGACGATGCGTCCCACCGCGTCGATCTCGAAGCGGTGCACCGCGCCACCGGTCGACCCGGCGTAGCCCGCCGGTGCCGCCGCGGTCGGCTCGGTGACCTCGGTGATGACACCGGCACCGTTGCGAACGATCGCCGCCACCAGCGTGTTGCCCGGACCCGCGACGTGGCGGGTGCCGACGAGCTCGAGGAACGGGTTGACGAAGCGCAACGGCGAAGTCGCGGTGCGCGTGCCGGTCGGGTCCCGTTCGGTCGTGGTGTAGAGCGTGTCGTAGCCGTCGAACTCGTAGACCGTGCGACCACCGTTGGCATGCACGATCGCGTCGAGCTGGCCGTTTTGGTGGTAGAGGTAGGTCGTCTGCAGGAACTGGCCGGTGCCGGCGGGCTCGTCGAGCGGCAGCCGGTCGTCGTAGGCTTCCCACAGCTGATGGTGGTGGTAGATCCACTGCGCCTCGATCCAGCGCCGCCCGGTCGAACCGCCGCCGTACTGGGTCGGCCCGTTGCCGTCCGACGCGAGGTTGTTGCGCTGCACGATCGCGAGGTGGCCGTAGCGGTCGTAGTAGAACAGCCGCGTGCGCGGCACCGCGGTGCCGGTCGCGGTCTCCTCGTAGCCGAGGCCGAACGCGCTCTGCTGCGGATAGGTCCAGGTCAGCGCGTGGGCCGAACCGGCGTTCTCGACCACCTGCGTCACGTTGCCGCCGGCGTCGTGCGAGTAGGAGCGCAGGGTCTGACCGTTGTTCTCGAACTCGTTCTTGCGCCAGCCCTCGGCGGTGTACTCGATCGTCATCGCGACGCCGTCGCCGTCGACGACGCGCCTGGCGACGCCGGCGACGCCACCGCTCATCGCCAGCCCGCCCGGCGCGTTCGAGAGGTTGCGGTAGACGAACTCCGAGATCGGCGAGCCGACACCGGTCGGACCGCTGAGCGTCGGCTGGGTGACGACGCTCGCGCTGCGGCGTTCGACCGAGCCGGCGATGCGCCCGTGGTTGGCCGCGTCCTTGCGATCGAGCCAGTCGCCGTAGTGGTAGGTCCACTTGCCGTCGGGCGTGGTCTCGGTGTCGGCGAGCCAGGCGCCCCAGACCTGCGATCCGGTCTTCGCCTGCACGTAGGTGAACTCGTAGTCGACGGTCGGCGGCACCGGCAGCGGCTGCGTCGCCGGGTTGGGCTCGGTGCGCTTCTTCAGCAGCTTCGTGATCGGGTAGTACTCGTACTGCGTCACGCGTTCGCTCCAGACCCCCGCCACCAGCGAACGCGTCCGCACCTCGACCGGCTTCTGGCAGGTGCAGGTGCCGTCGAAGATGCGATAGATGTCGATCGTCTCGGGCTCGATGTCGGGCGTCGCGATGCCGCTGTAGGCGCGCGGTCGCCCCTCGGCGTCGTCACCCGCCGAGCTGACGATCGAGTAGAGCTTGCCGGTGCCGTAGTGGAACTCGTAGCGCGTCACGTTCGGCAGTGCCGAACCGATCGCGGCGTCGCTGACCGCGATCGCGGTCAGCGACTCTCCGGGCAGCAGGTCGGTGGTCCGCTGCGCCGGCGGATAGCTGACGTCGAGGCGGACCTGCGTCTGCGGCTTCACCTGGCTCGTAACGCGCCGACTCGCGATGTCGAAGTGGGTATCGAGGATCGGCTTGCCCGGCATCGACGGGTCCTCGACGAGCAGCTGGTCGAACGGTGTGCCGTGATGCACGTGGTTGGTCTCCGACACCGTCGCGAGCGAACCGCCCACCGTGTAGTCGAGCTGGTGTACGACCTGCGCCGTCGTCGCTCCCGCCGCGAGCGGCGTGCCCGGCGCAACCTGGTCCTTCTGTACCCGGCGCACCGCGGCGTAGAGTCGGTACGGCCGCAGCGCGAAGTGGGTGCCGCCCGAGGTGCCGAGCGTGCCGCTGAAGACGAGGCCCCAGGTGCGACCCGGCAGCTGCGTGCCGGCCTGCGCGTAGCTGACCTGCAAGCCCGAGGTGGTGTTGTCCCAGGTCCAGCCCGGCCACGCGGGCGCGTAGTCGAAACTCTGCACCAGACCGCTCGGGAATGTGATCGACGTGAGCCGGTGCAGCCCGTCGTAGGAGAACGTCGCGATGTTGTCGAACGGGTCGCGCACCTCGGTGAGACGCCACAGCCAGCCCGCGGAGTAGCCCGAGACGAACGGATTGAAGTAGTCGAAGCGCGCGACCGTGCCGTCGACGTGCTGGATCTCGAGGTAGTGGCCGTTCTGACCGTAGCCCGAGCCGCTGCCCGGGTTGAACTGGACGAGGATCGCGCCCGAGAGCTGGTTGCTGCGGAAGCCGCCAGTCTGCGGCGGGTAGATCGCCGTCGACTGCGGGTTGGCGCCCGACTCGACCGGGCTGCCGTACTGATAGAACGTGTCGTCGTAGGCGGAGTGCCAGACGTAGAGACCCGGCATCGTCCCCGGCCGCGGCTGCACCATGCCCTGTGACGTCGGCAGGAAGCTCGATGGCGAGTTCTGACCGGCGCCCTCCGAACCGGGCTCGACCGGCCCTTCGGCGATGAGGTTCTCGTAGTGCAGGTCCGGCACCGGGATCTCCACTTCGATCAGCGGCCCGTCGCCGTCCCACGCCGAGCGCGAGACATCGAGCACGAGTTCGTTGCCGTACATGCCGCCGAGCCCCTGCAGGCCGGTCGCCGCCATCGGCATGTCGACCTCGCGCATCGTCGTGCCGTAGGTCGTGATCGTGGTGACGCCGACGCCGGCGTCGCGGAAGTCGACGGCCTGCTCACCGAGGTTCATGCCCCCGAACAACATGCAGCTGACATCCGGCGGCGGACAGCACTCGTTCGGGGCGCTGCCTTCACCGCCTTCCCCCCCGCCGCCGCCACTGCCACCACTGCCGCCCTGGGCGGAGAGCGGCACCGCGCACAGCGCGAGCGGAACGAGAAGGCCGAGTGCGAGACGGGATGCGGCGGCGATCACCGCCGATGCGGAAACGGGAGTCGACATGCCTTTGGTCCTGGTCGGGACTTGGGACGGGAAGAGCGCCGCCCGCCGCAACGACGGAGCGGGAGACCTTCCGGGCGAGGGCGATTCGGCTCGTGCCGCAGACGCGAGGACCGAGAGCGCGCAGCGAGGCGCAGCCTTCCGCGACGGGGGCCGCGGCCGACCTCGGCAGTGTGCCGGGTCGACGCAGACTGTTCGCAACGGCAGATACGGCTCTCGGAGATCATGAGTGGCACGACCTTGTCGGCCGAGAGCTGCCGAACAGTAGAACGCCGATCCGCCGGGGTAACAACCCTGCCGGCGATCCCCACCGAATCCTCACGAAGCCGCGCCGAACTGCGCCGTTCGCGCCGCTCTTCCTACGAACTGGCACTGGCGACGCCGATCCCCAGCGGTGCGGCTCCCATGATACTGCGAAGCCACCGCGACTCTCGGCAGCGGCTCTTCGGCCGCTCGTCTAGGTCGACCGCAGCCGCGCGACGACACCGACGTGCCCGCGTCCGCCGGCGACCGGCGCGAGCTGCAGCACGGTCCATTCCCCCACCGTCACGGCGGTGGCACCGCGCACGCGATGGTCGCGCACGTCGATGCGATCGACCGGCGCGAAACCGACCGCAGGCTGCGCGAGCAGCGCGCGCTCGCCGCTGTGGCCGAGCATCGCGAAGTTGAGATCGAGCAGCACCGCGCCGCGATCCATCGACGCGACGCCGGCGCGGAGCAGGAAACCCTTGGTGATCGAGTCGAGCTTCGAAGTCGTCGCTGCGCTGCCGGCGGCGATCACGACGTCGGAGTCCGCAACGATCGGGGTGTGCCAGGTTGCACTGAGGCGCGCCGCGCGGCTGGGCGAGACGACCGCAGTGCAGCGCTGCGGCAGCGCCGCGGCGAGCTGCTCGGCGGCGACTCCGGCGAGCGCCTTCGGCGTGTCCTTCGGCACCTCGCCGAACGCGACCTCGAGCACGAACTGGCGCGCGTCGAGACTCTGCAGCGCCTGCAGCTGCTCGACGATCGCCTTCTGCGTCGCGGCCGGCGCCGACACGAACAGGTGGTCGTTGGCGAAGCTCATCGTGTTCGGCGAGCCGTCCCAGGTCGCCGGGTCGACCTGGGACGTCAGCCACTCGACGAGTCGCCCGTCGTCGAACACCGTCGGCAGCGGTTCCTCGTCGAGCTCCGGGAACAGTCCGACGTCGCCGTACGGCACCGGCAGGTCGATCGGCACGGCGGCACCGCGCACGAGGTTGGCCACCGGATAGGCGACCACCTCACCGAGATCGAGTTCGCCGACCGCCGCGGTGCGTTGGATACGCACGCAGAACGCGCCGCCGCCGGGCGCGTCGCTGCCGAGCAGCAGCGCCTGGCCCGGATGCAGGTAGGCGCTCGAGTGACAGGTGGCGATGCGAACCGCCGGCAGCTCGACCGCCGCGACGTCGCCGTTCGCGACCGGCAACGAACAGACCGGGCCAGGCTCGAGGGCGCGTTCGCTGCCCGAGAAGGTCACCAGCAGGCTGTCGTCGAGCGTGCGCTCGGTCCGCACCTGCCAGCTCGAGCCGTAGTTGTCGGTCGCGACCTTCAGATCGGGCGCCGCCGCGTTCTGCGCCACCAACATCTTCAGGCCGGTGACATGGTTCTCGATCCGCTTCGACTCGAGCAGCAGCGGTCGGCGCGGGTTGGCCCGACCGGCGTGCACGCGATGTTCGCCGACCTCGGCGAGCAGCGCGTCGGCCTCGGTCGCCGACAGCACTGCGCTGCGCTGCCGCAGCACCGACCCGGGCAACTCGTGCACCTCGATCAGCACGGGCTCGAACAGCAGGCCGCGCAGCTTGCCGAGCGCGTTGCGGACCTGGGCGTGCATCTGCTCGTCGCAGACGATCGCCAAGAAGCCGGAGTCCTCGGCGCGGATCTCGACCCCGTCCCCGTCCCAGTAGGGATAGCCCGTGGCCATCACCACCAACGTCACGAGATCGGCGATGTCGACCGCCGAGTCCGCGTCTTCGGCGGTGTCGTCGACGCACGGCATCGACGTGGCGTCGACGAACGCGGCGGGCACGTAGGCCGGCTCGCGACGCACGATGTCACGCACGTCGTAGGCCCGCATGCGCAGCGGTCCGGGACCGTCCTGGGCGGGTGCGATGCCGAGCGAGAGAGCGAGGACCAGGAACGAACGGGTGGCGACACCAGGGGTCTTCATGGCGGGCTGGGGATGGCGGGGCACTGGCGCCCTTCGGGGCGCCGATCGGAGGGACGGACGTGATCGCACAGACCCCGGCAGCGGGCCGACCGTCAGGTCGAGAATCCGACCGGCGGAGAAGGCCGGCGGTTCGTTCCAGGTCGACCGGCGTGGCGGCCGATTGCCACCGCGCGGGCGAGCGATCCCGGCGCTGCCGGACCTCGGCGGCACGCCGGCATCGGCACGATCCACCGAGCGTCAGCCGCCGACGCGAAACGCGCGCA
>JAGQRB010000760.1 GCA_020425925.1 Planctomycetota bacterium
AGGCGCTGAAGCTGCGCGCGTCGGACATCCACCTGCAGCCCTACGCCGACCGCCTGCAGGTGCGGATGCGCATCGACGGCGTGCTCTACGACATGGAGTCGATCCCGAAGCGCGCGCAGGAGGCGATCGTGTCGCGCGTCAAGGTCATGGGCAAGATGGACATCGCCGAGCGCCGGCTGCCGCAGGACGGCCGCGCCGCGATTCGCATCGGCGACGGCGACGTCGACGTCCGCATCAGCACCGTGCCCGTCGCAGGCGGCGAGCGCATCGTGTTCCGAATCCTCGACAAGACCAGCAAGGTCTACTCGCTCGACCAGATCGGCCTCGAGGAGGAGGAGCAGCGCACGATCAATCGCTACATCAACTACTCGCACGGCATCATCTTCGTCACCGGCCCGACCGGCTCGGGCAAGACCACGACGCTCTACGCCTGCCTCGACGCGATCAACGCGCCGGACCTCAACATCCTGACGATCGAGGACCCGGTCGAATACAACCTCGACGGCATCAGCCAGGTCCAGGTCAACACCAAGAAGGGACTGACGTTCGCGGCCGGCCTGCGCTCGTTCCTGCGCCAGGACCCCGACGTCATGATGGTCGGCGAGGTGCGCGACACCGAGACCGCCGACATCGCGATCCGCGCCGCGCTCACCGGCCACCTGGTGTTCTCGACGGTGCACACCAACGATTCGGCCTCGACGATCACCCGCCTGATCGACATCGGTCTCGAGCCGTATCTCGTGAGCTCCTCGCTGCTGCTGGTGATCGCGCAGCGCCTGCTGCGCACGATCTGCCCGAACTGCAGCGAACCCGTGAAGCCCGACCAGAAGCAGCTCTACCTGCTCGAAGACCTCAAGCTCACAGCGGACCAGTTCAAGGACGGCAGGCTGTTGGTCGGCCGCGGCTGTGACGAGTGCTTCAACTCGGGGTTCGCCGGCCGCACCGCGATCTACGAGGTCATGCCGATCGACACCGCGATCCAGGAGCAGGTCGTCAACAAGGCCACCGCCAGCGAAATCAAGCGCGGCGCGATCGAGCGCGGCCTGTCGACGCTGCGGATGAACGGCGTCGCCAAACTGCTCGCCGGGCTCACGACCCCCGACGAGGTCGTCCGCGTCACCCAGCTCGACGTCGTCTAGCCGCAGCCCGAACCGCGCGCCATGCCCATCTTCGAGTACAAGGCGATCGACTCCGCCAACAAGATCAAGCGCGGCATCATCGACGCCGACACCGCGCGCGACGCCCGGCAGAAGCTCAAGAAGGACTCGCTCTTCGTCACCGACATCAAGGAGTCGCGGAAGAAGAAGAAGTCGGCCGTCCAGATCCGCGGCGTCACCGGCGTCGATGCGCCGAACAAGCAGCGCATGGAGCAGATCGGGGCGGTGACGCGCCAGATGGCGTCGCTGCTCGCCGCCGGCATCCCGCTCGCCGAAGCGCTGCGGATGATCATCGAGCAGGCCCCGGACAAGAAGATCGAGAGCACCTTCCGCGACATCCGCGAGAAGGTCACGCAGGGCATGCCGCTCGGCGACGCGGTGCTGCAGCACCCGGCCTACTTCACCGACCTCTACTCGAACATGGTCAAGGCCGGCGAGTCCTCGGGCGCGCTCGACAAGGTGCTGATCCGCCTGAGCCAGTTCCTGCAGGCCCAGACCCGCCTCAAGAACAAGGTCGGTGCCGCGCTGATCTACCCGACGATCATGGTGCTCGTCGGCGTCATCGTCGTCGCGATCCTGATGACGTTCGTCGTCCCGCGCGTCACCCAGCTGATCCGCGGTCGCGGCCAGGAGCTGCCGCTGCCGACCGAGATCCTGATCACCACGTCGCAGTTCCTCGTCAACTACTGGCTGCTCGTGCTCGTCGGCCTGCTGCTGCTGACGATCGGCTTCCAGCTGTTCATCAACAGCGAGGGCGGGCGCCTGCTGTTCGACAAGTTCAAGCTGCGCGTGCCGGTGTTCGGCGATCTGATGCGCAAGCAGGCGATGGCGCGCTTCTCGATCACGCTCGCGACGCTGCTGCGCTCGGGCGTGCCGGCGCTGCAGGCCATCAACGTCACCAAGAACGTGCTCGACAACAAGGTGCTGAAGAACGCGCTGCAGAACGTGCACGACCGCGTCGTCGAGGGCACCGACCTCGCGACGCCGATGAAGATGTCCGGCGTCTTCCCACCGACGGTGTCCTACATGGTCGGTGTCGGCGAGCAGGCCGGCAACCTCGAAGAGATGCTCGAGCGCGTCGCGACGACCTACGACGAGGAGGTCGACCTCGCGACCCAGAAGCTGACTTCGGTGCTCGAGCCCCTGATCATCGTGCTGCTCGCCGCCGTGGTCGCGGGAATCGTGATCGCGATCGTGATGCCGCTGCTACAGCTGCAGCGGGCATAGCCCGCTGCTGCTGTAGCAGCGGCGGTCTTCGCTCGCGGCTCGGCGAAGCACGTTTGGGGCGGATCGGCCACTTGGCGCCGGCACGCCGCGGCGGGGGCTCGCTTTGCCGCTGCGCGGCTCGCTCGCGCGGAAACGGCGGGGTCGCCGGCTGCGCGGCTCGTGGGGCGGAAGCGGCGGGGTCGTCGCTGCGCGGCTCGTGGGGCGGAATCGGCGGGGTCGCCGGCTGCGCGGCTCGTGGGGCGGGATCACGGGCTCGCGGTTGGGGAGTGCTGGGGTAGGCTGCGGGGGTGACTCCGTTCCTGCACTGTGTGTTCTTCTGGTTGCGCGAGGGTGTGGATGAGGCGGCGCG
>JAGQRB010000761.1 GCA_020425925.1 Planctomycetota bacterium
CAGCACCGATCGCTCGACGACGTTGATGAGCTCGCGGATGTTGCCCGGCCAGACGTATTCCTGCAGCGCCTGCATCGCCGCGTCCGACACCCGCTCGGCGACGGTCGGAATGCGGGCGCGAAACTGCTCGAAGTAGGATTGCACCAGCGCGGGGATGTCCTCGCGGCGCTCGCGCAGCGGCGGGACGTCGAGCGTGACCACGCTCAGTCGGTAGTAGAGATCGGGGCGGAAGCGCTTCTCCTCCATCTCGACCAGCAGGGCCCGATTGGTCGCGGCCATGATCCGCACGTCGACCTGCAGCGGCGCCTCGCTGCCGATGCGTTGGATCGCACGCTCCTGCAGCGCTCGCAGCAGCTTGACCTGCAGGTGCAGCGGCATCTCGCCGATCTCGTCGAGGAAGATGGTGCCGCGGTGCGCGAGCTCGAAGTAGCCGCGGTGTGCTCGCACCGCGCCCGTGAACGCACCCTTCTCGTGGCCGAACAGCTCGCTCTCGAGCAGCGACTCGGGGATCGCGCCGCAGTTTACGACCACGAACGGTGCCTGCGCGCGAGGGCCCTGGGCGTGGATCGCGCGTGCCAGGCGCTCCTTGCCGACGCCGGTCTCGCCGGAGATCAGCACCGTGCTGTCCGACTGGCTCAGCTTGCGTGCCAGCCTGAGGAACCTGGCCGCGCCCGCGGTGTTCGAGATGTAGTCGCCGAAGCTGCCGTCCTCGCCGGCTCCGGCGCCGCGCACCAGCAGCAGCGCCTCACGGCGCTTGCGGATCAGGGTGCCCAGGGTCTCGCGGAACGCATCGTCGGGGACCTCGCTCGAGACCACCGCGAGGCAGCCGGCGGCCAGCAGCCGCGCGCGTTCGGCCGCGGTCTCGCCACTCGAGACCACGACGAGTTCGGGGTTGCCGGGCACCTGCCGCAGTGCCGCGACGGTTTCTCCGACCGGTTCGCCGAGCAGCTCGGCACCGATCACCACGAGATCGCCGTCGCGCTGGGCGACGTGTTCGAGCCAGTCCTCGCACGCGACGTCGAGGACGATCGAGTCGGGGCCCGCGGTCAGACCGCGCAATCGGCCGCGGAGCTCGTCGTCGAGGATGACCAGGAGGACACGCGCAAGCATGGCGAGCCGGGGACACTACTGCGGCGTCGCAGCCGGCGCAGCGTCCTCGCCGGCGATCGCGTCGGCCGGACCCGCAGGCCGGCATGGGAACTTGGCGCGCGACGGCTACGGTTGGCGGCGGTGACGGTGATTCGGACACTACTCGTCTGGTTCGCGGTGAGCGTTGCGCTCGTCGCACAGGATCCGGCTGCGCCGACGGTCGAGACGATCGAGCAGCGCCTCAAGACGGTCGCCGAGGCGGTCGACCTCGACGCCGCGGCGAAGGAGCAGGCGACGCAGCTCTACACCTCGGCGCTCGAGTTCGCCAAGGCCGCAGCCGCCGCCAAGGCCGCGGTCGCGGCGGCGCTGGCGGCCACCGAGGCCGCGCCGCAGCTCGCCGCCGACAAACGCGCCGAGCTCGACAAGCCGGCGGAGTTGCCGGACCCGAAGGTGCTGGAACGGCTCGAGCTCGCGGAGCTCCAGGAGCGGCTGCCGGCGGCCCGCGCCGCCAGCCAGCAGACTGCCGATGCGCTCGGCGCCAAGGAAGCCGAACGGCAGCGGCGCGCGACGCGCATCGCCGCGCTGCCGGCCGAGATCGCCGCCGCTGCCGACGAGGCCGCGCGGCTCGAGGCGACGCCGCTCGAGACC
>JAGQRB010000762.1 GCA_020425925.1 Planctomycetota bacterium
CCAAGGCCCTGGCGATGTGCGCGCGGATCGGGCTGGCGCTGCACGACGCCGCGGCGCTCGACGACGTCGAGCGGGCGGTAGCGGCCTGGAGTGCGCTGCTCGAGGTCCCGGCGTGGCAGCGCGCGGCGCATGCGGCGCTCGTCAACCTCGCGATCGTCGAATCACGCCTCGCGCTCGACGATCTCGGCGGCCTCGAGCACGCGGCCGAGCGCCTGGCCCACGCCGAGCGTCTGCTCGCCGACGAACCGGCGCTCGAACCGGAAGCCGACGGCGCGCTGATCCGCGTCAAGCTCGCGACCGCGCGCGGCAACCTCGAGTTGCGCCGCGAGCAGTTCGCCGCAGCGGCGCAGCAGTTCGCCGTCGCCGACACGCTGCTGGGATCGCACCGACTCGCCGAGCTGCATCCGGACCTGCGTGCGCACCAGCTGCTCGGCGCCGGCACGGCAGCGCTCAAGCAGGGTGGACGCAAACGCGCGCTCGAGCTGTTCACGGCTGCTCGGGCAGCCGTCGCGGCCGCCGGCGATCGTTTCCCGAGCGATGCCGACCTGCAGCGGACGCGGGCGGCCGTTCACCTGCAGCTCGGTGTCCTGCGTCTGCTGCAGCGCCGTCACGCCGACGCGATCGCCGACCTCGAGGTCGCGCGGACGACCTGGGAGGCGCTGCTCGCTCGCACCGCCGCGCCGCCGGTGCGCGACGAGGTGGCGCTGGCAGTGAGCTGCACGCAGCTGGGCAACTGCTACATGTTGCAGCAGCCGCCGCAGTCGGAGCCGGCGCGGCAGCTCTACACCAGGGCGCTCGCGATCCAGCAGCGCCTGCTCGAGACGCACCCGGGTGTCGCCGCCCACGTGACCGAGCTCGCTGCGACCCACAGCGACCTCGCGGCCTGGGAGAACACGTTCGGTGAACCGGCGGCAGCCAGGCGGCACGCACGGGCCGCGATCGAGCTCCAGGAGCGTGCGCGCGCGGAGCGACCGGATCTGCCGCGCATCACGCAGTCGCTCGCGATCCACAACGCGCAGCTGGCGTACGCCGAGCGCCGTCTCGGCGACGGCGAAGCGGCGCTCGCGGCGGCGCGCCGGGCGATCGAGCTCGACCCGACCCACGCGGCAACGGTGCGGATATGTGCCGAGGTCGCGGTCGCGATCGCGGCTGGCCTGGGCGAGCCCGACGCCACGGATCGTCTGCACGGCGAATGCGTCGGCTGGCTGCGCGGTCTCACGCTCGGGACGGCCTCGGGCATCGGCCATCTGCTGGCACGGCGCAGCTTCGACCCGCTGCGGCAGCGCGCCGATTTCCGCGAGCTCGTTCGCGAGGTCGGACGGTGAGCGAGCGATTCCGGTCCGGGGTCTGGCACGATCCCGCGGCGCTCGACCGGCTGGTGCGCGAGCATCTGCCGTGGATCGAAGGCGAGGTCCGGCGGCGGCTCGGCGCCGTCGTGCGCGAGGACGGCGACACCCGCGACGTGGTCCAGGAGGCGCTGCTCGAGGTCCTGGTGCACGGGCCGAGTTTCGCCACCGCCGATCGCGCGCGCTTCCAGCGGCTGCTGCTGCGAATCGTCGAGAACAACATCCGCGACCGCTACCGCAAGCTCCACCGCATGAAGCGCGATCGTCGCCGCGTCGCCGGTGGGGCCACCGACTCGGTCCTCGAGCTCGATCCACCGCTGCATTCGGTGGCGACACCGAGTGCCTGCGTCGAGCTCGAGGAGCGCCGCGAATGGGTGTTCCTCGCGGTCGAACTGCTCGCACCCGAGGATCGCGACGCGATCCGGTTGCGGGACTGGGAGGAGCTCGAGTTCGACGCGGTCGGCGAACGGCTCGGCATCTCCGGCGAGGCGGCGCGCAAGCGCTACCACCGCGCGCTGCCGCGGCTGGCGGAGAAGGTCATCGAGCTGCGCCGCGGCGTCGTCTGAGCCGTCAGTTCGGGTCGGTGCCGAGCCTGGCACGCACCGTGCGGCGGTCGAGCCGCAGCCGCTGTGCCGCGGCGCTGAGGCTGCCGGTCTCGCGGTGGACGAGTTCGACGTAGCGCCGCAGCAGCTCGTCGGCCGGCAGGCCGCCGCCGTGCATCGCGGCCGCGAGCTCGGCCCAGGCGTCGTCGCGCGGCGGCGTTCCGGAGGCGGCCTCGGCCGGGTGGTATTCGCCGCGAATCATGACGTTGCGGACGCACTGCTCGAGCTCGCGCACGTTGCCGGGCCAGCGGTACTCGGTGCCGAGAGCGCCGTCGATCCAGGCTTCGACCTCGTCGGCGAGGTCGGCGGCGTCGTCGCCGACGAGGCGGCCGGCGAGGTATTCGAGCAGGACGCGGCGCTCGCGGCCGTCGTCGGCGAAGCGCTCGTGCAGCGACGGCGTGCGGATCGTGTCGGAGCAGAGCCGGTAGTAGAGGTCGGTCCGAAAGCGACCCGCGGCCATCTCGTGCGCCAGGTCGCGATTGGTCGCGGCCACGAGTTTGCCGGCGAAGCGTCGGTCGCGCGTCTCGCCGACGCGGTGGAACGTGCGCTCCTCGAGCACGCGCAGCAGCTTGACCTGGATCGCGGGCTCGATCTCGCCGATCTCGTCGAGGAAGACGCAGCCGTGCGGTGGGCAGGTCTCGAGCCAGCCTTCGCGATCGCTCACCGCACCCGTGAACGCGCCGCGCTTGTGGCCGAAGAGCTCGGCTTCGACGAGCTGTGCGCCGAGCGCCGACAGGTTCAGTGCGTGGAACCCTGGGCAGGGGTCGGGTGTCAGCCGGCGCGTGCGCGGGTCGAACGGCACGAAACGCGACTGGCCGACGGCGCGGGCGACGAGCTCCTTGCCGGTCCCGGACGGACCGGTGATCAGCGTCGCGTGGTCGCCCATGCGCTCGTAGAGCGTGCGGCGATAGCGCTCGAGGTCGTGGGTGAAGATCGATTGCCAGACCTGTGCGCGCAGCCGGACGGCGGGCCCCGAGGTGCCGATGATGCAGTCGAAGACGCGGTGGAACGCGCGGGAGATCTGCAGGAAGAACGCGAACAGGCGCGCCAGCTCGCGCCCGTCGGGGCGGGGCGTCGCGACGTCCAGGTAGTGGTGCGCGCGGAACGCGAACTCGTCCCAGCAGTCGGCGAGGTCGTGGCCCGGATCGTTCTCGAGGGCGGCGGCGACCCGGTCGAGCTGCGGCCGGCGCTCGTAGTACAGTGCGAGCAGCACGACGTCCTCGTAGAGCTTGCAGTCGTCGGCGTCCGGCCGGTGGCCGCGCGTCAGGCGCTCGCGCGCTGCATCGGCGAGCGCGACGCTGATCGCGGCCAGCCGTTCGATGTTCGGCAGCGGCGTCGGCCAGTCGGCGTGCAGGTTCCAGTCGGCGGTCGCCTCGTCGAAATCGGCGCCGAGCACGCTGCGCTCGTGCTCGATGCGCTCGCTCAGGAACGGGTTGCAGTAGACCAGCTGGGAGAGCCGGCGGGCGCGGGGGAGCGCGTCTGCATCGAACAAGGCCATGTGGCACGGAGCGTACAGCAGGTACGCAGAATGTGTTCAGTAGACGCTGGCGAGTCCACAGTCGAATCTTCGAAAGCGCTGACAATAAGTGAGTTACGGATTCCCGCCGGTCCGGCATGTGGATTGAGAACGGTCGGCCGCGGCACACGCCGCAGCCACCAAACCAAGGAAACGACATGCCCAGCTTCTTCCGTTCCGCCCTCGCGCCCGTTCTCGCCGCCGGCCTCGGGATCCCGGCCGTGGCGGCCGACCCGCCCGGCCGCGCCGCGCCCGGCGGGCTGCTGATCGCCGACGGCGGTCTCGGCGGTGTGCTCGAGATCAAGAGCCACGAGGTCCGCGTCACGGTCAACAACGGCATTGCGGTGACGACCGTCGACCAGGTCTTCCACAACACCGAGGGCCGCGTGGTCGAGGCGCTCTACACCTTCCCGGTGCCGAAGAACGCGAGCGTCGCGAACTTCAGCATGTGGATCGCGGGCAAGGAGATGGTCGGTGAGGTCGTCGAGAAGCAGCGCGCGCGCGAGATCTACGACAGCTACAAGCGGCGCGGGCGCGATCCCGGGCTGCTCGAGCAGGTCGACTACAAGACCTTCGAGATGCGCATCTTCCCGATCGCCGCCGACGCCGACCAGCGCGTGCGCGTCGAGTACTGTCAGGAGCTCGACGTCGACGACGATTGGTGTTCCTACACGTATCCGCTCGCGACGACCACGCGGCCGGGTCTCGACACCGCGGTGAAGGACCGCTTCGCGCTGACGCTCGAGGTCAAGAGCCGGGTGCCGATCGTGGCGATGCAGAGCGTCTCGCACGCTGACGAGTTCGTCGTCGCGCAGCACGCCGACACCTACCAGGAGGCCAGCATGGAGCTCACCGGCGCCGATCTCGATCGTGACGTCGTGCTGGCGTGGCGCCTCGATCGCGCCCGCACCGGGCTCGACTTCCTGGCTTCGAAGCCTGCCGGCGAGGACGGTTTCGTGCAGATCACGCTGACCGCCGGACCCGAGCTCGAGCAGAACGACCTCGGCATGGACTACGTGTTCGTCAGCGACGTGTCGGGCAGCATGGCGAATGCCGGCAAGCTCGAGTTGTCGCAGAGCCAGGTGCGCGCGTTCGTCGACGCGCTCGGGCCGAAGGACCGCTTCGAGCTGCTCGCGTTCAACGTCCAGGCCGACACCCTGTTCGGCCGGCTCGGTGCAGTCGACGATGACACCAGGGCGAAGGCCGCCGAGTTTCTCGCTGGTCAACGCGCGCGCGGCGGCACGCGGCTGCGGCCGGCGCTCGAGGCCGCCTTCCGCTACCTCGACGCCGATCGCCCGCTCAACGTCGTGATCCTCTCCGATGGCATGACCGAGGAGAACGAGCACCGTGAGCTGCTGCAGCTGATCCGCGGCCGGCCGGCCGGCGCGCGCATGTTCTGCATCGGCGTCGGCAACGACGTCAACCGTCCGCTGCTGCGCCAGGTCGCGCAGTCGACCGGCGGTCTGGCGGCGTTCCTGAGCCGCGGCGACGACTTCGAGCGGCAGGCCCGCGGGTTCCGTCGCAAGCTGACGCGGCCCGCGATCGCGGACGTCCGGATCGCGGTCGACGGCGTCGAGGTCTACGACACCGAGCCGGCGATCGTGCCGAACCTCTACCACGGCTCGCCGGTGCGGATCTACGGTCGCTATCGCGGCAGCGGCAAGGCGACCGTCAAGCTGACCGGCACCATCGAGGGCGCGCCGTTCGCGCGGGTCTACGACGTCGAGCTGCCGGCACGAGCCGACGACGACCCCGAGATCGAGCGGATGTGGGCCTGGCACCGCGTGCAGACGCTGATGGACCGGGAGCGCGAGGAGGGCGAGACCGGGCGGCACGTGCCGGCGATCGTGCAGCTTTGCGAGGGCTTCTCGATCCCGGGCCAGCACGCCTCGTTCCTCGTGCTCGAGAACGACCAGGAGTACCAGCGCTGGAAGATCGACCGCCGGAACGCGACGCGGGTGGCGCGCGACCGCCAGGCGCAGCAGCGTCTGCGCGATCGGCTCGATCGGCTGCGCGGCGAGTCGGAACGGCGCGTCGGTCCCGAGGTCGAGGCCACCGCGGTCGCGCCGGCAGCGCGATCGCCGATCGACACGAAGACGCGACGGCTGCCGAGCGTCACGCCGGCCGAACCGGATCTCGGACCCGCGCGCGGCGACGCGCCGCGGCGCCGGCGCAGCGGTGGG
>JAGQRB010000763.1 GCA_020425925.1 Planctomycetota bacterium
ACGCGGCCGACGCGGCGCTGCGCTCGGCCGCCAGGAATCGCGCCGCCGCGGCCGCGAGCATCGCGAGCTCGCGCCGCTGCGGCGCGGTGCCGCGGTCGATCCGCTCGAGGATGCCGGTGTCGTAGTCGCCGCCACGGAACTCGGCGTTCTGCATCACGCGCAGCGCCACCGGCATCGAGGTCGAGACCCCGACCAGCCGGAACTCGCGCAGCGCGCGCTCGCAGCGTGCGATCGCCTGGGCGCGGTTCGCGCCGTGCACGACGAGCTTGGCCAGCATGCTGTCGTAGTGCGGCGTCACGGTCAGGCCGTTGTAGATCGCGCTGTCGAGCCGCACGCCGGGCCCGCCGGGCAGACCGATGCGCGCGATGCGACCGAGCGACGGGAAGAACGTCGCGGGGTCCTCGGCGTTGACCCGCACCTCGATCGCGTGGCCCTGCGGCTCGGGCACGGCGCGCACGTGCTCGCCGGCGGCGACGCGCAGCTGCTCCTCGACCAGGTCGACGCCGAAACGCATCTCTGTGACCGGGTGCTCGACCTGCAGCCGGGTGTTCATCTCGAGGAAGTAGAACTCGCCCTCCGAGCAGAGGAACTCGACGGTGCCGGCGCCGACGTAGTCGACGGCCTTCGCGAGGTCGATCGCGGCGCGGCACATGCGCTCGCGCAGCTCGGGGGTCACCGCGGGCGACGGCGACTCCTCGACGAGCTTCTGGTGCCGGCGCTGCACCGAGCACTCGCGTTCGCCGTAGGCGACGACCCCGCCGTGGCGGTCCGCCATGATCTGGATCTCGACGTGGCGCGGCCGCGTAACGAACTTCTCGAGATAGACGCGGTCGTCGCCGAACGCGCTCGCGGCCTCGGCGCGCGCCAGCTCGAACGCGGACGTCAGGCCCTTCTCGTTCTCGACGATGCGGATGCCCTTGCCACCACCACCGGCCGCGGCCTTGAGCATCACCGGGTAACCGATCTCGGCGGCGCGGCGTGCGAGCGTACTGGCATCGACGTTCTCCTGCAGACCGGGCACCAGCGGCACACCGGCCGCAGCCGCGATCTTGCGGGCCTCGACCTTGTCGCCCATCGCGGTGATCGCCGCGGTAGGTGGCCCGACGAACGCGATACCGGCAGCCTCGCACTTCGCGGCGAAGCCGGCGTTCTCGCTGAGGAAGCCGTAGCCCGGGTGCAGCGCGTCGCAGCCGAGCCGCGCCGCCGCCTCGAGTACCTTGTCGGCGCGCAGGTAGCTGTCCTTCGCGCTCTCGCCGCCGAGCGCGACCGCGTGGTCGGCGCGCCGCACGTGCAGCGCGTCGCGGTCCGGATCGGAGTAGATCGCGACGGTCTCGATGCCGAGCTCCTGCGCGGTGCGGATCACGCGCAGCGCGATCTCGCCGCGGTTGGCGATCAGCAGTCGACGGAAGAACGGCATCGGCGCGGCAAGTTAGCGCACCGGCCGCGTCAGACGAGCGAAATCGGGCACGAGTGCGGCGGGCCGGATCGGCCGTCAACGCCCGATGCGCTGCTCGAGCTCGTTCAGGCCGCGCTGGAACTCGGCGGGCGACAGCCCCTCGCCGGAACGCGGCACCGCCGTGAACCAGCACTCGAGCCGCTTGCCGCTACGCAGCAGGCGCTCGGCCAACGCCAGCGTCATGAAGGGCACGTCGACGAGCTCGATCGCGCGCAGCTGCGAGCTGGCTTCGAGCAACGGGATGCAGTGCTCGGAGATCCCGGCGCACCCGGTCAGATCGAGCTCCTGCAGATGCGTCAGGCCCACGAGCTCCGCGACCGTCGTGTCGTCGACCCCCCGGCAGTGCGAGAGGTTGACGGAGCGGAGCTCGGGGCAGGTCTCGCGCAGGTGTCGGCCGAGCGTCGCCGCGACCACGCCGTGACGGAGGTCGAGCCGGCGCAGCTCCGGCCATCCGGAGGACTTCTCGACGAACGCGCCCGCGCCGCGCTCGTCGAGGTCGCGCGCGAACTGCTCCCAGGTCTCGAACAAGGCCACCCGCGGTCCGCTGCCGCCGGGCAGACTCAGCTCCTCGAGCTTCGTGAGCCGAGCCAGCAGCGGAGAAGAGGTCGCGTCGAGCACGAACGGACTGATCGCGAGCACGCGCAGGTTCGCGCAGCCGGCGACCGACCGTACCCCGGCGGCACGGAAGCCGAAGTTGAACGACAGGTCGAGCGCTGCGAGCGCGGCCAACCGCGGCAGCACCGCGAGCGCGTCGTCGGTCGTGTCGAAGTCGCGCAGCGTCAACGACACGAGGCCCGGCTCCGGCAACTCCGCGAGCCGCTGCAACCCGGGCCCCTTCACCGCGCGCGTGCCGACGAGCTCGAGCACCTGCAACCTGCCGAGCTTCACGATCGCGTCGAACGCGCCGTCGGTGATCGACACGGCAGGCTGGCGATCGTCCACACGCGGCGAGCTGAAGGTGGCGACCACACGCAGCCGCTGGAGCTCGGGACAACGGGCGACCAGCGCCGCGACGGCAGTGTCGTCGAGGTTGCGCAGTTCGACCGAGCGAGTCTCGCGCGGCAACGTCGCGATCGCATCTGTATCGACGACCTCGGTCCAACCGGCATCCTGCAGCTGGAACGACGGCGCCGCCGGCGGCGGTGCGCCGGCACGCGCGGTGACGAGCGCACCGACGACGACCGCGAGCCCGAGCAGCACGAGCGCTGCTGCGAGCACGTGGCCGGACCGCACCGGCGGTGCCGGAGCCGCGCCGGATGCGACGTCGACGCATTCCCCCGCGGCCGCACGAGCCAGCACGGCCGCGGTGACATCGGGCGGCGCCTCACCGCCGCTCACCTCGGACAACCCCCACTCGAGGCGGCGCGCGAGCGCGACCTCACGATCCGTTGCGACATTCATACCTGTTCCTCGACGCAGCGCCGCAGCACGACGCGCACGCGCTGCAGCAAGGTCTTGACGCCGTTCTCCTTCATGCCCATCGCCGCGGCGACCTCGGCGCGGCCGAGCCCGTCGCCGTAGAACCGCCGCACGACTTCGCGTGGGCGGCCTTCGAGCCGGGCGACGCACGCGCGCAGCGCCGCGAGCCAGCGCTCGCCGCCGTCGGCGGCGCAGTCGCGCTGCCACAGCCGATCGCCGAGCTCGAGCAGCAGCGCCTCGCGCCGACCCGCA
>JAGQRB010000764.1 GCA_020425925.1 Planctomycetota bacterium
CGGCGATGCCGTAGCGCCAGCTGTCGAGCTGGGCCAGGGTCGGGCGCGCGACGACGACCGCGAGCGCGACCGCGACGGCGGTCTCGATCGCGGCGCAGGCGGCGGTGGGCCAGAGCGAACGCCGGTAGCGCCGCCGCGTGCGGTCCGCGAGCGCGGCCTCGACGCCCGCGAGCCGGTGTTCCAGTCCCGAGAAGCATGTCGACCAGACCTGCTTGATGTCATCGAGTTCCATCGTCTCCGTCCTTCACGGAGGGGGTGTCATCGTGTTCGGTGAGCCGCTGCCGCAGGCGCTGGCGCAGGCGGGCGAGGCGGGTGCCGACGTTGCTGGGCGAGATGCCGAGCACTTCGCCGATCGCCTTGTGATCGAGGTCGTCGAGATGCAGCAGCACGAGTGCCCGGTCGATGGCGCCGAGCGAGTCGATCGCCCGCAGCAGCGCGGCGACCCGCTCGTCGGGCTCCGGTAACGGCGCCGCGAGGACCGCGTCATCGTCGATCGGGCGGCGCCGGCGCCGGTAGCGCTGCTCGCGTCGGAACCACGAGATCGCGACGTTGAGCGCGATGCGGTAGATCCATGTCGTCGCGGCGAAACGGGGGTCGTAACGCTCGCGGGCGAGCCACACCTGCAGCGCGATCTCCTGCACCAGCTCGTCGCGATCGTGCGCATCGCGGCCGTAGCCGCTGGCGACCTTGTGGATCAGGCCGGCGTACTGCTGCAGCGGGTCGGGCGGGGGCGGGGAAGGCATCGGGCCGCCGGATGATTCGCCGCGCGGTCGCCCGGCGTCACGGCTTTCGCCCGAAAACGGTGCGTCGCCTCACGCCAGGTCGATCGCGGCGGCGAGCAGGTCGCCGTCGCCGCTGCTCGAGCGCGGCAGCCGCGTCGGCAGGTAGCAGCGGTCGTGCACCGTGACGTGCAGCATCAGGCAGCCGGCGCCGGCCGAGACCACGATCTCGCAGTCGCAAAAGCGCAGGCTCACGCTCTCGGGACAGGGTTCGTCGTCCTGCCCCGAGGCCTCGAGCTGGATCCGGGCCGCGAGCTTCGCTTCGAGCCACTGGGCCAGCAGGATCGCCGCGGCGGTGCCGCTCTCGCCATGGCGCACGATGCCGCGGACCGCCGTGCCGGGCCGCCACTCGACCCGCTCGAAGCCCTCGGCGAGCGCGCGGCGCCAGGGTCGCAGCCGCAGCGTCGACAGGTCGGTGATCGGCGGCCCGTTCGCGCGCAGCTCGGCGATCGCGGCGAGCTGGACGCCGGGCACGCGGAAGCGTCGCGAATCGATGATGCAGTGGTCGCTGAGCGCGCGCAGCGCTGCGAGCTCGCGGCTGTCGGTCCAGTCGCCGGGGCCGGCGCCGTCGATGCCGAAGAGGTCGGCGACGTAGAGGTGGGTCGGCAGGTCGTGGATCAGCAGCGGCCGGACGAGGCCGGGCACGTGCGAGAACCACGACTGCGGCAGCCGGATGCGGATCTCCTCGATGAGCACGTCGCGGCACTTGCTGACGCCGCTGCAGCGCAGCACCGCCGCCACCGCGGTCACCGGCTCGTCGAGCGAGTCGTCGATCGTCAGCAGGAATGCGCGTGCCGGCGAACGTCGCATCAGCCGCTCGGCGACCTCGGTCAGCATCTCGCCATCGCGCGCGAGCGCCACGAAGTTCATCGTCACGGCACGGGTCACGTCGCCGCCGTCGTCACCGGCCGCGGACCACAGCCCGCGCAGCGCGTCCGGCAGGTCGGCGGGCGTCGTGGGACGCGGCGCGACGCGGATCAGATCCAAGCTGTCTGCGGCAGTCCGGTTCGCATCCGTTCGGCTCGCGCCGGTCACGGCTTCCTCCACTTGCGGCCCGGGCCGAGCAGCTGATCGGCGCCGGTCGGTCCCCAGGTGCCGGCGGCGTAGGTCGCCGGCCGCCGGCCGCTCTGCTGCCAGCCCGCGACGATCGAATCGACGATGCGCCACGCTTCTTCGACCTCGTCGCGGCGGGCGAACAGCGTGCCGTCGCCGACCATCGCGTCGAGCAGCAGGCGCTCGTAGGCATCGGCGGTCTCGCCACCGAACGCGCTGCCGTAGCGGAAGTCCATGCGCACGTCGCGGATCCGCATCGCCGGCCCGGGCACCTTCGATCCGAAGCGCAGCGCGACACCTTCGTCGGGCTGGACGCGCAGCAGCAGCACGTTCGGGCTCGACGGTGTGCCGCTGGTGAACAGGCGGTGCGGCGGCTGCTTGAAGTGGATCGCGACCTCGGTCACGCGGCGCGGCAGGCGCTTGCCGGAGCGCAGGAAGAACGGCGTCTTGCCCCAGCGCCAGTTCTCGACCTGCAGCCGCACCGCGGCGAACGTCTCGGTGGTGGAGTTCGAGGCGACGCCCTTCTCCTCGAGGTAGCCGGCGACCTCCTCGCCGCCGAACGAGCCGCGCGTGTACTGCGCGCGCACCGTCGAATCCTCGACCTCGTCCGGCTCGAACGACTGGATCGCCTTCAGCACCTTGACCTTCTCGTCGCGCACGCCGTCCGCGGTCAGCGCCGCCGGCGGTTCCATCGCGACCAGCGTCATCACCTGCATCAGGTGATTCTGGATCATGTCGCGGATGATCCCGGACTCCTCGAAGTAGTCGCCGCGGGTGCCGACGCCGATCGACTCGGCGACCGTGATCTGGACGTGGTCGACGAACTTCTCGTTCCAGAGCGGCTCGAAGATGCCGTTGCCGAAGCGCAGCGCGAGGATGTTCTGGACCGTCTCCTTGCCGAGGTAGTGGTCGATGCGGAACACCTGGCGCTCGGCGAAGCCGCGCCGGATCTGGTCGTTCAGTGCGCGCGCCGTCGCGAGGTCGTGGCCGAACGGCTTCTCGACGATGATGCGCGCGAAGCGGCCGTCCTGCTCCTGCGACAGCCCGGCCTCGGCGAGGTGCTCGAGGATCACCGAGTACGCGCTCGGCGGCGTCGCGAGGTAGTAGATGCGGTTGCCTTTGGTGCCGAGCTTGTGATCGAGCTGCTCGAGGCGGCGCTTGAGGCCGGCGTAGCCCTCCGCCTCGCCGAAGTCGGCCTCGTGGTAGAAGAACGACTCGCTCAGCGCCTCGAACGACTCGGCGGTGTTCGAGCGGCCGTGCTCGCGCACGCCCTCGAGCATCGTGTCGCGGAACTTCTGGTCGCTCCACGGTCGGCGCGCGAAGCCGACGACGGCGAACGCGCTCGGCAGCAGCCCGTCCTTCGCGAGCCCCATCAGGGACGGCACGAGCTTCCTGCGGGTCAGGTCGCCGGTCGCGCCGAAGATCACCAGCGCGCACGGCGCGGCGGCGCGAGCTTCGCGGAGCTCCTCGCCGAGTGGATTGGTGTCGTCGGTCGTCGGGGCGGAGTCGGCGGGATCCGTGATCATCGCGGGTCCATGTTGCCCGTTTCATCGATCGCTTGCACGCCCATCCGCACCTGCTCGTCGAGCTGGTCCCAGTCGAGCGGGTGTGGCGGCAGCGCCAGCGACGCGATGTCCTCGAGTTCGCGTTCGCCTTGCAGGGCGGCGAGCTCGCGGTCGATGAACCGGGCATCGACACACAGCGCCGCGAGCGTGTCCGCGACGCTCGTAGTCACCCCGGCGGTGCCGCCTTCGACGACCTCGAGGCCCTCGCGCAGCGTCCCGAGCGCCTCGAGCACACGGCCGAGGTCGGCGCGGACCGCGATCATCGCATCGGCATCGCCGTGCGCCTCGGCCAGGGTGCGGTGCAGCACGGTCTGCTCGCGCGCGGCGAGGTCGCTGCGCTGGGCGACGTCCTGGACCGCATGGGCGACGGCGGAGAGTTCGCGATCGAGGGTCGCGCGGTCGGCCTTGGCGCCGCCGATCGCGGTGTTGATGATCAGTCGGTTGGCGCGGGTCGCGGCGTTCGCGATGTCCTCGAACGAACCGGACGAGCCGGCCGAGATCCGCTCGGTGCGCGCGACCGCGGCGACGACGCGCCGGAACTCGCGCTCGATCTCGGTCAGCCGCTCGATCGCGGTGCCGGCTTCGTCGAGGATGCGCTGCGCCAGCGTGTGGTTCGCGACGCTGATCTCGGCGACGCGCAGCGTCTCCTGGTCACCCCGGACCTGCCGCGACTGGGCGAGCGCGCGGTCGGCGAGCGAGGCCGCCATCGCGCGCGCGACCTCCGTGCGCTCCTGGGCCTGGGCATTGTGGTTGCGTGAGACCTCGGAGATGCGCTGGCCCTCGACCAGGCGGTCGCGCAGCGTGCGCCCGAGCATCCACATGATCAGCGTGCCGACGGCGACGATCGCGTACGGCACCCAGGCGCCGCCGGAGTGGCCGAACCCGACACAGCTGCCGACGGCGCCGCCGAGGCAGAGCGCGCCCACGGCGGTGGTTCGGATCACGATCGTCTGATCTTGCAACACGGGATTCCGGGTGCGAGATCGTCGCCGGGTGGAGCTGGCCTTGAACGCGCCGCGTCGCGCCGTTGGCACCGCCGGTTGGGGCCCGCTCCGGCAGATGCCTCAGCTGATCGCGAGCATCCGTTCGAGCGGCAGCAGCGCGCGCTGGCGGAGCTCCTCGGCCATCTCGATGCGCGGCTGCAGGTCGCGCAGCGCGAGGTAGATCTTCTCGAGCGTGTTGAGCTTCATGTGCGGACACTGGTTGCAGCCCTGGCACGCCGCGGTGCGGTCCTCGTACGGGACCGGGATCAGCTCCTTGTGCGGCGCGGCCTTGTGCATCGTGTGCAGGATGCCGGTCTCGGTGCCGACGATGTACTTCGCGCCCTCGTCCTGCTGCACGAACGTCAGCAGCCGGCTCGTCGAGCCGACGAAGTCGGCCAGCGCGAGCACGTGGTCCTCGCATTCGGGGTGGGCGATGAACTTCGCGCCCGGGTGCTGCGCCTTCAGCGTCGCGATCTTCTGCGAGCTGAAGGTCTCGTGCACCATGCACGCGCCGGGCCAGAGGTCCATCGCGCGGCCGGTCTTCTTCATCAGGAACGCGCCGAGGTTCTTGTCGGGGCCGAACAGGATCGGCCGGCCTTCCGGCACCGAGCGGATGATCTTCTCGGCGTTGCTCGAGGTGCAGATGATGTCGCTCTCGGCCTTCGTCGCGGCGCTGCAGTTGATGTACATCACGACGTAGTGGTCGGGATGGCGCTCTTTCCAGACCCGCAGCTGATCGGCCGGACACTGCTCGGCGAGCGAACAGCCGGCCTCGAGGTCGGGGATGACGACCGTCTTGGACGGGTTCACGATCTTGGCCGTCTCGGCCATGAAGTGCACACCGCAGAACAGGATGACCTCGGCGTCCTTCGCGTCGCGCGCGCGTTTGGCGAGCTCGAGCGAATCGCCGAGATGGTCGGCGATGTCCTGGATGTCGGGATCCTGGTAGTAGTGCGCGAGGATCACGGCCTTGCGCTCTTCGCGCAGGCGGTCGATCTCGGCGAACAGATCGAGCGTCGGGTCCACCGGGCTCTGCGTCGTCGACATCCGAGGATCATCGGCCACGGTGGCCGCGGCGCAAGTGGTGGGATCGGCTGCCGGCCTACTTCGAGGACTTCTTCGCCGCCTTCTTCTTGCTGCCGGCCTTCTTCGCGGTCGTCTTCTTCGCCGTCTTCTTGGCCGCCTTCTTGCGCTTCTTGCCACCGCCCTTGGCGGCGCGTTCGGCGAGCAGCTCGAGGGCGCGCTGCAGCGTCAGGGTCTCGGGATCCTCGTCCTTCTGCAGCGAAGCGTTGGTGGTGCCGTCGGTCACGTACGGGCCGTAGCGACCGTCGAGCAGCTTGACGACGGTCTCGGTCTCGGGGTTCACGCCGAGCTCCTTGCGCGGCTTGCTGGCGGCGCGGCGGCCGCGCTGCTTCGGCTCGGCGAACAGCTTCAGGGCGTGCTCGAGCGTGACCGTCAGTGGCGTGTCGCCCTCGGGAATGCTGCGGGTGTCGGTGCCCCATTTCAGGTAGGGGCCGTAACGGCCGTTGGCGGCGAGGATCGGCTGCGGGCCGTCGTCCTGGTGTTCCGGGTGCACCTCGACGCCGACCTCGCGCGGCAGCGCCAGCGTCGCGAGCGCCTCGTCGAGCGTGACGGTCTCGAGCTCCATGCCCTTGAGCAGCGACGCCATCTTCGGCTTGTCGGTCTTCTTGCGGCTGCCTTCGACCGGATCGCCGAGCTGGAAGTAGGGCCCGAAGCGGCCGACCTTGACGTAGACGTTCTGGCCGGTCTCGGGGTCCTGACCGAGCACCTTCGGGCCCTCGCCGCCCTTCTCGAGCAGCTCGATCGCCTTCTGCAGCGTCATCTCGTCCGGCGGCATCTCGTCGGGCACGCTGACGCGCTTCTCGCCCCACGACAGGAACGGCCCGTAGCGACCGACGCGGACCTCGACGATCTCGTCGTCGTCGCCCTTGCCGAGCGGGATCGAGCAGATCTTGCGCGGATCGATCTCCTCCTCGACGCCCGACACGCGGTCCTGCAGACCGGGCTGGCCGTTGCCGAGGTAGAAGTGCTTGAGATAGTCGATACGCGAGGCGCGGCCGTTGCTGATCTCGTCGAGATCGTCCTCCATCTTGGCGGTGAACTGATAGTCCACCAGCCAGCCGAGATGCCCGGCGAGCAGGTCGACGACCGCGAACGCGGTGAACGTCGGCACCAGCGCCGAGCCCTTCTTGAACACGTAGGCGCGGCGTACGATCGTCTCGATGATCGCGGCATAGGTCGACGGTCGGCCGATGCCGCGCGCCTCGAGCTCCTTGATCAGGCCGGCCTCGGTGATGCGCCCCGGCGGCTGCGTCGTGTGACCCGACGGTGCCAGCGCGTCGGCGCCGGCGTGCTGACCCTTCTCGAGCGCCGGCAGCACGCGTTCGGCGTCGGCGAGCGCGGCCTCGGCGTCGTCCTGATCCTCGATGTAGGCCAGTCGGAAGCCGGCGAACTCGATGGTCTTGCCGGTGGCCGTGAAGCGCGCCTCGCCGTGCGTCTTGGTCGGCATCGCCAGCGTCATCGTCGTGCGCTGGCCCTTGGAGTCCTTCATCTGGCACGCCACCGTGCGCTTCCAGACCAGGTCGTAGAGCGCGCGCTCGTCGGGCCCCATCGACGACGGCAGGTCGGCGGGCATCACGAACTCGGTGCCCGCGGGCCGGATCGCCTCGTGGGCCTCCTGCGCGTTCTTGACCTTGGTCTGGTAGGTGCGCGGTTCCGACGGCAGGTTCTCCTTGCCGAACTCGCGTTCGATCAACGTGCGCGCGGCGTCGATCGCCTGCTGGCTCAGCGTCGTCGAGTCGGTGCGCATGTAGGTGATGAAGCCGTTCTCGTAGAGCCGCTGCGCCGCGCGCATCGTGCGTTGCGCGGCGTAGCGCAGCTTGCGCGCCGCGGCCTGCTGCAGCGTCGAGGTCGTGAACGGCGGGCTCGGGCGTTCGGTGTACGGCTTCTGTTCGACGTCGGCGACGGTCGCGGTGCCGCGCTCGAGCTCGGCCGCCAGCGCCTTCGCGGCGTCCTCGCCGAGCACGCTGACCCCGGCCGCGCGCGCCTTGTCGGTGAGCTTGCCGGTCTCCTGCTCGAAGTCGCGACCGGTCGCGACGCGTTCGTCGCCGAGGCGATTGAGCTGCGCCGCGAACGGCGTCTCGTCGCCGTGTCGGCCGACGAAGGTCGCCTCGAGGCTCCAGTAGTCGGCCGGCACGAAACGCATGCGCTCGCGTTCGCGCTCGACGATCAGGCGGACCGCGACGCTCTGCACCCGGCCGGCCGAGAGCTTCGGTCGCACCTTCTTCCAGAGCAACGGCGACACCGTGTAGCCGTAGAGACGGTCGACGATGCGCCGGGTCTCCTGCGCCTCGACCAGGTTCATGTCGATCTCGCGGGTGTGCTCGAGCGCCTCCTGGATCGCCGATTTGGTGATCTCGTGGAAGACCAGGCGCACGGTGTCGCACTTCGGCTCGAGCTCCTGCACCAGGTGCCAGGAGATCGACTCGCCCTCGCGGTCTTCATCGGTCGCGAGGTAGAGCAGCGGCGCGTCCTTGACCAGGCTCTTGAGCTTGCGCAGGTGGTCGCGCTTGTCGGCGGGGACGACGTAGAGCGTCTTGAAGTCGTTCTCGACGTCGATCCCGAGCTTCGCCCACTTCTCCTTCTTGAGCGCCGTCGGCACCTCGCTGGCGTCGTTCGGCAGGTCGCGGATGTGGCCGATACTGGCCTCGATCCGGTAGCTGGAGCCGAGGAATCTGCTGATCGTGCGCGCCTTCGCGGGCGACTCGACGATCACGACCGGGGTGCCTGTTGCTTTCTTGCTCGCCATGCCTTCCGAGGGGTGGGCCCCTTGTTAGGGTGCGCGGGAACGGGCTGTCAAGGATCTCGGTCGGCGGAAGTCGCGGGCGGCCGGAAACTCCTGGCCGGACCGGAGGGGTCGCGCCCGCGACGCGGCCGGCGGTCGTATGTTCTCACCATGGTGCCACGCCCCTTGCAGGGATCCGCGGTCCTCGCGGCCCTTCTTGTGTTCTCGTGTACCGAAGTCGCACTCGCACAGTGCGCGACGACCTGGCAACCGGGTGTCGGCCCGCCCGGCCTGGTCGATCTCGGCGGCATCGACCCCGATGTCCGCCGGATCGTCGCGTGGGACCCGGACGGCCCGGGTCCGCGCAACGCCGGGTGGGTGGTGGCGGGCCGTTTCGACTTCGCCGGCGACGTGCGGGTCGACAACCTCGCGTTCTACGATCCGTTCACCGAGCGGTGGTCGGCGATCGGCGGAGGCGTCACGTTGCTGCTCGCACCGTTGCTGGCCTACGTCTCGGACGTCGTCGTGTTGCCGGGCGGCGGGCTCGCAGTTGCCGGCCAATTCACACGCGCCGGCTGGAGCAGCGTCCCGGCCCGCAACGTTGCCGTGTTCGATGGCGTGAGCTGGTCCGGGCTCGGTGCCGGCGCCGAGAGTCCGGCGCACGCGCTCGCGGTGTTGCCGAACGGCGACCTCGCGGTCGGCGGCGAGTTCTTCCACGCCGGCGGCGTTGCCGCGGATCGCATCGCGCGCTGGGATGGCGTGGCCTGGCACCCGCTCGGGACCGGCCTGTCGGACATCGTCTACGCGCTGCAGGTGATGCCGAACGGCGATCTCGTCGCCACCGGTCGGTTCCTGACGGCGGGCGCGCTCGCCGTCTCGCGGATCGCGCGCTGGGACGGCACGGCGTGGGCGCCGCTCGGCGCCGGCCTCGGCGGTTCCGGGGGCAAGCGGGGCAACACCCTCATGCTGTTGCCGGGCGGCGACCTGCTCGTCGGCGGCTACTTCACCAGTGCCGGGGCAGTGAGCGTGAACGGGCTCGCGCGTTGGGACGGGACCGCCTGGTCGGCGGTTGGGGGCGCGAGCGGCGCCGGTGGCGAGGTCTTCGGACTCGCCCGGGACGGCAGCGGTGGTCTGATCGTCGGCGGGCTGCTGACGATCTGGGTCGCCGGCACGCAGATCCACAGCATCGCGCGGTGGGATGGTACGAGCTGGGCGGCGATCGGCTCGGTATCGCGACCCGTACATGCCGTCGCGGTCGCGAACAACGGCGACATCTTCGCGGGGACGAGGATCGAGACCTCGACCATCCCACCGGTGACGACGGCGCTCGGGATCGCACGCTACGACGGCGTCGCGTGGCGGCGGCTGAATGCGGGTTGGGCCGCCCGTGTCCAGGATGTCGCGGCGACGCGCGACGGTGGCCTGGTCGCCGTCGGTGACGGACTCGACATCACGGGCGGCGGATCGCATCAGGTCGCGCGCTGGAACGGCTCGACCTGGACCGGTCTCGGCAATGGACCGAGCGGACGGGTGTGGCGGGTGCTCGAGCGATACACCGGCCAGATCGTCGTCGGCGGCGACGAGCTCGAGGTCTGGAACGGCGCCACGTGGTCACTGCTCGGGCCGACGTCGCCGCAGGGCGTCGGCGCGATGCTCGAGTCGCCGAACGGCGATCTCGTCGTCGCTGTCGGCGGGTCTTTCGGCCGCGTCCTGCGCTGGAGTGGTTCCGGCTGGAGCCAGCTCGGCCCGACGATGCACGGCTCCATCCGCTGCCTCGCCACGCTGCCGAACGGCGATCTCGTCGCCGGTGGCGACTTCGATGCGATCGGCGGCGTGCCGTTCCGCGGGATCGCACGCTGGCGCGGGGCTGGCTGGCAGGACATGGACCAGGGTGTGCAGTTCAATCCGTCGTTCGGCGGCGTCTGGTCGCTCGCGACCCGGCCGAACGGCGATCTGATCGTCGGCGGCCAGTTCTTCGTCGCGGGCAGTGTCGCGGTCGACAACGTCGCGCGCTGGGACGGCGCGACGTGGCATGCGCTCTCGACCGGCATCACGGGCACCAATCCCGCGGTCTATTCGCTCGCGATCCTGCCGAATGGCGACGTGCTCGCCGGCGGCACCTTCGAGATGGCCGGTGGCGCCGCCGCCCGCAACGTCGCGCGCTACGACGGCTCCAACTGGATGCCGCTCGCGGCCGGTGCCGACGACACGGTCCTCGCGATGACGTTCACCGGCGCCGAATTGGCGATCGGCGGCGCTTTCAAGAGCGCCGGCGGCGAGATCGCGATCGGCGTCGCGCGGCTTGCGACCGATTGTGCGGCAGTCACCACGGTGGTGCCGACGACGTGTGCCGGACCCGCGGGCCCCCTCGAGCTCACGGCCATGAACCGTCCGTGGTCGGGTTCGACGTTCCGCTCGCGCGCGGTTGGCTTCGCGCCCGGTTCGGTGGCCGTCGCACTGGTCGGTCTGGCGTCGCAGCAACTGCCGCTCGCGCAGGTGCTGCCGCTCGCGTTGCCGAACTGCGATCTGCTCGTGAGCACCGAGGCGATCCGGATGTACTTCGGCGGTGGTGTCGCCGTGGACTACGAGCTGGCCCTGCCGAACACCGCGGCGTTCGCGGGGCTCCGGCTGCACCACCAGTTCCTCGAGCTCGGTGTCGGCAGCCTCGGGCAGCTCACCTCGACGAGCAGCTCGAACGCACTCGTCCTGATGCTCGGGACCTTCTGAGCACTGGCCCGTGACCGTGCGCCTGCGAGCTCTCCGCGCCGACATCACGACGCTCGCCGTCGACGCGATCGTCAACGCCGCCAACAGCTCGCTGCTCGGCGGCGGCGGGGTCGATGGCGCGATCCACCGCGCCGCCGGCCCGGCGCTGCTCGCGGAATGCCGCGGTCTCGGCGGCTGCGACGTCGGCGATGCCAAGCTGACCGCCGGCCACGGCCTGCCGGCGCGTCTCGTGGTGCACACGGTCGGTCCGGTCTGGCGCGGCGGCGAGCACGGCGAGCCCGAGCAGCTGGCGTCGTGCTACCGCCGGTCGCTCGCGGTCGCCGGCGCAGCGGGCGCCCGCACGATCGCGTTTCCCTGCATCAGCACGGGCGTCTTCGGCTACCCCCTCGATCTCGCCGCCGCGGTCGCCGTCGCGACCGTGCGCGAAGCGACGGCGGACCTGCCCGGGGTCGAGTCCGTCACGTTCTGCTGCTTCGCCGCCGCCGACCTCGCCGTCTACGACCGCCTGCTGTGAAAGCGTACGCGGTACGAACCACAAACCAGACCACGTGCCATCTGCGCACGCGGCATGCAGTTTGGGTTGTGGTTCGTACCGCGTACCTCACGGCTCTGGCGGGCTGTGTCCAGCCGGCGGGGCACGCGCACAACGACTACCTGCATCCCCGCCCGCTGCTCGACGCGCTTGCGGCGGGGTTCGCGAGCGTCGAGGCGGATGTCTTCCTGGTCGATGGCGAGCTGCGGGTCGGGCACGAGCGCGACGAGCTGGTCCCCGGGACGCTCGAGAGCCTCTACCTCGAGCCGCTGCGGCGGCGGGTTCGGGCCGGCGGCGGGTCGTTCGCGTTGCTGGTCGACATCAAGGCGGAGGGCGCGGCGGTCTATGCGGCGCTTCGGCCCGTGCTCGCCCGGTATCGCGAGATCCTGACGAGCTTCCGCGACGACGGCGTCGAGGAACGTGCGGTGCGCGTGATCCTCTCGGGGGATCGTCCGATCGCGATGGTCCGGGCCGAGCGCGAGCGGCTCTGCGCCATCGACGGTCGCCCCGAGGATCTCGAGAGCGATCCGTCGCCGTTCCTGGTGCCGTGGATCAGCGAGTCGTGGTCGAAGCTGTTCGGTCGCGGCACGGTCGAGCTCGACGCGGCCCAACGCGCGCGGCTGCAGCGGCTCGTGGACCTGGCGCATGGGCAGGGGCGACTGGTCCGGCTCTGGGGCGCGCCGGATACCGAATCGACCTGGGCCGTGCAGCGTGACGCCGGCGTCGATCGGATCAACACCGATCGGCTCGCCGCGTTCGCGCGTTGGTCGCGGTGAAGGGCGAAGCGGATCGTCGGTCGACTACCGGCTGCGCAGCGGGCGAACGATCAGGTCCTTCAGCACGAAGTTGCTGCCCTCGCCGACGCGCGTGACGAACAGGTCGTTGTGGTGGCGGATCAGGCCGAACTCGTCGAAGCACGCGACGCCGCCGCAGACCTCCATCGCGAGCGCGACGAGCTCGCTGGCGGTGCGGCTGCAGTCGACCTTGACCTTGGCGGCCTGCTCGCGCGGCAGGTTGTTGTGCTCGTAGAGGTCGCAGCAGTGCATCAGCCAGGTGACGCCGCGTTCGAGCGCGATGTCCATGTCGACGATGACGTCCTGCACGCGCTGGAAGCGGCCGATCGGCTTGTCGTCGAACTGCACGCGCTCCTCGGCGTAGACCCTGCACTTGTCGAGCGCGAACGCGAGCGACGCGAGCGCGAGCGCGGCGATGAACAGCCGGCCGCCGTTCAGCGTCGTGACCATGACCTTGAAGCCCTCGTTCTCGTTGCCGAGGATCGCGTCGTGCGGCACCTCGACGCCGTCGAACATGATCGAGCCGGTCGAGCTCTGCTCCCAGACCTTCTTGCCCTGCATCTCCTGGTAGAACACACCGGCCTGGTCCATCGGCACGATGAAGCAGGTCGAGCGCTTGCCGTTCGGCGCACTGGCATCGGTCATCGCGTGCACGACGACATGGCTCGCCCAGGCGGCGTTCGTCGACCAGCACTTCTCGCCGTTGATGACCCACTTGTCGCCGCGCTTGACGGCGGTCACCTCGGGATTGGCCGCGTCGCTGCCGCGCCCCGGCTCGGACAGTCCGAACACGAACATGCGTTCGCCCTTGGCGAGCGCCGGCAGGTGCTCGCGCTTCTGCTCCTCGGTGCCGCAGAGCAGCAGCGGTTTGGCGCCGAGCGAGATCGCCGCGCCCGGCGTGATCGCGACCGACTGACTGTGGTAGCCGATCGCGAGCCCCATCAGCACGAGGTCGGTGTGATCGCCGCCCTGACCGCCGTACTCCTCCGGGATCGGCAGCCCGAACAGGCCGAGCTGGCCCATCGCGCGGATGCACTCGTCGGGCACCAGGCGGTGGTCGCGCTCCCACTGCAGCAGGTGCGGGGCGATCTCGGCATCGCCGAAATCGCGTACCGATTCGTAGAACGCGAGCTTGTCCTCGGGGATGAGCTGCCCGAGGTAGGTGTCGATGCGGCGAACCATGTCGCGCGGCAGAGTAGCGTCCCGGCTGCTCCCGCGCGACGGCTGCTTGGCCCGATCGGCGGGCTCAGCGAATGGTCGGCTTCGATGCGCTCGGTTCGTCCGTCGGGGCCAGCGCCTCGAGGAACAACCGGGCGGCGCGGTGGTCGGGCGCGATCTCGAGCACCCGCCGGAACGCGGCGATCGCGGCCGTGTCGCGATCCGAGAACCGCAGGTTGTAGCCGCGGACGAGGTGCGCCGACGCGTCGTATTCCTTGTCGGCGAGGTACTTCTCGAGTGCGGCCATGTGCTCGTCGAACAGCTTCGGATCGCCGTAGAAATCGCGTTTGTCGGCTTCGGCGCGCGCCAGTGTCGGGTCGAGGCGCAGTGCCTCGGCGATCAGGAACGCCGCGAAGTGGTAGTCGCCGACCGCGAACGCGGCATCGGCGAGCACGAAGTGCAGCGCGGCGTCGTCGGGCGCGTACGAGCGGGCGCGGGCGTAGGCGTCCTCGGCTTCGCTGAACCGACCGGCCTTGAAGTAGAAGTCGCCGAGTTCGACGTATTTCGCCGCGAGGTCGGCCGCGCCCTCGGTCGCGGCCTTCGCGGCCGCCGCCGCCGACTCGTCCGGCGCCTCGGCCGCCGTCGCGCTGACGCCACCGTCGCCACCATCACCCGCATCGGCGTAGACCACCGTGGTGCTCGGCACGTAGAGATACGTCGGGCAATAGGTCGAGCTCGGGTACCACCAGTAGTCGTAGTAGGTCGGTCGGCAGACCGAGCTCCACCAGCAGGACCGGTAGTAGCCAGACCAGCACAGCGAGGTCGACAGGTACCACGGGTACCAGAGCGAGAGGCCGAAGCCGTAGCAGCCGCGACCGAAGCGCAGCGACCAGCTGCTCGGGCGATAGCCGAAGCTCGAGCACGGGTTCCACCACGAGGTGTAGACCGAACCGAGCCGGCCGCAGTAGGAGCTGCCGTAGCCGCGGTAGCCGCCGTAGCCGGTGTAGCCGCGACTGCCGACGATGCCGGAGGCGATCGAACGCGTCGCGCCGCGCGGCGACAGCGTGGTGGTGCGCGGCAACAGCACCGGCGCGCCCGAATTCGGTCGGCTGGAGCCGGTGGAGATCGAGCGGACCGCGGGGTTGCCGCGGACGGTCGCACGCGGCGACAACACCGGGCTCGGCGCGGTCGTCACGCGCGATCCGGCGTAGTGGCTCGTGCGCGAGGGCGCCGGCGACGCGGTCGAGACCGTCGTGCGGACCGAACCGCGCGGGCGGACGAACGAGCTGCCGCCGGCGGCACCGACACCGCTGCTGACGACGTCGCGCGGCCGCACCGTTGCCGTGCCCCGGCGTCCCGCCCGATCGTAGATGTCGCGGGCCGACGGCGTCGAGGTCGTCGACGACGGCCGGCCGACGTTGCGCGGCGGCGGGGTCGCGGTCGATCGCACACCACCGACCGTGCGCGTCGGTTCGGCGGTGCTCGGCCGCGCGGTCGACGACTCGGCGCGGTACTTCGACGGATAGCCGCCGAGCACGCGCACGCTGCCGCCGACGGGCCGCGGTCGCACGGTCGTCGTCGAGCCACGGGTCGAACCAGAACCCGTGACGTCACCCGGCTGATAGCGCGGTGTGGTGGTCGGGCGCGGCCGCGTCGTGACCGATGGCGTCGAGGTCGAGCGCGGGGACTCGTTCCGCACGCTGCGTGGCCTGGAGATGCTCGGCGTCGATGTGCGCGGGGTGGATGTGCGCGGGGTCGAGACTCGCGGCGAAGTCACCCGCGGGCTGCTGACCTGCGGAGTCGTGACCCGAGGGCTGCTGACTCGGGGAGTGCTGACGCGCGGAGTGCTGACGCGCGGACTGCTGACCCGGGGAGTGCTGACGCGCGGGCTGCTCACCCGAGGGCTGCTCACCCGAGGACTGCTGACGCGCGGACTGCTGACGCGCGGACTGCTGACGCGCGGACTGCTGACGCGCGGACTGCTGACCCGGGGGCTGCTGACGCGCGGGCTGCTCGGTGTGCTGACGCGCGGGCTGCTGACGCGCGGCGCGACGCTTCCGCGCCCCCGTTGGGCCGTGAGGGGCGCCGTGCAGGCGAACAGGAACGGCAGGATCAGCGTCAGGCAGCGGAAGTTCATGGGCATCCTCGCGGGGGTCTCGGTGCGGCGGTGCGGCCGACCGGTCAGCCTCAGCAAGCAACTAGGATACCGCCGTGGCAATCTGAAGGGAGGTGAGCTCTGACAACGGGTTGCGGTCGTTTTCGGGGGTGTGTTCCGAGCCCGGCCGGCTGGTTTGTCCCGCTCGGAAGACACCTGCTGTCTCGGCGGATGGTGCCTGGTTGCGCCAGGCCGAAAACTTGGGATGGCGCCTGCCAACCCAGCCACCCCGGCGGCAAGTCGTCGGTCGCACGCCGCGCGCTGTTCGATCGCGGCTGCCGCGGCGTCCGAGCGCCAACCCACGAACGAGTCGCCGGGATGGCAAGAAGGACTCCGAGGTCGTGGAGGCATCCGTAAGATGCCGCGTCCCGTGATGCGCGCATTCGTCCCGTTCAGTCTTCTCCTCCTCGCGCCGACCGCTTTCGCCCAGGGTGCGGGCTGGCCGTACTCGATGGACTTCGGCCCCTACCTGATGACGACGCTCGAGGCCGGCGGTCGCGCCGGCGACACGGTCAAGGCGGTAGTGGTCCGGCTGGGCGATCCGAAAGCGGCAACCGGTGGCGGCGCCGTGGCTTTCGACACCGAGCTGCTGCGGCTGTCGGCGGCCTGGACGCACGGCTGGCTGCGGCTGCGCGGCACCGCCTACGACGGCGCGCACGGGCCGATGGTGCACCTTCGCGGTCGCAAGGTCGCGGAGTCGGCGGTCGGGCCGGGGTGGGCGAAGGACGGGGATCTCACCGACCCGCGCTCGATCCAGGACGGTCCGCTGCCGCGCGACTGGGGGCAGTACCGCGGGCTCTGGCTCAACGGTGACCGGGTGATCGTGCACTACCGCGTCGGCGACATGGACGTGCGCGAGGGCTACGGCCTCGAGCAGGACGGTCGCGTCGTCACCCGCACGCTCGAGCTCGGGCCTTCGCAGGCCGCGCAGCTCATGCTCGTCGAGTCCGGGCCCGACGGCGCCGCGGCCGGCCAGCTCGAGATGAACGCGCCGCAGCGCTTCGCGATGTTGCAGTGGTCGCCGCAGGCCGACGGACCCGTCGAGCTCGATGCGACGACGCTCGGCTGGAGCGATCTCGCGATGGGCGGGCCGTCGGCGCACGACTACCTCGACGCGGCGAGCGGCACCGGCGCCACGATCGCGGCGGTCACCGGTTTCGCGCCGGTGGCGTCGAAGGGCGGCGGCGTCGCAGTGCTGCACGATGGCGCCGGCAGCGAGAACGACGACGATCTGGCGCACAACTCGTGGTTCGAGCGGCACGAGGTCGACGGTCGCCGGACCGACAACGGCCGCCTGCACGTCGATCTTCGGCGCACGGTCGACGTGTCGCGCATCAGCACGTTCTCGTGGCACCGCGCCGATCGCAGCATCCAGCGCTACGACGTCTACGGCACCGCCGACGAGAAGCCCGATCTCGCCGCCGGGGATCTCGCGGCCGCCGGCTGGCAGAAGCTCGCCAGCGTGAACACCGAGGCGCTCGGCGAGGGCGACAAGCACGCCGTCAGCGTGCATCGCGACGACGGCCTCGGCAGCTTCCGCCACCTGCTGTTCGACGTCCACCGCGGTGGCGAGTTCCTCGCCGAGATCGACGTGTTCGCCGACAAGTTCCGCGCCGACGTCGACGCCGTCGGGCGCGGCTCGGAGAACCTGTTCGTCGCGCTGCGCGGCGATCCGCGCGCCGAGATCGGCGTCGAGGGCAACCGCATCCTGCTGCGCGTGCCGCCGCACGACGCGATGATGCGCGTCGAGCTCGCGATGGCCGCCGGCGACGACCGCGCGATCGGCGAGCTGGCGGCGCCGCTGGTCGCCGAGGTCGAGGTCGCGCGGCTGCCGACCAAGGCCGCGCCGAAGCGGTGGGGCGAGCCGATCGTCACTCAGGGCAACATCGGCGAGGCCGCCGACGGCTTCGCGGTCGACACCATCACGATCCCGTTCGAGAACCGCTTCGGCTCGCGCATGCGCACCGGTGGGTTCGACTTCTTCTCCGATGGCCGGGCCGCGGTGTCGACCTGGAACGGCGACGTCTGGATCGTCGAGGGCATCGACGACGATCTCGACGAGCTGCGCTGGTCGCGCTTCGCGACCGGTCTGTTCGATCCGCTCGGGCTCCGGATCGTGAACGACCTGATCTTCGTGCACGGCCGCGACGGCATCACGATGCTGCTCGACACCGACGGCAACGGCGAGGCCGACTACTACGAGTGCTTCAACAACATGGTCTGCGCCACCGACGCGTTCCACGAGTTCGCGTTCGACCTGCAGACCGACAAGGACGGCAACTTCTACTTCAGCAAGGCCGGCCCGGTGAACCCCGGTGGCCGCGGCTTTATGCGGATCGCGCCGCACCACGGCACGTTCATGAAGGTCAGCAAGGACGGCTCGAAGCTCGAGGTGATCGCGACCGGCCTGCGCGCGCCGAACGGCATCGGGGTGCACGAGGGGCCGCACGGCACGTTCTTCACCTCGGGTGACAACGAGGGCACGTTCATGCCGCGTTGCCGGATCAACTGGTTCTGGGAGCCGGGCTACTACGGTGGCGTCAAGGACTGTGCGCACCGTACCCCGGTGCCCGACGAGCCCGATCTGCCGCTGTGCTGGATGCCGATGGAGATCGACAACAGCAGCGGCGGACAGGTCATGGTGCCGAGCGCCGGGCCGTGGCAGGACCTCGCGGGCAGAATCCTGCACTGCTCCTACGGCACCTGCTCGGTCTACCTGGTGCAGACCGAATGGCCCGGCGCACACGACGCCGGCGAAGCCAGGCCGATCGTTCAGGGCGGCGTCGTGCGGCTGCCGGTCGACTTCTCCTCGAGCTGCATGCGGCCGCGGTTCTCGCCGATCGACGGCCAGCTCTACGTCGTCGGACTCAAGGGCTGGCAGACCAGCGCGGCGCGCGAGGGTGGCTTCCACCGCGTCCGCCGCGTCGCCGGGCCGCTGACCGTCCCGACCGGGCTCAAGACCTGCAAGCAGGGCGTCTATCTGACGTTCACCGAGGAGCTCGATCCGGAGGTCGCCGAAGATCCGTCGAGCTACGCCGTCGAGATCTGGAACTACCTCTACTCGCCGTCGTACGGCTCGCCCGAGCTGTCGGTGCTGCACCCCGATCGCGAGGTCGAGCACGGCCAGCAGAACCGCGACCCGCTGACCGTCACCGCCGCCAAGCTCGGCCCCGACAAGCGCACGGTGTTCCTCGCGATCGACGGCATGCAGCCGGTGCATCAGATGAAGATCACCTGGAACGTCGACACCGCGGCCGGCGAGCAGCGGAAGGGCGAGCTGCACAACACGATCCACATGCTGCGCGAGGATCCGGGCTTCTGATGGCGAGTCATCACCGCAGGCGATTCGGCATCGCGGTTGCCGTCTGGTGCGCCGCGACGCTGGCGTTGTCGTTCACGCCGTCGTCGCCGGGTTCCGCGCCGCTGCAGGGCGCGCGGCAGCGCGGCGCCAAGGTCACGTTCGAACGCGTGCAGCCGGGTGGCAAGAAGCAGAGCCACAGCCGGCGTTCGCGCCTGCTCTCGCTCGCGGTCGAGCGCGGCGAGGTGCCGACGCCGTTCCTCGAGCTCGGCTACTTCAAGGCGACCTATCGCGCCGTGGTCACCGTGCCGTCGCGCGATCGCTACCGCTTCCGGATCGCCGGGCGCGGCAAGGTCGCGTTCCAGCTCAACGGCAAGCCGGTTCTCAGCGGCGCACTGCGTGCGAAGCAGCCGCTCGAGACCGCCAAGTCGGTGCGGCTCGACAAGGGCGACAACGACCTCGAGCTCGAGTTCGAGAGCACGGCGTTCGGCGACGGCCAGCTGCGTCTGTTCTGGGCGCCGCCGGATTGCGGTTTCGAGCCGATCCCGCCGCAGCTGCTGTCGTGGACCACCGACGATCCCGAGATCGCGGCCGGCGACCGGCTCGAGCGCGGTCTGCTGCTGTTCGGCGAACGGCGCTGCGCGCGCTGCCACGACTTCGAGGTGCGGCGCTATGGTGAGTCCGCGTTCGGACAGATCGCCGCCGGCGCGCCCGATCTGCGCACCGCCGGCGCGCGCCTGCGGCCCGAGTGGGTCGCTGCCTGGCTGCGCGATCCGACCCGCTTCCGGTCCGATGCGTCGATGCCGGATCTGCAGCTCGGCGACAAGGACGTGATGGATGTCGCGGCCTGGCTCGGCGAACTCGGCACGCCGCTGCCGATGGAGTTCGAGGCCGCCGCGGCGACGGCCGGCAAGGCGCGTTTCCTGCAGCTCGGTTGCATCGCCTGCCACGTGCCGCCCGACCGCGCGCCCGGCGAGGCCGCGCTCGGCGACCGCATCCGCCTGCACCACGTCCAACAGAAGTGGCACGCCGCGGCGCTGGTCGCCTACCTCGAGAACCCGGGCTCGCTCTACGAGCACGTGCGCATGCCCGATCTGAAGCTCTCGCGCAACGAGGCGACCGAGCTCGCGGCCTACCTGCTGAATACGCCATCGGCGGTGCAGGTCGAGCCGTTGCCGCGGGTCAAGGGTGACGCCGTGCGCGGGCGGCGCGTCGCCCAGGACAAGCTCTGCGCCGCGTGCCACGAGCTCGACGTGCCGATCGACGACGAGGTCGCGCCCGACGTGCCGAACCTCAAGGCCCAGCGCGGCTGTCTCGCCGACTCGGCCCAGGGCCGCGGTCGCGCTCCCGACCACCGGCTCTCCGATGACGATCGCGCCGCGCTGCGCGCGTTCCTGCCGCTCGCGAGCGAGGTGCCGTTCCGGATCTCGCCGCTCGACTACGCCGAGCGTCAGCTCGAGACCCAGCGCTGCACCGCGTGCCACGGGATCGACGATCGCCCGTCGGTCTGGGCGCAGGTCGCCGGTGAGCTCGCGAAGGACGATCCGCTGCCGGTCGAGCAGGATCCGGTCGCGCAGGGCGTGCCGTCGCTGACCTGGGTCGGTGCCAAGCTGCAGCCGAGCTGGATCGCGGGCTTCGTCACCGGCGAGATCGCGTCGCCGCGACCGTGGCTGCACGCGCGGATGCCGAAGTTCGCGCTGCGCGGCCGGGCGATCGCCGAGGGGCTGGTTCGCCAGCACGGCTACGCCGGCGACGAGCCGGCCACGGCCGCGAACGCGCAGATGGCGATCGAGGGCGAGAAGCTGATCAAGACCGGTACCGGCTTCGGTTGCGTGCAGTGCCACGCGCTCGGCGACAAGAAGGCGGAGCAGGTGTTCGAGCGCGAGGGCATCGAGCTCTACACCGCGCGGCAGCGCCTGCGCCACGAGTACTACTCGCGCTGGCTGCTCGATCCGCCGCGCATCGATCCCGAGTCGCGCATGCCGAAGTTCGCCAACAGCAAGGGCCAGACCGCGTTCACCGAGATCCTCGGTGGCGATGCCGAGAAGCAGTTCGAGGCGATCTGGCAGTTCCTCGGCTCGCGGCGCTGATGGCGGACGACCGGTCGGTCGCGCTGCCGGAGCCCGAGGCGCTGCTGCTCGACCTCGACGGTGTGCTTGCCGACATCGAGCGCCGCACGGCGCTCGTGGTGCCCGCGGTGCTCGCCGAGCTCGCCGCGCGTCTGCCGATCGCGGTCGTGACGAGCTGTCCGGCCTGGCTCGCCGACTCGGTGCTGAATCGCCACGGCTTCCTGCCGTACGTGCGCGCGGTGGTGACGAGCGAGGACGGCCCCGGCAAGCCGAGCCCGGCGCCCGTGCTGCTCGCGCTCGAGCGCCTCGGCAAGGACGGCGCGATCGCCTGGATGCTCGGTGACAACCCGAGCGACGTGCAGGCCGCACGCGCCGCCGGGGTGATCGCGCTCGCGGTCGCACCGGTCGGCATCGGCGCCGAAGCTCACGCCCGCCGGCTCTGCGCCGCCGGCGCGGTGCGGCTGGTCGACGGCGGTCTCGCCGGTCTCGGCGCGCTGCTCGGTTGAGCTCGCCCATCCCGCTGTCCGCGCGGGGGCGGCAAGGTCGAGGTTTCCCCGGACGCGGGATCTGCGAGAATCCGCGATCCATGCGGTCGGTTCTCGTCGGTGCCCTCGTCACGCTGATCGTCGCCCTCTGGGCGGTCGCGGTCCTGGCCGTCGTCGCCGGTTGGATCCCGCAGTGGACGCTGTTCCTGCTGGTGCCGTTCGCGATCGCGGTCGCGGTCCGCTTGCAGCGCTTCCTCGACGCGCACGCGCGGGCCGACGATCCGCTGGCGCCGTGGCGCGAGTTCCGCGTCGTGCGTCGGCTCGAGCTCGAAGCCGACGGCCGGCAGAACCCGTGCCTGACGCTGGAGCTCGTGCGCGACCTCGACGAACCGGAACCCGCGGTCAGGCTGCGCTTCGAGAAGGTCAGGCGCTTGCAGGCGCAGCAGATCGGCGACCACGCGCTGATGTTCGATGGTCTCTACTGTCGCGCGCTGCGCGTGCGTCGACCGGGCGGCGCGCGCTTCCGGGTCGAGGATCGCCACGGCGAGGCACTCGGCTTCGACTGCGATTCGTTCGCGCAGGTCGCCGAGGCGCCGATCGAAGACTCGGCATGAGCCTGTGGCCGAAGGCGGCCATGGTCTGGCTCACGATCCTCGGGTGTGCGGTCGGCAACGGCGCACTGCGCGAAGGCCTGCTCGTCCCGGCGTTCGGCGCGGTGCCGGCGACGCTCGTGAGCGGTGTGATCCTGTGTGTCGTCATCCTGCTGGTCACCGCGCTCGCCGGGCGCTGGTTCGGACCGCAGCCGCCGGCGCGCCTGTGGCAGGTCGGCGCGGCGTGGCTCGGCGCGACGATCGCGTTCGAGCTGTCGTTTGCGTTGCTGCGCGGCGAGTCGTTCGAAGCCATCGCCGCGGCCTACACGTTCCGTGGCGGCAACCTCTGGCCGTTGATCCTGCTGACGACGCTGGTCGCGCCGCGGCTCGTCGGCGGTCCCGAACGGGCGGTGGCCGGGAGTTCGGCGAGGCGACAACCGAGGTAGGCGCGGCCGCGGAACTTCGATGCGTTCCCACCGTCGTCGCAGCGCATCATCCTCGAGTGGATCGGCGGCGCGAAGCGGCTCGAGACGCGCGCGCGCCGGATCCGCGAGACCGCCGCGTAGGCCGCGCGCAACGGGCGCGCGAACCACTACCGCCGCTGACTGCCGGCGGCGGATCCGAAGCGGCGCTACTTGCCGCCGTCCTGCAGCTGCCGGTAGCGCTCGCGGTACTTCTTCGCGAGCTCGGTCTGCTTGTTGCGCAGATCGATCTCACGCCCGCGGATGAACGCCACCTCGATCTTGCTGTCGAGCTCGAACGGGTCGCCGTCGCTGATGAACAGCGTCGCATCCTTGCCCTTGCTCAGCGTGCCGAGCCGGTCGTCGACGCCGAGGATCGCGGCCGCGTCGCGCGTGATCGCGGCGAACGCGCGCTCGCGCCCGAGGCCGAAGGCGGCCGCGGTCGCAGCGTGGTAGGGCAGGTTGCGGTCGTCGCTGAAGCTGTCGCCGGTCGCGATGCAGAACCGTACGTCGGCCGCCGCCAGCCGCGCTGGCAGCGTGAAGCGCTCGTCGTAGTCGCCGTCGTCGCGGCGCGGCAGGTCGTGCACGCCGTCGACGATCACGGCGACGTCGCGTTCGCGCAGCAGCGCGGCGCAGGCCTCGGCGTCGCGGCCGCCGACGATCACGGCCCGCAGGCCCATGCCCTCACCGGTGGCCCACAGCACCGCGGACTCGATCTGCTCGAGCTCGTTGGCCAGCAGGAACACCGGCACCTCGCCGCGCAGCGCCGGCGCGAGCGCCTCGTGGCGGATGTCGATCGGCACGTTCTCGTCGGCGGTGTGCGCGTCGAGCCAG
>JAGQRB010000765.1 GCA_020425925.1 Planctomycetota bacterium
AGCGCACTCCAATGGGCGCCGCGCAGCCGCGCGAGCGCGAGTCCGAACGAGGCGCCGCCGAGTTCGCGCACCGCGCTCGCGAAGTCGTCGCTGAGCTCGATGCCGGCGCAGAGCAGCACGACGTCGAGCTCGAAGTCCGACAGCCCGAGCACCTCGGTCAGTGTCCGCGATGCAGGCGGGGCGATCGCGTCGTCGCTCGACTCCGATTCCGGCTGCGCCGGTCGGGGCGGCTGCGGCGTCGGCTGCGGCGGCGCGCCGGTGGCGGTGAGCGCGGCCAGTACGCGCGCGAGCTCCGCCATGAGGTGGCGCTGGTTGCCGGCCGTCCATTCGGTCGTCGCGTTCACAGCACGAGCCTCTGGGTCGCGAGGTAGGCGGGCGGCGTGGCCTCGTAGTCGACGAGCACGCTCTCGATGCCGTCCACGCGGAGGCGGAACGGGTAGGTGCCGGCCGGTACGTCGTCGAAGTGGAACGCGAGCGTCTGCGCCGGGCCCGTGAACGTCGCCGCCGGGGCCGCGTTCGAGCCGAGGACGAACACCGCGGCCTGCGAGCCGAGTACGGCGGGCGACACCTGCACGTTGATGTCCCGAGCGTTGCCGGTCGAGACGACGCCGTCGATCGCGACCTCGGGCGCGACCGCGAGCGGCAGGGCGTTCGTCCGCACGGCTTTGCCGTCCTGCGTCAGCAGCACCGAGAGCGAGTAGATACCGGCCGGGGTCGACTCGGCCGGAGTCGACAGCGCGAACGTGACCTGTCTGGCGCTCGCGTTCGCCGCCGCGACGTCGATCTCGATCGGTGCCGCGAGCCGAGCGTGCACGAGCTCGACGGTCGGGGTCGTGCCGGGATCGGCGGCGAGGTGGTGGCCGGTCAGAACGACGCTCTCGCCGAGGTAGGCCGAGGGCTTCTGTGCCGGCGGCGTGACGGCCGTCAGGGTCGGCACCGGCAGTTCGAGGCTCGGCACGACCGTCGGGCCGCGGTCACCGGCACCGATCGTGACGACGGGGGACGGCGAGCGGCCGGGCTGCCGGCTCTCGATGAGCACGACGGTCGCCATGTAGGCGGCGGTCGGCCGATGGCTCGACTGGATCGCGCTCCAGAGCTTCGAGAGATCCTCGGTGCTCAGTGTCTGCGGCGTGATCTTGACGAGCTCGACCTGGTCGGCGAGGTCGGCGGCCGCGAGCGCCGCGAACGCGGGCGGCAGGATCGACGTGCTGACCGTCGACGCCGACGCGAGCGTCGTCCGGATCGCATCGCGCGTGAGCACGGGCCGCTCGTGCAGCTGCTGGATCGCGTAGCCGAGCAGGATCTCGCTCTGCAGGTCCTCGGTCGCGTGCGCGCTCAGCAGGTAGTGCAGGTCGAGCGCGAGGGGCTGGTTGCTGATGCGGCTGCCGGCGCTGTTGCGCGACGGCATCGCGGCATTGCGCCAGCCGGTGTTCGGCGTGACCCGGTACATGTAGAGGTTGAGAACGGGGCCGTTCGAGCCGACCTCGACGAGATCCGGCGGCAACGCCTGGACCTTGACCGACGAGCCGAGCGCGGTGTTCAGCGACGCGTCGACGATCGCGTTGTCGAGCAGGTCCTTGAGCACGGCCGTCACGGCGGCGATCGCGAGCGCGTTGCTCACCGTCGCCTCCGCTGCAGCTCGAGGTAGGACGCGAGGGTCATGCCGCCGGGGGCGGCCGGGCGGCGCGACGTCGCCGGCGGTACCTGGCGCCTCGACGGCGGCGCGTGCACGTCGATGCGGTCGATGTGGATCTCGACGGACGGCTCGAAGGTCGGCTGCTCCGGCGACGCGGGGAACGCGG
>JAGQRB010000766.1 GCA_020425925.1 Planctomycetota bacterium
ACGAAGCGGATGGACTCGGTGCTCGCCAGTTGCGAGCAACCCGGTCCCGCGAACGGGGTCCACACGCTGAGCGGCACGTTCGCTGAGCTGAGGCCGACCACGGACGCGCCGAGCGCGCCCGGCGCGAAGCCGGCGGCGGCGGATTCGAACGTGCTTCCCACCCAGGGCAGCGAGCTCGCCGACAGCGCCAGCGGGCCGGTGGATCCGGTGCACGCCGTCGGGATCGGAACGGCGGTCCCCGGGCAGGTCGATCGCCATTCGCTGAGGAACGGTCCGGCCGCGCCCAGAAGCGAGAAGTAGCCGGCGATCGCGAGCCCGCCGTCCCGCCGGTACGCCAGCGCAGCCACGTTGGTCGCGAGACCAATGGTCGCGATCGCCGACCACGAGGCCCCATCCCAACGCGCGAGCCGATTGGCGGGCGCCGAACCCGCCATCGTGAAGTCTCCTCCGACGACGAGATCGCCGTTCGGCAGAACCTCGATGGCGCGCACCGCCGCGTCGAAGCCGGTGCCGAGCGGAGACCACGCCGTGCCGTCCCAGCGGGCGATCCGGTTGGCGCTCGTGCCACCGTTCACGTTGGTGAAGCCACCTCCGGCGACGACGTCGCCGTTCGGCAGGCGAGCCAAGGCGTAGAGCGGACCGCCGATGCCGGCTCCGAAGGGATGCCACGAGCTGCCGTCCCACCTCGCGACGTTGTCCGCAGTGGTCCCGCCAATCGTCGCGAAGAGCCCGCCCGCGACCACGTCGCCATTGGGCAGCTCGAGCAAGGCGGACACGGAGGTACTCGACCCACCGGTAGGCAACCCGAGGTCGTGCCACGCAACGCCGTCCCAGCGCGCGATCCCGTTCGAGATCGTCCCGCCGACGTAGACATCACCGCTGGAGTGGACCAGGCACGCGGCGACCGCCGCACCGGGTGGTCCGGTCACTCCAGGCCCCAAGGGATGCCACGCAACGCCATCCCACCGCGCGACGTTGGTTGCGGCGACACCAGCCGCGCGCGTGAACCAGCCGCCGACGAGCACGTCGCCGTTGGCGAACTCGCCGACGGCGAGCACGTTTCCATCCCAGCCGGCGGGACTGCTGGAGCCGAGCGCACTCCAGGAGTTGCCGTCCCAGGCGGCGATGCGGGGGGCGCCGACTCCTACCACGGTGTTGAATCGACCGCCCGCGAGCAGGCCACCGTCGGCCCGCGCCACGAGCGAGGTGACGGGAGCGTCGATACCCACTGTCGGCGACTTCCACCCGAGCCCATCCCAACGTGCCAGGTGGAGGGCCTGTATGCCGGATCCGTTCTGCCTGATACTCCCGCCGGCAAAGAGACCGCCAGCCAGCGGCGCAGCCAGGGCCAGGACGCCGAAGACCGGGAAGCCGTTCCCCATTGCGGACCAGTTCGCCCCGTCCCAACGCGCGACGCGGTTGGCCGCGACACCGTTCACGGCCGAGAAGAATCCGCCGATGACCAGGTCACCGTTCGGCAACACCATCGTTGCGTAGACCCAGCTCAAGCCGTCGACGCCGGTACCGAATCCAGACCAGGACGAACCGTTCCAGCGGGCGATGCCGCGGGACGCGACGCCGCCGGCCGTGGCGAAGCTGCCGCCAGCAAGCAAATCGCCGTTGGGTGCGACGGAGAGCGCCAGAACCATCTCGCTCGTCCCGGTGCCGAGCGGATGCCACGCGCTGCCGTCCCAGCGCGCGATGTGGTTGGCGGCCGTGCCGCCGGCCGACTGGAAGGAGCCGCCCGCCACGACGTCCCCGTTCGGCAGCGTCGTCACGGCCCGTACCGGGTCGCTCGTTCCCGCGCCGAGCGGATGCCACGCGCTGCCGTCCCAGCGGGCGACTCGGGAGGCCTGGACGCCACCCGCAACCGTGAAGTAGCCACCGGCGATCAGATCGCCGTTGGGCGCGACGCAGAGCGCGCTGACCGGAGCGTCCATCCCGGAGCCGAGCGGACGCCACGAAGCTCCGTCCCAGCGCGCGATGTAGCGGACGCTGGTGGGGCCGGAGAACGAGAAGTTGCCGCCCGCGACGAGGTCGCCGTTCGGCAGCGTGGCGAGAGCGTAGACTCCGCGGACGAGCGACGGGTCCGTGGGCCCGCCGAGTCCGCGACCGAACGTCGAGACGCGCCCGGTCGCCGGATCGAAGCTCGCGATCTGGTTCGCGTAGATGCCGCCAGCCGCGCTGAACTTGCCGCCGACGACGAGCTCGGGGGTCGCGGGTCCGGGACCGTCCGGGTCCCAACTCGTCAGCGAGTAGACCCAGTCGGCGGTGCCGGGCAAACCGGACACCGAACTCCACTCCGAACCGCACTGCGCGCGCAGCGGGGCGCAAAGCAACGCCGCCATCGCGACCGCAGCGGTTAGCGATCCGCGCGCCATGCGACGCCAGCCGGGTCTCGACGAGACGGCAGGGACAAGGACTCGCAGGAGATTCTCTCGCATGGGTATCACCGAGCTCGGTAGCCGCGCGCCGAACACGAGCGCCGAGCGCATGTCAGAAGACGCCGACCGTGAGTCGCAGACCGTTCGAGCTGCTGACCAACGGCGGTTGCAGCGGCCCCCAGGGCTCGAGCTGCAGGAACTGATGGAACAGCTCGAGCCCGATGTAGGCGGATGAGTTCGGGATCGTCAGCGTGTCGCTCGCAGTGCCGGCCTGCGGAACCACGAAGCGGATGGACTCGGTGCTCGCCAGTTGCGAGCAACCCGGTCCCGCGAACGGGGTCCACACGCCGAGTGGCACGTTCGGCGAGCTGAGGCCGACCACGGACGCGCCGAGCGCGCCCGGCGCGAAGCCGGCGGCGGCGGATTCGAACGTGCTGCCGACCCAGGGCAGCGAGCTCGCCGACAGCGTCAGCGGGCCGGTGGATCCGGTGCACGGGGTCGGGATCGTGACCGCGATCCCGGGGCAGTTCGATCGCCATTCGCCGAGGAGGTCCCTATGCACGCTGGGGGTGCTGATGACACCGGCGACCGCGATCACACCATCACGCCGTAGCGCCAGTGCAGCCACGGTGGTCGCGGCACTCGCGATCGCCGACCACGCCGTTCCGTTCCAACGCGCCGCGCCGGGCGCGAGCACCGAACCAGCCATCGTGAAGGCCCCTCCGGCGATGAAATCCCCGCTCGGCAACCTCTCCAAGGCCAACACCGGCCCATTGCAGCCGAAGCCCAGCGGAGACCACGTGCTGCCGTCCCAGCGCGCGATGCCGTTGGCGCTCGTGCCGCCGTTCACGGCCGTGAAGAAACCGGCTGCGACAAGGTCGCCGTTCTCCAGACGGATCAAGGCGCGAACACGGCCGGCGACGCCCGCTGCAAGGGGATGCCACGAGCTGCCGTCCCACCTGGCAATGCTGTCCGCGGTCGTCCCACCGATCGTGTAGAAGAGACCGCCGGCGACGACATCGCCATTCGGTGTCTCGAGCAGCGCCGACACGGAGGTGTTCGCCCCGACGGTTGGCAGCCCGACGTCGTGCCACGCCGCCCCATCCCAGCGCGCGATTCCATTCGAGATCGTTCCGCCGACGTAGACATCGCCGCTGGTGTGGACCAGGCACGCGGAGACCACACCACCGGCTGGCCCGCTGACGCCAGGCCCCAAGGGCTGCCACGCGACGCCGTCCCACCGCGCGACGCCGTTTGCCGCGACACCATCCGCGCGCGTGAAAGCGCCGCCGACGAGCACGTCGCCGTTCGCGAACTCGGCGATCGCGTTGACGGGACCGTCCCAGCCGGCGGGATTGCCGGAGCCGAGCGCGCTCCACGAGCTGCCGTCCCAGGTGGCAACGCGGGGGGCGCTCACACCCGCCACGTTGTCGAAGGCGCCCCCCACGATCAGGCCACCATCGGCGCGCGCGGCGAGGGACGTCAAGGAGCCATCGATTGCCCCCGTCGGCGGTTTCCACTCGATCCCGTCCCACCGCGCGAGGTTCGAGAGCACGGTGGACCCGCTGCTCTGGAATTCCCCTCCGGCGAAGATCTCGCCCGTCGGCAGCGCCGTCAAGCCGTAGACCCAATGGTTGACACCGTTGCCGATTGCAGACCAGTTCGACCCGTCCCACCGAGCGACGCTGTTGGCCGGGACACCGTTCACGGCCGTGAAGTACCCGCCGATGACCAGGTCGCCGTTCGATAGCATCGTCATCGCGGAAAGCGCGCTGATGGCAGCGTTGCCGAATGCGGACCACGACGAGCCGTTCCAGCGCGCGAGGTTGTGAGCCAACGCGGTGCCGGCCATGTCGAACCAGCCACCCACCGCGAGATCGCCGTTCGGCAGTACCGCGAGTGCGAAAACCGACGTACCCGCCGACCCCGACAGCCCGGAGCCGAGCGGATACCAGGCGCTGCCGTCCCAACGTGCGATATGGTTGGCAGCCGTGCCGCCGGCGGATTGGAAGTAGCCACCCGCCACGACGTCTCCGTTCGGCATCATCGTGAGGGCCCGGACCGCGTCGTCCGTGCCAGCGCCGAGCGGATACCAGGCGGTGCCATCCCAGCGGGCGACGCGGGAGGCCTGGACGCCGCCCGCGGTCGTGAAGTAGCCGCCGGCGATCAGGTCCCCGCTCGGCGCGACGCAGAGCGCAGTGACAGGACCGTTCATTCCGGTACCGAACGGGTGCCACGAGGTCCCGTCCCAGCGTGCGATGTAGTTGAGGCTCGTGGTGCCCGAGAACGAGAAGTTGCCGCCCGCGACGAGATCGCCGTTCGGCAGCGTGGCGAGGGCGAACGTTCCGCCGACCAGCGACGGGTGCGAAGGCCCAC
>JAGQRB010000767.1 GCA_020425925.1 Planctomycetota bacterium
ACAGCGTGCTCGCCGATCCGCTGCTGCACGTGCTGCTCAGCGACGAGGGAGCATTCGCGAGCTGGCGCTATCCGGCGGCTCTGACCGAATCGTTCCCGGTCCACGACACGTTCCCGGCAACCGGGCCACAGCGCGCCTGGCGCGCGAAGTTCACGACGCCGATCGCGGTCGCGACCACGCCGCCGCCGCCGAGCGGTGATGCGACCGCGCTCCGGATCATGGACCCGGCGGGCGGCACCGACAGCATCCGGTTGTCGGCCGGGTTCGCGGCCGATGTCGGGCTCGAGGCCGATCTGCTCTGCGACTACCGCCCCCAGCTCGCCGCCGACGGCTTCGAGCGCATCGGCATCTTCGTGCGCGATCAGAACGGCGGCGCGTTCGAGGGCACGCTGTCGCAGCAGGGCGCGTGCTACGCGCTGACCTGGGACTCGCACGACGGCCGCGTGCGCTGCCTGCGCGCGCAGAACGGCGTGCTGACCGACCTGCTGCCGACGCCGCGCTCGCTGCCCGGCACCGCGTGGCGACGCTTCCGGATCGACGCGGCCGGTGCGGCGCTGACGTTCCGGGTCGACGGTGCCGAGCTGCTGCGGATCACCGACGCGACCTGGGCGCGCGGTGAGTTCGGCATCGGCTACCACGAGTACTTCGCGACCAACACGAACATGCGCGGCACCCGGGTCGACTCGTGCCACGCCGATGTGCCCGGGGCATTCCACCTCGCCCTGACTCCGGGTCCGCTGCCGGGCCAGCTGCGGCTGCGGCGCCGGCGCGGCATTCCGGGCGACACCGCGTTCACCGCACTGACGCTCGCGCCCGGCGCCTTCCCCAACGGCTGGTTCTTCGGGCTCGACCCCGCGCCCGGCGACCTGGTGTGGCAATTCCAGAGCGGTCTGCCCGCGTTCGTCGGCCGACTCGACGGCGGCGGCGAACACGAGTTCGTCGGCTTCGGGCTGCCGGCCGGACTCGCGCTGCAGGGCGTCGCTCTCGACCTCGACCCGTCGCTGCGGCGCTGGCAGGCAAGCGCGCCGGTCGCGGTCACGACGCGCTGAAAGGCGGGTTTCCATTGGCCGGAACGGCCGAACCGACGCCTTGGCCGCGGACTCCCTTCCCCCCAACGAGGTTCCGCTGATGCGTATTGTCGTTCCCGCCGCCGTGCTCTCGCTGACCGCCGCCGCGGTCGCCCAGGTCCCGACCCCCTCGGTCTCGCCGCGCGTCGCGCCGCGCGCCGAATACGTGCTCACGACCGGCGTCACCGGCATCGTGCCCGCCAATCGCCACTGGAGCCAGGCGACCGGCAACGACACCAGCCTGTTCGTGTTCGGCGGCCGCACCGGCACTGCCGGCACCGGCAGCAAGCGCAACGACCTCTACGAGTTCGACGCCACGACGTCGGTGTGGACCGAGCACAACCTCGACGGCGATCCGAACGCGCCGCCGCAGCGCTACCGCAACGGCCTGGCGTGGGATCCGATCGGCAACCGCCTGCTGATGTTCGGCGGCGAAGACGCGGCCGCGGCGCTGCTCGCGGACACCTGGGAGTGGATCCCGGCGACCAACACCTGGAACAACATCACGCCGGCGAGCTCGCCGGTAGCGCGCCGCTTCCACAGCATGAGCTACGACCCGGCGTCGAGCGGCATCCTGATGTTCGGCGGTGACGACGGCACGAACATGCTCGGCGATACCTGGCTGCTGGTCGCCAACACCTGGGTGCAGCTCGCGCCGACCACCGCGCCGGCCGCGCGCTCGCACCACAGCCTGGTGACGCGCGGCGACTTCGGCGACGTGTTCCTCTGCGCCGGGCACGACAACGCCGCGACCAACCGCGTGCACTTCCTCGACTCCTGGCGCTGGGACGGCGCGGCGACGACCTGGGTGCAGATCGTGCCGACGACCGCCGCGGTGCCCGCGAGCATGGCCGGCAACCAGGCGGTCTACGACGCCGAACGTCAGGTCGTCGTGATGACCGGCGGCCAGGGCATCAGCACCAGCACGGCGCAGACCGGCGGCGCCTACGGCAGCGCCTACGGTGGCTCGCCGTCGGGTTGGACCAGCGAGTTCGACTGCGTCACCAACGAGTGGCGGCTCTACGGCGGTGCCACCTTCGACACCGCCGACCCGGTGATCGGCCGCGCCAGCCGCTACTACTCGGCGTTCGTGCCGGCGACGAGCCGGATCTACTTCTGGGGCGGCCAGGACCCGACGGGCCAGGGCGCCTCGCTGGTCGCGATGAAGGAGTACCAGGCGAGCCCGCTCGCGTCGGCGAGCTCGTTCGGCGCCGGCTGCAACAGCTCGGTCGGGCCGCTCGGCCTGGCGTCCGACAACAACCCGTGGACCGGTCGAACCTGGAGCCTGACCGGTTCGGGTTTCGCGAACGGCTCGCTCGCGTTCGGTGTCGTCGGCTTCGGTACGCAGTCGACGCCGCTCAGCGCGTTCCACCCGGCCGGCGGTGCCGGCTGCAACCTGCTCGTCACCAACGACGCGGTCCTGCTGCTGCTGCCGGTCGCGGGCCAGGCCACGCTCGGCGTCACGCTGCCGAACAACGCAGGGCTCGCGGGCCTGGTGCTCGACTCGCAGATGCTCACGATCGAGCTCGCGGGGCCGAACATCTCGCTGATCGCCAGCACGAACGCGGTCACCGGCACGCTCGGCGCGAACTGAGTCGCCGCGCCCCGGTGCGACGCGTCAGCGTGGCGCCGTCATCACGGTCTGCTCGTCCAGCTCGTCGCGCAGCTTGTCGATCGGCAGCTGGACGGCGTAGTAGAACCCGAGTGCGAGCGCGCAGAGCAACCCGGCGGCGACCCGATAGCCGCGCCGCACGCGGGGGCCATGCGCGCGGAGCGCGACCGGCAGGTAGCCGAGCCCGATCAGCGTGAGCGGCCCGAGCCACGCCGGCAAGCCGAGCAGCAGGCCGCCGACGTCGAGCGCCAGCGTGGTCACCCCTGGCAACGGGACGTCGATGCAGGCGAACACCGGCTCGAACCGGCGGTTGTAGGCCGCGACGAGACTCAGGGCGGTAACGGCGACGGCCCAAGCGAGGAAGTGCACCCGGGTACTGCGTACGGCGTGAACGTCGGTTTCGCTGGCTCGGACGAGCATGCTCGGGCATCGGCGCAGACCGCCCGCTCGCTTTACCCGCCCCCCCCCGGCCGACGTCGAACGATGGGTCTACGGGGCCGAACCGTGCAGCTCGACCTCGAACGGCGCATGGCCGCGCTTCGTGCGCATGCCGTTCAGGAGCTTCAGGATCGCCGGCCGGCGCACGATCGCGAGCTCGAGCCGGCGCTTGCCCGGGAAGTCCATCATCAGGAGGCCGCCGAAGATCATCAGCAGGCCCTGTCCGGGCAGCAGCAGCAGGATCAGGCCGACCAGCACGAGCACCGAGCCGACCAGGTTGCGCGCGATGAGGAACAACCAGCGCCCGAACGTGCGATGTGATGCCAGCTGCTTCGGTGTCGCGACGAAGTAGTCGGCGTCGAGCCTCACGACCACGAGCGGCAACAGCACGACCGCGAGCACGATCGTGCCGATGCCGACACCGAACATGGTCCAGAACACCGGCGGACTCGCGAAGAAGTCCCAGAGCCGCTGCCAGAACCCTGGCTCGGCCGCACGCAGCGACGAGATCACGCGCGGTCGTACGCCTGCTTCAGCCAGCCGACGACCTGCCGGTTCACATCGGCGGCAGACTCGAGCCGAACGCGGTGCGTGCACATCGAGTTGAAACTCCCGGAGGCCTCGAGCCGCCCCTCGGGCTCGACGCCCGGGAGATTGAGCCCGAGATCGACGCGCGTCGCGGTCGACGGCTGCACGAGCCCGAACTGCTTGCTGCGGCGAAGGCTGACATACGCCTTCTTCGGCGCGAGTTCGACGTCCTTGCCGAACTTCGCGACCTTCGCGACCAACGCGTCGTAGATCGGCCGCAGCGCGGCCTTCTTGGCCGCGTACTGCGCCGCAACCAGATCGGTGGTGGCCGCCACCGACGCGGCGTCCGACGCCAGCGCCTTGTGGGCGACCAGGTTCGCGAAGCCGTGGGTCATCGCGTGTTCGGTCTTGAGCAGCTTCACGATCTCGCCGTGCTTCTGGAGCCCACTCCGCTTCACGACCGTCAGCCACTGCGGCAGCGTCTTGCCGGTCCTGTCCTCGAGATTGGCAATCATCGCCGCGGCCTGGTCGTCGTTTTGCGCCATCGCTGGATCCTAGCCCGCAGCACTCACGCGCGCGTGTCCGCTGCAGCGATTCGTCGGGCTCACCGCACCTCGCGGACCGGCCGCAGACCGATGGTCTCGGACCTGGTGTCGCGCTGCTGGAAGTTCTTCACGGTGACCGTCGCGAGCGCCGCGGGATTCGAGAAGCTGCCGCCGCAAGCCACCGCGAAGCCCGCCTGCGGCTCGTCGATGCACCACTCCCAGACGTTGCCGATCGTGTCGTGAAGGCCGAACGGATTGGCCGCGAACGTCCCGACCGGCGCGTGCACGACCCATCGGTCCTCGAGCTCGGGTTCGTAGCGCCAGTCCAACGGACCGCCGAGATCTCTCACCGCGCCGTCGGCGAGGTTGCAGGTGCCCAGTAGCGATTGCACGTCACCTCCCGGCCACCACGGCAGTCCGACGCCCCCGCGCGCCGCATACTCCCACTCGAGCACGGTCGGCAGGGTCAGATCGACCCGCGCGAGGGTCGTGATCGCGTCGCGACACGAGACGTTCTCGACCGGGTTCCACGTGGTGTTCGCCGTGATCGGCTCGGAGCGTGGCGGCTTGCCGTAGAAGCGGAAGGTCGGCCCGTACGCGCTCGGCATCGCCTTCGTCAGAGCGAACCACTGCGCCTGGGTCATCTCGTACTTCGACACCAACAACGGCGGGAACTCGAGCTGGCGAACCGGCCCTTCGCCGGCGTGCGCCATCGGGTGGTAGTTGGGCGCCGCCGGATCCTCGGCCTGCGCGCCGAGCCAGGCCGCCCCGCCGGGCAGAAGCACCAGTACGACACCCGTGGCCGTGCGAATCGACCACGGTGCGTCCGCATCGCCCGCGACATCGGGCTCCGGTCGCTCGCCCGACGCCACGTGCCAGAACTCCCACAGCCCGGACTGCGGGTCGCGTCGGAGTGGCAACAGGCCGACCTGCGGCTCGAGCTCGAGGCCGTGGTATTCCGGCAAGGCCGCGATGTCCGCACTCGCCCGGCGCCATGCCGCCGCAGCCTCGGGACCGGTCACCGTGCGCTCGACGATCGAACGCGCGAATCGTTGCCGGGTCAGGACGGACTCGTAGTCGCCATCGGCCGCGAAGAACGCGCGCAGATCCGCCACGAGCCGCGTCATGTGGTCGTGTTCCTCCTGGAGCTCGGCATCGGCGAAGGTCCAGGATTGACGCTCGCTCAACCGCTGTTCGAGGGCGGCGACCTCGCGTTCGTTGACCTCGATCGCCTCGCGCGTGCGATCGGCATCCGCCCCGGCGAGTTGCGGAATGCCGGGAGCCGTGCCGGCGAGCTCCCGGCGCAGACCGGCGAGCCGCTCACGGGCGGCATCGAGCTCCGGGCGGGCCGGGTGCGTCTCGAGGTCGCGCTGGCGGTCGGCATCCGAATACGGCAGCGCCTGCGAACGCAGCTCCGCGAGGTAGCGTTCGTGCAGCGGCAGGTTGGCACGAAGCGGCTCGGCATGGCGCCGCAGCCAGCGCTCGATCGCCGGCTCCAGCTCCGGCAGCGCCGGCCAGAGCTCCGCGGCAGCCTGCCGCGCGAGCAGCAGGCGACCGCGATCGGCGCGCCGGGTGACCTCGAGGGCGCGATCGTCGGCCTGCTGGCGAGCGGCCTTCTCCTTCGCTGCCAGCTCCGCATTGTCGAGCGCGAACCACAGTGCGACGATCGCGCCACCGAGGATCGCGAGCAGCGCCGTGAGGGCGCTCGCGACGACCGCGCGATGCCGCCGCGTGAAACGTCTGACCTGGTATCCGACGCTCGTAGGGCGCGCCTCGATCGGCCGATGCTCGAGGTAGCGATCCAGATCGTCGGCGAACGCCGCCGCCGACTGGTAGCGCCGCTCGGGTTCCTTCGCCATCGCCTTGGCGACGATCAGCTCGAGATCGCCACGGCATTCCGGCGCCACGGCGCCGAGGCGGCGAGGTTCCCGTTCGTCGACGAGGCGCGCGATCGCGGTGAGCGGCAGCCCCTTGACCGCGTGCGGCGGCTGGCCGCCGAGCACCTCGTAGGCGAGCACGCCCAACGCGTAGACGTCGGTCCGTGCATCGACCCGAGCGATGTCGCCGCGCACCTGCTCGGGACTCATGTAGGCGACCGTGCCGACGAGCTGCCCGGTTCGCGTCGCGGTCGTGAACTCGAGTTCGCCCTCGAGCGGTCGCGCGACTCCGAAATCGATCACCTTCACGCGGCCGTCGGCCGTTACGAGCACGTTGCTGGGCTTGAGATCGCGATGCAGCACACCGCGAAGATGTGCGTGGTGCACGGCGCGCCCGAGCTCCGCCAACAGCCGCACTCGCGCGCCCGGGCCGAGGCGCCGGGTCTCGACGTGATCGCGGATCGACCCGCCGGCGACGAGCTCCATCGCGATGTAGGTGCCACCGCCCTGCTCGAGTGTCATCGTCCCCGATTCGTAGATCTGGGCGATGCCGGGATGCTGGAGCCGCCCGAGCAGCTCCGCCTCGCGCGCGAAGCGACTTGCCTCGGCTGCGTCGAGCGCCGGGCCACGCAGGACCTTGATCGCCACCGATCGGCGTGGCGAGCGCTGTTCGGCCTCGTAGACCACCCCCATCCCACCCGCGCCGATGCGCCGGACGATGCGATAGGGCCCGATGCAAACCGGCTCGCTCGCCACGGCGTCGAGCAACACCTGGTTCAGCGCGCCGAGGTCATCCTCGCCGAACCCGTCGTGCGAGGCCTCGCCGAGCAGGAACTCGACCTCCGCGCGCACCGCGGCAGACGGCGCGCGCTCGCGAAGCACGCGCTCGCGCTCGGCCGGCGCCAGGTCGTAGACCTCGTGGAAGAGTTCGGTGGCGCGGCGGTAGTCCTCGGGACTCGTACCGTCCATCCCGTTACGATACTCGCAGCGCTCCGCATGTCCGATTCGCGCGCCAGTGAAGTGAGTGTATGTCTCGCGGCGATCCGCGCGGGGGACCCCGCGGCCGTCGATCGTCTGCTGCCCCACGTCTACGCCGACCTCCGCGAGCTCGCCCGACGTGTCCACCGCGGCGCGGCGAACGCGACGCTGCAGCCGACCGCGCTGGTGCACGAGGCCTACCTGCGCCTGGTCGGCAACGACGGTGCGTTCAACGATCGGGTGCACTTCATGAGCGTTGCCGCAATCGCGATGCGCCAGATCCTCGTCGACTACGCGCGCAATCGTCGGGCGCAGAAGCGCGGCGGCGATCGCGAGCTGGTCGCGCTGCAGGACTCGGACGCCGCGGTCGACGGCGCCGACGTCGACATCGTCGCGCTCGACGATGCGCTGTCACGGCTCGAACGGCTCGACGAGCGCCAGGCGCGCATCGTCACCCTGCGCTACTTCGGCGGCCTGACCGTCGAGGAGACCGCCGAACGGGTCGGGGTCTCGCCGCGCACGGTCAAGGCCGACTGGCAGATGGCGCGCCGCTGGCTGCGCCGCGCGCTCGACGGCGAATGAAGCGGAGCACGCGGCGCATCCGGGTCAGAGATTGCCGATCGTGATGTCGATGGCGTTGGCCAACAGGATCGCGCCCGAGGTGTCGAGCGAGACACCCTGCGACCACAGCGGTACGCCGAGGAGACCGGGCTCGTTCGGCAGTGCGAGCAGGAACCGACTGCCCGGCAACGCGGTCAGGTTGATGCCGACGAGCTGGTCGACGAGCACCGTGCCGGTGTAGGCCGGCGTGACGACGTTGGACGCGGCCCAACCGAGCACTGCGAGGTCGAACGCCGAGCCCGGCGCGAACGTCGTATGGTCGATGCCGGGGTTCCAGGCCTGGCCGATGATCGGCGCGGTCGTGCCCGGAACGTAGGCCGCCGGATTCGCCGGTGTGCCGAGTCGGATCGTCTGGGTCGCCGGAACCGACGGCACGGTCAGCATGCCCGACATGCCGTAGAGGTGACGGTTGGCGAGAGTGCTCTGGGCACCGCCGCCGTCGCCGAACCAGACCGCCGCCGCGTTGTTGGTGCCGCCGAGGGCCACGAGGCCGGCGTTGCCGAGCACGTACGGGTTCCGCGGCAGCCCGGTCGATCGGGAACCGGTCCAGGTCTGGGTGTTGGCGTAGGAGCCCGTCGAGAAGACGGCCGGCGGTGCGAGCAGCGGGGTCGTCGCAGCGCCCCACAGGGCGTCGTAGTCGTCCGCGATGCGGGTGCCGTCGGGGGTGTAGATCGGAACACCGGTGGGGCCGGCCGGTGTGGGATCGGTCATCGTGTGGTCGCGCGCCGAGACGGCGGCCGTCGACGCGAGCGCCGACCACGTCGTGCCGAGTGCGACGAGCTGCGGCACGGCAGCGGCGTCGTTCTGCACGAAGGCGTCGTAGTCGGCGATGTCCGTCGAGGTCGCGTCCCGCGACCCGACCGTGACCATCAGGACACGGTAGGACGCGCCGGGCGCGAGGTCCGGAGGTGGCAACCGGATCTGCGCGGAGATCGCGGCGGCGGCGGTGAGCGAGGTGAGCAGGGCGAGCATGCGGGTGGAGTGCATCGTGGATTCCTGTGCGTGTGCGAGATTCGGGTAGGTGCGACGCACCGGCCGCCCTGCGGAGGCAGGGCGAGCCGGTCGCGCGGGTCGGGCTACTGACCGATGACGATGTGGAGCGCGTTGGTCGGAGCGAGGCCGCCGGTGAACCAGGGTGCGCTGATCAGGCCCTGGAAGGTGAGCGGCAGGCCGACGAAGCCGGGGTCGTTCGGAACGTCGACGACGTAGCCGACGTTGACGGTGTTCGGCTGGGGATTGATGACCGGCACCGTCGCGACCGGGCTGGTCCAGAACTCGCACGAGAGGCCGTACTGGGCGAGCTGAATCCCCTGGCCGACCGCGAACGGTGCGCCGATGCCGACCGAGACGAACGCGCCGTTGCCCGCGAACGAGTCGACGTCGACGCTCGACATCGCACCGATCGACCAGCTCGAGGTGCTCGTCAGCGAGGTGTCACCGGCGCACGTGAAGCCGTGGTAGGTGGCCGAGCCCTGCGCCGAAGCAGCGGCGGTCGAGAGCAGGGCGGCGGTGAGGAGAGAGACGGCGAAGTTGGGAGTCATGGTTTCGATTCAATTCGGGTTGGGTTGGTAAGTGGTTTCGCCCTGGGGAACGCAGTCGCCGTCGATCCGGGGCAGGACCCGACCGGTTTTTCTCGCGCCCGGCAGCACCTGGATTGCCGCGTGTCCCCCGCGCATGCTCGTGCCCATGCGTCGCTCCTCGCTGCTCACAACGGTCACGCTGCTCGCGCTCACGGCCTGCAGCACCCCGGTCGAGTTCCGTGCGCTGACCGCGAATCTGCGCTACGGCACCGCCAAGGACGGTGACAACGCGTGGCCGGTGCGGCGCGAGCTGCTGGCGGCGACGATCGTGACCGCGGCCCCGACCGTGCTCGGGGTCCAGGAGGCACTCGACTTCCAGCTCGAGTTCCTCGCCGAACGGCTGCCCCACCACCGCCGCCTCGGTCAGGGGCGCGATGGCGGCGATCGCGGTGAACACGCCGCGCTGTTCGTCGACGAGACCGCGTTCGAGGTCGTCGAACACGGCGACTTCTGGCTCAGCCTGACACCGGACACGCCGGCGTCGGTCGGCTGGGACGCGGCGCTGCCGCGCATCTGCACCTGGGCGCACCTGCGTGGGCGCGCCAGCGGCCGCGAGCTCCGGGTCTGGAACCTCCACCTCGACCACCGCGGCAGCGAGGCGAGGCGCGAGAGCGCGCGGCTGGTCGCCGCCCGCATCGCCGAACTGCCCGGACCACACCTCGTGCTCGGCGACCTCAATGCCGGCGAGACCAGCCCGCCGCTGGTCGCGCTGCGGGAGGCGGGCCTCCGCGACACGTTCCGCACCCTCCACCCCGACGCGGCCGCGGTCGGCACGTTCCACGGTTTCCGCGGCGGCACGGCCGGCGACAAGATCGACTACGTGCTCGCGACGCGCGAGTTCGAGGTCGTCGACGCCGCGATCCTCAGCGAACCCGGTCCGGGTGGCCGACACCCGAGCGATCACCACTTCGTCGTGGCGACACTGCGGCTGTAACGCGGCCCGGCGGCGGCGCACCTCGCACAGGTCACAAACCTTCAAGACCGCGGCGCCGCGCCCAGCGAGTCTCGGGCCCGGCACTCGGCGACGGCGGCTGTCGTAGCGCGCCGGCCGGTGCCCGACCCCGCCGTGCGTACCGCACGGCCTGCTCCGAGGCTGTCATGCACTTCCCGTCCCGCGCCCTCCCTCCCCTGCTCCTGTCGTTCGCCCACCTCGCGGCGCAGAGTCCGATCTGCTCCGACCTGAGCCGGATCACCGCGCTCGCGAACGAGGAGATGACGAGCATCGCCGGCCTGCCCGGACTCTGCCTGCAGATCGACCAACACGGCCAGAACCTCTACCGCCAGGCGTTCGGCAGCTACACGCTGCAGCAGGTCGTTCCGCTCGCGTCGGCGACCAAGATGCTGTCCGCCGCAGTACTCATGGCGCTCGTCGACCAGCAGCTGCTGCAGCTCGACGACCCTGTCGGCACCTACCTGCCCGAGTACGCGGTGCCGCCGCGCGACCAGATCACGCTGCGGATGTGCTTCTCGCACACCAGCGGTCTGCCGCGCTCGACGAGCTGGGAGAGCAACTCCTCGATCACGCTGCGACAGGCGGCGCAGAACATCGCGACGGTGCCGCTGAGCTATCTGCCGGGTACCGCGTTCGAGTACGGCTCGGCGGCGATGCAGGTCGCCGGCGCGGTCTGCGAGGTCGTCAGCGGCATGACGTGGGCACAGCTGTTCCAGCAGAAGCTCGCCGTGCCGCTCGGCTTCATCGCGACGGACTACAACGCGTTCGGGCTCCACGCCAACCCGCGCATCGCCGGCGGCGCGCGCAGCAACCTGCAGGACTACGGCCGCTTCGTCGAGATGCTGCGCGCCGGCGGCGCCTGGAACGGTACCCAGGTCCTCAGCGCGGCCGCTGTCGACGCGATGATGACCGACAACACCAGCCACCTGCCGACGGTCTACTCGCCGAGCCCGTACGGCTCGCCCTACGGCATCGGCTGCTGGATCGATCAGAAGGACAGCGCCGGGCGCACGACCCACGTCAGCAGCCCGGGGTTCTACGGCTTCACCGGCTGGGTCGATCGCGCCCGCGACGTCACCGGCGTCTACCTGATCAACTACAACGGCTACCTCACGTTCCCCTACTTCTTCCGGTTCGTGGCGGCGACCGACGCCGCGCTGTCGCCGATCGGCGTCGGCTGCGTGGGTGCGGGTTCGCCGAGCTGCGGCACCGAGCCGCGGCTCAACGCCTCGACCTGGGCACGCGCCGGCCTGGCCGACTACCGGTTCCGCGTCGACGATGCGCCGGCGAACACGGCGGGTCTGCTGCTGCTCGACCTCGCGCCTCAGACGCTGCCGAGTCAGGTGCTCGGTCTGTCGATCTGGATCGGTCTGCCCGCGCCGGTCACCGGCGGCCTGATGTCGGATGCCCAGGGTCACGCCGAGCTGCAGTCGTCGCTCGCCGGCATCGCGGCCGGGCAGACCTTCGCGCTGCAGAGCGTCTGGCTCGACGGTGGCGGCTGTGGCGCATTCGGGGTGCGCGCGAGCCACGCCCTGACGGTCTCCGTGCAGCCCTGAGCCGTGATCCGACGCCGCGCCACGGCGCGACATCGGCGCTCAGCGATACTGCACGAAGAACCCGAACGGCAGGCCGTTTCGGACCGTCGCGACGCGAGACCCCAGGACCCCGAGGCCCTCGGCCGCCGGCGGCACGAACAGGTAGCCGGGCTGTCGGTCGGTCGGATCGCCGGTCTGCGTCGGGTGCCACGGTCCGTCGACCGCGACACCGTCGAGCCAGCGGAAGCTCGCGGGATCGCCATTCTCGCCGCTGCCGCCGAGCCAGGCCGGCACGTCGAGTCGGTAGACCTTCGTCAGGTGCTCGAGCACGTCCGGATCCGAGACCACCGCGAGCCGGCCACGCCTGCCGTCGTAGACCAGACGCTCGGCAATCTCGATGGCCGCCGACCAATCGGTGCCGCCGTCCACCACCACGAGTTCGTAGTCGAGGCCGTCGACCGGACAGCGGGTCGGGCCCGCGGTGGTGACGGAGACGGCGTAGACCCGCACGTTGCGCCCGCGCACGACGACCCGGTCGCGCTCGGTGATCGGCCGCGCGATCGTGCGCTCGAGCACCGCGCGCGCCGTGGCACGCGCACTCTTCGGCTCGAACTCGATCGGCTCGCCGAACCCGTCGACCTGCACGCTGAGCTCGGCATCGCTCGCCAGCGCGTCGAACTCGACCCGCAGCCAGACGACGTCGTGCGACAGCGAGCTGTCGTGCAGATCGCACGCCAGCGTCGCGACCGCGGCCGGGAAACGCGCCCACGCCTCACCCGGGCGGCTGCCGCCGGCGAGCATCTGACCGAACGACTCGACGCGGTCCGCGAGCAGCGTGCCGCCGGCGGCCTCGGCATTGGCCAGGTCCTCGGCCCAGGCGGTGCCGAGCCGCTGCACGTCTTCGCTGTCGGAGAGATCGGCCTTCGCCGGCAGGTGAGGCGCGAGCGCGGCCGCGGCGAGGTGGGTGCGGAACGCCGCGGCATCGTCACCTTCGAGCCGAACGCAGTTGCCGGAGCCGTCGAGCGGGCACGACGCCGGCGCGTCGAGCTGCCGCCACACCCCGCTCGCCGGGAATGCCGCAGCATCGGTCTCGAGCAGCCACGACCGCAACGGCGCCGATTCGTCGCCCGGCAGCAGGGCCGAGAGCCGCCCGAGCTCGGGCAACGCGCGGCCGAAGTCACCGTGCAGCAACACCGCGGTGTTGGCGACGATCCCCTGACCGATCGCGAAGTCGAAGTCGGGGACGAGCTCGCGCACGCGATACGCCCCGAACGGGCTGGCCTCATTGGCGGCGGCGAGCGCGGCCTGGACCGCGGCGCTCTCTTCGAACGGTTCGCCGTCACCGCCGGGCCGACACGCCACCGGCGAGCCCGCCGTTTCGGTCGCCGGATCGGCGGCGACGAACGAGCCGCGCAGCCAGCCGTGCTGCGGTTCGATGTCGTGACGCGGCTGCCACATGCCGGTCGGTGACAGCCAGCCGAGCACACTGGTGTTGACGAAGCAGGTCGGAGCAGTCACGCCGTTGCCGACGCTGCGGTCGAGATCGGTCCAGAAGTCGACGACGGTGTCGTGCGGCGTGTTGGCGCGGAACTCGGCGGCGCCCTGCAGCTCGGCCGGGAACGGCGACAGCAGCGTCGGTGCGCGGGCGTAGCCGACCGGCGTGCCGATCACGTCGCGCCAGAAGCCGATCCGACCGGCCTCGGCGGTGAGGTCCCACGGCGCCTGCAGCGTGAGCAGGCAGTTCGCGGCCGCATTCGCCTGGTCGTAGAGCAGGCGCAGCGGCAGGTACCAGATCGACAGCGGGATGCCGGGCACGATCGAGGCCCCGAGGGTGAACAGCGAGGGCCACGAGGCGTGGCACAGGAACATCCGCTCGTTGCCGATGCGCGCGACCGGCGTGTCGAGGACGAAGAAGCCGCTGCGCGCCCACGGCCGCAACGCATCCATGGGCGAAGGATCGATCGCGTCGAGGTGCGTCACGTGCATCGCGGCTCGGAACGCGAGGCGCGCGGCGGTGGCCGGAGACGTGCACGAACACCAGGCCATCGCACGGGTCCATGCCCGCGCGCGCTTCCCGCACCGCCGCATCGACACGCGCCGCGACCTGGTCACCCGCCGCGCGCGACGCCGCGCTCGAGAGCAGCGCACCCCACTTCTCGACCCCGAACCCGAGGCCGCCGAGCGCGAAGCGCGCGACCAGCGCCGGGTCGGGACCGCCGAGGAACTGACCGCAGACAGCCCCTGGCTCGATGACCGGCACGAGCAGGAACACCAGCGTCGACCAATAGCAGAGTGGATCGGGAGCCGGCGCCGCCGGCAAGTTCAGCAAGGTCGTGCACATCGGCGCCGGCAGATAGGAACCGGCACTCCAGAGCGCACGGGCGAGGGCGTGGGAGAACGCGCCGCGCTCGGTCAGCTCGGCCCAGTGACCGGTGACGGCGATCACGCGAACCGGCGGCAGTTCGGTCAGATCCAGGCGACCACGGCGCTCGAGGTTGATCAGGAGACCGAGCTCGCGGACACCGTCGAGGAACGCATCGATCTCCTCGGGTTCGCTGGTGATGCCGAAGATCGAGTTGATGCCGTGATGGCCGTGGATCGCGACCTCGACGAACGTCGCGATCGGCGGCGGCTGTCCCTCGAGCACGACGAGCTGACCGTCGCGCGGCTCCGCGAGCAGCAGGTCGGGCACATCGTCGCCGTTGAAGTGGCCCGCGATCATGTCGGTCACCGGCGTCGTCATGCTCGGCAGGCCCTCGATTGCCCATTCGTCCGCGACGACGGCCTCGTCGATCGAGAGCGGCAGCCGTTCGACGTCACCGAACGCGGGCTCACCCGGTTCGCCGATGCCCCGGATGATCTCGACCGTGACGTGTTTGCCCGTCGTGCCCGCGACCGCGACATCGACGACGCCATCGCTGCCGACACCGCGGGTCGGCCCGAAGTCGGCGACTGCGAGCGCGGTCGGTACCCCGCGGGTGCGCGCCGACGCGGCCGTGGGCGCCAGGACGAGATTCGCGACCCCGTCGGTCCCGAATGCGATCGCGGGTGAGAACGCGGTGACACGACCGGCGCTCAACGCCACGGGATCCTGACTCAGCAGTCCGGCGACGACGTCGGGATCACCGTCGGCATCGAGGTCGGCGACCGCGAGGCAGGTCGCGTGCTCGGGCCAGGCAGCGGCGATCGGTGTCGGGGCACTCGCCGCATACTGGTCGGTGCCGGTGATCGGCGCCAGCGTCACGAACGCGGGGCGCTCGAGGCCGGAGACCACGAAGTCGCCGAGCACGACGAAGAAGCAGGTCTGGCCGAGCACGAGGCGTTCGACCGCGATCGCGGTGCCGGGCAGCGGGAGCGTCTGCACCAGGGACAGCGCGAACGGGCCCGGTCGCCCCTTCTCGCCGGTCGTCCGCCGGCAATCGACGATCACGGCGCGGTCGACGCCGACCGCAACGGCGACGGCCGAAGCCCGGGGCCGACCGGTCGCGAGCAGCACGGACTCGCCGTGCGCCGCCAGGTCGCGAAGGCCGTTGCCGAGATCGAGGCCGGGCAGACGCCGGCGAATGCCCGCGACGCCGCGCAGCGCGCCGACGCTGAGTCGGCTCGTGAGATCGGGGTCGTCGGCCGGCGCCGCCGACAGGAAGAACACCTCGTCGCGCCCGTCGCCGTCGGCATCGGCCGCAGCGATCCGTGCCAGCTGGCCCGGATCGCCCGGAAACGGGTACGGCGCGTTCGCCGGCTCGAGCTCGGGCATGCCGGGCACGACACCGTTGCCGAGCGTCCAGACCCCGTTCTCGACGCCGACCGCGACCGGTAGTCGGGCCGGCACGGAGCGCCCGAATCGGAGGGTCGCGAGCGACGCCGGCAGCAGCTCCGCATCCGGATCGCCGAGCAGGATCGCCATCGGTGCGTCGAACGCGAAGCGCGTGAACGCCGTGTCCATCTGGTCGGGCAGACCCTGACAGCCGGCTGCCCGGAGAGCGAGTGCGACGGCGAACAGAGCTCGAGCGGAGAGTGTCTTGCGGGTCATGATTCGGCAGCCTCCAACATCTCGACGATGCCGGCGCGGTCGCCGCGGTGACCCCGAATCCGCCGGGTGCCGAAAACGTTGTCTATGTCGGCCGCGCCGCCGACGACAACCCGACGTCCGAGCTGCCATGAGCTACCACCGCCGCGCGCCTCGCCTGCCGCTCCGCGACGTCGTCGACCACGTCTGGGCGTTCGACGGCCATGTCGTCGCATTGGCGCGCGGACGGCTCTTCGCCGATGGCGCGATGGACGTGATGTTCAATCTGACCGACCCGCTCGTGACCGAGCGCGACGGCCGCCCGAGGATCTGGCGCGCGCCGTGGGTGTGCGGCCCGCGCACCGACGCGCAACCGGTCCAGCTGACCAGCCGCCGCTTCACGATCGTCGGCGCCCGCATCCGACCGGGCAGCGTCGGCGCGGTGCTCGGCGCGCCGGCGACGGAGGTCGCCGAACAAGTCGTCGAGCTGCACGAGTTCTGGCGTGGCTTCGCGACCGAGGTGCACGAGCGCATCGCGACCGCGCGGTCGATCGAGGCCCGTTTCGACGCCCTCGAGGACGGGCTCGAACGACGTCTGATCGCCCGGCTGCTGCCGCGCCCGGCATTCGCAGCGATGGTGGCGGAGCTGCGCGATTCCCCGACCGCGTCGATCGCGACGCTCTCGCGACGGCTCGGCGTCAGCCACAAGCACCTGACACGGCTCTTCCGCAGCCACGTCGGCCTCGGGCCGAAGACCTTCCACCGGGTCGGGCGCTTCCGCGCGCTGGTCGCGCGCCTGCCGTGGCAACGCGGTGCGCCCGACTGGGCGGCGCTCGCCTGCGCCGGCGGCTACGCCGACCAGGCCCACCTCTGCCGCGATTTCCGCGAGTTCACCGGCATCACGCCGACCCGGTTCTCGCCGGCGTGGGATGCGCCCGACTATCTGCCGTACGGCGATTCGGAAGCCGACGTCGGCACGTGAACGGACCCACACCGGCGATGCCGCCGGCCGGTCAGCGCGAGCGCCGGGGATCGCCGTCGTCGTGCACCAACGGCCAGACGATCCACGATCGCAGCACGAACCAGACCGCGTCGATCGCGACGGTCACGGGCGTGAGCGCGAGCTTCATCGCGAGATTGCGCGCGATCGCATGTTCGGTCGTGCCGTCGAGCTCGTCGAACACGAGATGGCCGCGCCCGAGCAACGCGAGGTCGGCCAACGGCCGCGGAATCTCGGGGTAGATCAGCCACTCCGAGCGGTGGTGCAGACGACCGGTCGCGGCATCCCGGTCGAAACAGCTGCGCAGCCAGACCAGATCGGGCCGCAGCGAGTAGAAGGCGCGGTTCCGGCCGGCCGATGGCGCGACGACGGCGACCAGCCGGAGGTGCCGCAGCAGCTCGAGGTGGCCCGCGAACGGCTCGTCCATGGTCAGATCGCGCAGCATCCGTGCACGAGTCGCCGCGTCGAGCAAATTGCCGTGCTCGTCGAGCCAGGCACAGCCGACGAGGCGGTCGGCGGCATCGGCCGGTGCCAGCCATTCGCGTGCATCGATCGTACGCAAGCGCTGCTCGCACTCGCCCAGCAGATCCCCCGAGCCGCCGGCCCGTGCAGGATCGGACAACAATGCGTGAGGATCGAACGTGCGGATCGCAGCCGCGAAGCCAGCCGGCAGGGCGGCGGGCGCGATCGGTGTGCCGATCGCCCCCCCCTTGTCCCGGAGCGTGACGTCGAGCTCGGCGCGGAAATCGAGATCGCGGTCGATGCGCCGCCGGAACGCCCCGGCGTCGACGTTCTCGACCTCGAAGCGGTCGGGCGACCCGAGCACCGCCCAGACCTCGGCGGCGCCGTGGACCGGCACCAGCCGCCAGCGCGAGATCGGCAGCGCGGCCGAGCGATCGACGTCGGCGACGAGCGTACGGCGGTCAGGCTCGGCACGCAGCGCGAGACCGGCCTCGACCCGCCGGGTCGATTCGACGGCGAGGCTCGAACCGGGCTCGATGCCCCAGAGCGTGCGCGTGACGCATCCGCACGAGAGCAGCAGGCCGGCGATCCAGGGCGCAGAGCGCAGCTGCCCGGGCACGCGAGAGGCCATCGCGTCACCTTAGCGCAGCCGCGCCGCCGGCGTTGCGGAACCTCCACTCGCACTGGCCAGAATGCCGATGCTCCGATACGCCTATGAGCTCAACCCCCATGGTCGGAACCAGCTCCCCCGCCTCCCAGCTCGAGGCCCGCATCCGCGACCGCACGGCGACGATCGGAATCGTCGGCCTCGGCTACGTCGGACTCCCCCTGCTGCGCGCGTTCTTCCGCGCCGGCTTCCCCGTGCTCGGCTACGACGTCGACCAGTCCAAGGTCGACATGCTCGAGCGCGGCGAGTCGTACCTCAAACACCTCGGCGAGGACTTCGTGCGCGACTTCGCGTCGTCGGAGAAGTTCCGCGCGACGTCCGATCCGGCCATGCTCGCCGAGGCCGACGCCATCATCCTCTGCGTGCCGACCCCGCTCGGCAGACACGGCGAGCCGGACATGAGCTACATCGAGCGCTCGAGCGCGATGGTCGCGGAGATCCTGCGCAAGGGCCAGCTGGTGTCACTCGAGTCGACCACCTACCCCGGCACGACGCGCGGCGACATGCAGCCGATCCTCGAGCGCAGCGGACTCCGGTCCGGCACCGACTTCTTCGTCGCCTACAGTCCCGAGCGCGAGGATCCGGGCCGCAAGGACCACAGCACGCAGTCGATCCCGAAGCTCGTCGGCGGCCTCGACGAGACCAGCACGAACCTCGCAGTCGAGCTCTACTCAGCCGCGATCGCGGAGGTCGTCCGCGTCGATTCGGCCGAGGTCGCCGAGGCGGCGAAGCTGCTCGAGAACATCTACCGCTGCGTCAACATCGCGCTCGTCAACGAGCTCAAGCCGGTGCTGGCGGCGATGGACATCGACATCTGGAAGGTGATCCGCGCCGCGAGCACGAAGCCGTTCGGCTTCCAGGCCTTCTACCCGGGTCCGGGGCTCGGCGGACACTGCATCCCGATCGATCCCTACTACCTGACCTGGAAGGCCCGCGAGTTCGGCCACCACACCCGCTTCATCGAGCTCGCGGGCGAGGTCAACAACTCGATGCCGCACTACGTGATCAAGCGCACCACCGACGGCCTGAACGAGGCCGGCAAGCCGCTCCGCGGCAGCAAGGTGCTCGTCATCGGGCTGGCCTACAAGCCCGACGTCGATGACGTGCGCGAGACGCCCGCGGCCGAGATCATCAAGATGCTGTTCGAACACGGCGCCGACGTCAGCTACCACGATCCGCACGTGCCGCTGTTCGCCGGCATGCGCAAGTACATGGAATACCGCATGCACTCGGTGCCATTGACGGATGCGAGCGTCCGGGCCGCGGACTGCGTCCTGATCGTGACGAACCACTCGGCCGTCGATTGGAAAATGATCGCCGACCATGCAACGCTCGTCGTCGATTCGCGCAATGCGATGCATGAGCACCTCCCGATTCGCGGCCGCTACGTGCAGGCCTGACGGACGTCCGTATAAGATCGGGCCGATGAGGCCCGCGAACCCTTCGGACCACCGGACACAGCGCGCCCGCGTCGCGCGCCTCCTGCTCGGCATTCTCGCCTTGGCATCGACGAGTGCGGGTATCGCCGCCCAGGAGGGCTATCGCAGCAACTTCCGGTTCGACATCGCCGGTGGCTTCGGCCGGGTCGCCCACGAGACCGATGGCTCGGCAACCGACGGTGACACCGGGGGTGCGTTCGGGCGCCTGCGGTTCGAGGGCGTCGGCGACCAGGGCTTCGGCGGCGGCATCCGCCTCGAGGCCTGGGGCTCCGACGACGATCTGTTCGTCGACGAGGGGTTCCAGGCCGAGGAGGCGCGCGCCAGCGACCTGTTCGCGCACTTCACCTACCGGTTCGAGCGCGGCCCGTTCCGGATGCCTGCCCGCATCGGGTTCATGGCGCACCACTACGAACTCGAGAACGTCGCCAGCGGCGTCACGACCCTCGAGGTCGATTCGTTCGGCCCGCGCTTCGAGGTCGCTCCCGAATACGTGTTCAACCGCGGCGACGTCGTCGAGTTCTCGGTCTACGGCGAGCTCGGCATCGCGGCGGCCTACTCGAACGTCGAGACCTCGTCGTTCTCGAACGATTTCGACTCGTCGTCGGCGTTCTGGTTTGCCGAGGTCGGCGGCCGCATGCGGATCGAGTTCGCCGAGTTCGGCCTCGGCTTCATCACGCACGGGATCTACACCGACGAGAGCGACACCGAGAACGGCAACTTCGTGCGCGCGTTCGGCGCCGACTTCGCCGGCGTGGTGTTCTCGGCGGCGATCGTGTTCTGACGAACCGACCGCCACCGAGACGAGGGCCGCTAGCGGAAGTGCACCTCGAGACCCGGGGTCGCGCGGTAGCCGCGCGGCGCGGCCGGATCGAGGTGGAAGCCCTGCGCGGTCAGGTCGAAGTCGGGGAAGCCGTTCGGCACCGTGATGGTGTGCGACGCCGTCCCGTTGTTCAGCAGCAGCAGCGGCGAGTTCGCGAGCAGCGTCGCGACCCGGAAGGTGCAGCCGTCCGTACCGAGCTCGACCAGGCCGCGACCGTAGCCGAGCGCGATCAGCGCCGGTCCGGTCGGCAGACCGTCCGCGAGCACGAGGTCGACCTGCTGGCCACCGGTCGGGCAACCGACCGCGCTCAGCGTCGGAACGTCGCCGCCGACACCGCCGCAGCCGAAGCCGAACGACTCGGCCGAGCCGGCGCAGGTCGCCGGCTGCACGTCGATCGTGACCGTGCCGCGGTTGCTGTTGCTCTCACCGTCGGCCGCCGCGTAGGTGAACGAGTCGGTGCCGACGTAGCCGTCGCGCGCGCGGTAGACCGCGTTCGCGCCGTCGAACGCCACGGCGCCGTGCTGCGGCTGGTCGACGATGCGCAGCGTCGTCGGATCCGAGTTCGGATCGGTGGCGGTCAGCGTCAGCGCCAGCGGCTGGTCGGTCGGCGTCGACTCGCTGCGGTTCGCCACCACCGGCGGCGAGTTGTTGTTCGAGTGTTCGTTGTTCGGGCCGTTGTGGCAGTCGTAGCAACCGACCTCGTAGCCCTTCCAGAAGTTGCGCTGACCGAACTGCGTGCTGACCGAGCGATCGGCGAGGGCGCGCGACAGCACGGTGCCGCGGTAGTCGGTGCCGTGGCACGGACGGCAGCTCGCGGTGCCCATCTGCTCGGCGACGTCCTGGTGCTTGCCGACCCAGAACTGGCCGGTCGGGTGCATGCCGTGCGGGCCGATCAGCTGGTTGTCCTCGAGGTTGCTGTGGCACGCCGAGCACTCGACGATCGTGCCGGCGTGGCCCTGCGCGTCGATGCTCTGCAGGTTGTCGTTGGCCTCCGAGGACGGGAAGATCGCGTGCGTCGAGCCGTGGCACGCCGAGCACTCGAGCTCGCCGTGCCCGGTCGAGAAGCGGTAGAGCGAGTAGCCCGCCGCCGGCGTGTCGGGGTCGGTCGCGAAGCGCTGGTTCGTGGTCGTGCGCAGGTGGCCCGGCGCGTCGAACGCGTCGGCGAAGCGGATCGCGCCCGCGTTCGACACCGCGTCACCGGTGTGGCAGGCCTGGCAGTTCGGCTCCTCGAGCCAACCGGTGCGGCCCGGATGGCCGACGGCCATCATGCCCTCGTGGCAGTTCTGGCACGACATCATCGACTCGCCGTCGGCGCCGATCGCCTTGCCCATCGCGCCGCGCAGGCAGCGCGTGCGCGCGCCCGGGTGGCAGGTGTAGCACGACGTGCGGTCGTCGACGTTGGCGAGCAGGCGCCCGTCGGGCAGCCGCACGTTGCCGTGCAGCGTGTGCATCGCACTGGTCATCGACGGCACGCCGGGCTGGCCGTTGGCACCGAGCGCGACACTGGCGTGGCAGGCCGCGCAGAGTACTGCGGTGTTCTGGTTGACCGCGGTGTCGTATAGGCCGCTCGGCGAGTAGCCGAGCGCCGCCAGCGCCGCGGTGTAGACCGGCTGGCCGCCGTGACGATCGTCGTGCAACTTGAGGATGTTGACCCGGTCGTCGATCGCCGTCGGGGCGTAGAGCCAGCCGTTCGCCGGCCGTGCCGCGGGGTTGCCGCCCGACGCGTGGCAGCCGGAACACGCCACCTCGCCCGACACCGGCAGCACGATGCGGGTGCTGGCGACCTGCTGGCCGGCGCCGTTGCGCGCGACGAGGCGCATCATCGGATAGGGATTGACGACGAGGTTGTCGTCCGTCGGCGTGATCGGCACGCCGGTGGCCTCCCAATCGGCGATCGACGGGTTGAAGCCCATGCTCTGCGGCGTGTTCGCAGCGCCCGGCATACGGAAGCCGGCGAGGCCCTCGTCGACCGGCAGGTTGACGCCGAACAGCGCCGGCGCGTGCTGCCAGAACTCGGTCTTGCCGATCGAGCTCTTGTTGATCGAGCCGTTCGGATCGGCGACGGCCTCGTAGGTCACGGTGTAGTTGCCGCCGGTGACGAGCTGGCCACCGACGACGAGCTGGGCATGGAACGTGTTGAACGGCGGCAGGATGGAGAAGATCGAGAAGTCGTTGTCCATGCAGTGCATGCCGAGGTCGTTCCAGCCGAGCAGACGCGGCGGACCTTGGGCGAGCAGGCGCGGAACGGGCAGACAGGCGACGGCGGCGAGCAGGACACCCGCGCCGCGCGGAGAGAGTGTGGATCGGGGACGGGCAGACATGGATTGGCTCCGGAAAAGGCGGCGAGACCGAGACGTATCCGTGTCTACGTCACGTCTTCGTCATCCCGGGCGACCAAAGCCGTCAATCCGGCCGAGTCGTAGTGACTTTATTATTCAGGTCACAAATCGATACTTGACGATCGCGGCGATCGCCGCGATCCCGTCGCGCCACGTTATCTTCTTCCCTTCGCTATACTTACGTCCCTGATAGCGGATCGGGACCTCCCAGATGCCCACCGGCAGCCTCGCGACCTTGGCGGTGAGCTCGGGCTCGACCGTGAACCGCCGGCTATCGATCACGATCTGCTCGAGCACACTCCGCCGGAAGCACTTGTAGCAGGTCTCCATGTCGGTGAGGTTGAGACCGGTGAAGAGGTTGCTGAGGAAGGTCAGCAGGCGGTTCCCGAAGTAGTGATAGAACTGGTCGCGCTCGCGGCCGGGGTCGCGATGGTCGACCAGGTAGCGCGAGCCGTACACCACGTCGGCGCGGTCCTCGAGGATCGGCGCGATCAGGGTCGGGTAGTCGCCGGGGTCGTATTCCAGATCGGCGTCCTGGACGACCACGAGGTCGCCCTTCGCCGCCAGGAATCCGGTGCGCAGCGCCGCGCCCTTGCCGCGATTGTGCGGATGCTCGAGCACGCGCACGTCGTCCGGGTACTCGGCGGCGAGCTCGGCGAGGATCTTGCGGCTGTCGTCGACGCTGCCGTCGTCGACCAGGATGAGTTCCTTCGGCAGCGGCACGGCGCGCACCGCGGTGACGATGTCACGCAGCGTCGCCTGCTCGTTGTAGACGGGCATGACGACGCTGAGCAGGAAGCCCGCGGGCAGGGGCAGCGGCGAATCGGTCGCGGTCGGGTTCACGCGGGCTCCGGATCTTGCCGCCTCGGCCAGCCCGCGGCAAGGCACGCGCCGAGCAGCACGACCGCGGCGGGCAGCAGCTGGAACAGCACCCGCAGATACGACGTGTCGAGGTGGAACCGGAGCGGCAGGAAGCTGCCGACGTAGACCAGGTGCAGGCCGGCGAGGCTGCCGAACAGTGCGAGCAGCGGCAGCGCCAGTTCGCGACCGAACGCGCGTCGCGGCACCACGATGGCGGCGAACAGCAGCAGGCCGAAGACCGCGTGCGAATGCTCGAGCGCCGCGACGGCCCGCGCCGCCTCGCCGGCCAGCAGCGGCACGCGTTCGCGCCACTGCTCGGCCATCAACGCGAACATCGACTTGCCGGTCGGGTTGGCGCCGAAGAGATCGCTCTTCATGCCGAAGCGGCGATTCCACATCGTCGTGTTCACGGCAACCAGGATCGGTGGCAACAACAGCGCGAGGTTGCGGCCCACGAGCCCGCCGCACAACGGCTCGCGTCGCAGCAACCAGCGCGCGATCGGCAGCGCGAGCGCGAGGCTCGCGAGATAGAGCGTCGCTTCGTTCTTCGACGCCAGTGCGAACGCGAACCCGAGCGCCGCGAGCCAGGCGAACGCGCGCGGACCGCCGGAGCGCCAGCGCAGGAACGCATCGAGCGCGACGACGACGCCGAACGCGACCATGCCATCGGCATAGGCCGTGCGGCACAGATCCCGGAACTCGGGCTCGAGCAGCACGAGCGCAGCCAGCATCGCCGCGAGAATCGGCGCGACCAGACGCCGCAGCGCCGCCGCGGTGGCAACGAACAGCGCGACGTCGCAGAGCTGAATCGGCCAGCGATTCGCGAACTGCTCGAAGTCGGGCACGCCGGTGAGCGCATAGACCCAGGCCTGCAGCCACGGGTTGAGCTGCGGATAGTCGGGGTGCAGGTTCCAGACCTGCGCCGCCGCGAAGCCCGGGCCGCCGTAGGAACCGTCCCAGTCGACGAGCAGCGACTTCGCCTTCAGCGACCAGATGTTGCCTTCGTCGCCCTCGAGGCACGGTCGATCGAAGCCGACGAGCGCGAACCAGAGACAGAACAGCACGCCGACCGCGACGAACGCGTGGAACCACGCCGGCGTCGGCGGCACGGCGCTCGCCGATGCCGCGGCCGCGCGCCGGCGTGCCCCGAGCAGCCGAGGGACGAGCAGCAGCAGACCGAGGGCGGGCAACGGCGCCGCCCACCACACACCGACCGGCAGTCCGATCTCGCGGCAGAGGCGCAGCAACGCCGCGAGCGCGAGGCATCCCAGCAGCCAGCTCCAGGCCGGGAACCCGATCCGATCGTCGCGGTGGCGCAGCCCGAGCAGGCGCAGCAACAGGATCCCGAGCAGCAGCGGCACCGCGAGCGACCACGACAGCGCGAGCGGGTTCATCGCGGCTGCACGAAGCGCCAGAGCCGCAGGCGGCCGGCACCGCCGACCCGCGCGTCGTGGACGAGTTGCCAGTCACCGCCGACCGCGAGCGCGACCGGTTGCTGCGTGCCATCGAGCACGAACAGCCGGCCGGCGAACTCGGGCGCGAGCTTCTGCCGCAGCTCGTCGGCATCGCGCGCGAAGTGCACGTCGCGCGGCGTCGGATAGAGCAGGTTCTTGACGCGTTCGAACAGCGTGCGCACCAGCCGCGCCGGTGCCCCGCGCGGATCCTCGGCGTCGAGTTCGAACTCGGCACCGCCGTACGGGCTGTAGAGCACGAGCCGGCCGCCCTCCGGCACGGCACCCCGGATCGCGGCTTCGAGTGCCGGCGGGATCCCGCTCGCGCGCGCGATCCGTTCGACGGCAGGCTCGGTGAGCGCGGTTCCGACCGCAGCCGACTTGTCGATCACGCGCCCGCCGGCCGCGAAGGCGAGGAACGGCAGCTTCACGGCGAGCACGACGACGCCGACCGCAAGCAAACGCCGGGGGCGGTCGTTCAGCTGGTCGCGAAACACGGTCATCTGGGCCCTGGCGTAGCGCAGCGCGCACGCGTGCGCCAGCTCTTCCGGCGGCGGCCGCGCGGAACCCGTCACTGCGACGGATACCGCGAGCAGCGTCATGGTCGATGGCAGCGCATGACGACACCGATCGACGCGAAGGTCGCGTAGAATGCCTCGTAGCGCGCTCCGTGATAGACCGCCATCACGCTCGACTGGCCGCCGCGCACGAAGCAGGTATGCCAGTCGTTCTCGGCGAGCTGCGCGAACCAGCCGGCATGAGTCCTTGCCGGCATGGCGACGAGAACCTGCTCGACGGCCCGATCGAGCCGCAGCCTGGCGAGCTTGGGAAGCCACGTGCTCGGATCGAGGCAGTCCGCGACGAAGACGACACCGCTCAGGTCTCCGGCCTTCACGGTGCTCGCCGCGACGCGGCGACCACAAGTCAGACTCGTCGAGCCGACGAGGACGTCGATCCTTCCGAGCAGGCGCTGCGCCGCGTCACGAAGCGCGGCCGAAAGCCGCAGCGCCATCGCGTCCGGGTCGCCAGACCGCGTCTTCGGAGTAGCTGCCAAGCCCACCCCGCTCGCCTTGGCGAACGCGATGGCGCCGGCCTCGCTCGGTGACGAGCAATCACGGCGCACCACCGAGAGGTATTCGTCGAATACCGCCACCGGGATCGCGGCCAGCCGACGACATCGGAGCGACACATGCTTGTCGACGCCCGCCGGCAGACCGTACTGGTTGGCCTTGCCACCGTTGGCAGATCGATCGCCACCGCGGCGAACCGTGCGGGCAAGAACGTCTCCGAGCCGCCGACGTACGCGCAGCTGCCACTCGACGACAGCCGCGACGTCCCGCTTCGTGAGCAGCCGGCGTCGAACGAGATCCCGCATTGCCGAGGCCGATCGGTCGAGCTCGATCAAGTCGTCGCTGCCGACGCAGCGCGCGAGCGCGCGCTCCCACTCGGCGTCGGTCGGCAGCACGACGCGACCGCCGGACTCCCGAAGCGCCAACCCCTCGAACCGATCCGACGTGGCGGACCTCGAAAGGGGCATCACGAGATCCCGCGCTTCGCTCACCTTGCCGCCTCGTCCCTGCTGCTGTCGCTGTTCCGTCAAACCTCTCGCCGATGGACCGATCGTGGCGAACTCGCCCCGGCCCACTGGAGAATACGCCCGGGCCTTAAGTCGCATGGGAGCGAACTCGGGTCCGGTCGTGACCGGGGAACTGGCCGAGGGCGCGTTCGCACGTCGTAAATGACCAATGGCGGCGTTCTTGCCTTGGACAACGCGCCGCGCTACTCGGCCCGACATGACGAAGCGGTCGGCGGCCCGCAACGGAACGCTCCAGATCGAGTCACAGCGGCTCCCTACTCGGCGACCCGCTGCAACACGACGGCCGGCTCCACGACGGCCGACTGCGGGGGTCGGCTCACCACCGGCATGCGCTTTGCATGGCGAGTGGACTTCGAGTCGCCGGCAGCGAACTGCCGTCGCACGTAGTCCCGGATCGCGAGCGCCATCGTCCAGTCCGCGCAGATCGAGTAGAGCACGGCCGGTGACGAAGACCGCAGCGTGCGCAGGAAGTGATACACGCGGCGCCAGCCGCCCGGCAGGATGCCGCGCACCAACAGGCGAGCCAGCTGAAGGAGCTTGAACGGCAGCGAGCCCCGGTGCGTATTCGGTGGCGCACCGAAGCGGCGCAACTTGTTGCGGATGCGCTCGGCGATCTGTCGATCCGACGACACCTCGAGGCAGAGGTCGCGGTAGGCGGCGAGCATCTCGTCGAAGGACATTCGCTTCGGGACAATGTTGGTGCCGAGATTCGACCCGATGTGGCCGTGAAAACCCTCCAGCAGTCGGCCCTCGCGCGCCACACGATCGTGAAGCGGGGTCTTGGGGATCGCGCTCAGCAAGTTGACGATCGCCACGGCCATTCCGGAATCGATGATGAACCGGTGCTGTCGCTCGATGGCCGCCCGATCGTCGGAATCGAAGCCGATGATGAAACCGCCGAAGACGTCGATGCCGGCAGCGTGGATCTTGCCGACCGACTCGAGCAGACCGACCCGGAGGTTCTGGGTCTTCTTGACCTCCGCGAGCGCGGCTTCCGACGAGGTCTCGATTCCCACGAAGAGCCAGCCGAAGTCCGCACTGCGCATCAGATCGAGCAGCTCGGGGTCCTGCGCGATGTTGATCGAAGCCTCCGTACCGAACCGGAAGGGCGAACCTCTCTCGCGCTGATAGTTCGAGATGGCGCGCAGCAGGCCCTTCGCTGCGGCGCGATTGCCGATGAAGTTGTCGTCGACGAAGAAAGGCCGGTTGACGCCGAGTCGGCGCAGTTCCTCGAGCTCACGCATGACCTGGTCGATCGACTTCAGGCGGGGCTTCCGCCCGAACATCACGATGATGTCGCAGAACTCGCACTGGAACGGGCAGCCTCGCGAGAACTGCAGCGGCATCGTGTAGTAGTGCTCCAGCTTCAACAGGTCGAAGCGCGGCATCGGCGAATCGGCGAGATCGACGGTACCTTCCTCCTTGTAGAGCGCCCGCGCCTCTCCCGCCTCGAAGTCCCGACAGAACTCCGGCCAGACGTACTCGGCTTCTCCCGAGATCACCGTATCGACACGGCCCTCGTAGAGTTCGGGACAGAGCGATGCGTACGCGCCACCAACGACCACGTAGTAGCCACGGCTCCGGTAGTGGCGAACGAGCTCCATCTGGCGCTCGAACTGCACTCCCATGCCGCAGATGCCGACGATGTCGACGTCCGGATCGGCGGGCAACGGCTCGATGTCCTCGTCGGCGATCGCGACGTCCCACGCCGAAGGTGACAGCGCCGCGACCGTAGCGAGCCCGAGTGGAGCGGTCATCGCACGTTGCCCGGTCAGGACGTTGTCGAACGCCCAGCGGAAGCTCCAGAAGCTGTCGGGGAACTTGGGATTGACGAGCAGGATTCTGGTCATTGCTTGCAACCGACTGCCAGGTCGTGAAACGGGGCGGATACGGACGTTCGCGGTCGGCGCGCTGCCGCCAGGAGCAGCACTCCCCCGGCCACCACGACGATGCAGAGGAGCTGCCCCATCGAGAGGCCGAGCCAGACGCTCCCGAGCGGATTGGCTGCCGTCGCGAACTCCTCATCGGGCTGCCGCAGGAACTCGATCGCGAAACGGATGGCGCCGTAGCCCACGAAGAACGCACCGGCGTAGCCACCGGGGCCGAGCGGCCGCGAACGCGTCGCGCGATACAGCCACCACAGCAGCAGGCCGAGAACCAGCCCTTCGCCGATCGACTCGTAGATCTGTGACGGGTGACGGAACGGCACGACCGCCTCGACGCGCTGCCAATCGAGCACCGTCTCCCACGGAATCGCTCTTCCGGCCGCGTCTGTCGACGGCAGTTGCGCGACGACCTCGGCAGTCGGCACCTTGCCGACTGCGGCCTGGATCGCGAGCTCTTCGAGTCGCACGTCACCGCCGAGTTCATCGAGCCGCAGCGCTTCGCGCGCGGCCGGATCGGTCGGGAAACGCATCGCTCCGAGCGCAGAGGGCGAGGTGACGCGACCGTACAACTCACCGTTGACGAAGTTGGCGAACCGCACGCAACCCGTACCCAGCGGCACACCCAGCGCCACCGCGTCGCCGACCCGGCGGATGGAGGCACCGTGGCGCCAGGCGAACAGCACGATTGCGCCGGAGACACCGAGAATGCCACCGTGGTAGGACATGCCACCTCCGGCGAAAGACGTGAGCGACACGGCGTGGTCGTAGAACAACCAGTAGCCGAGGCGGCCTCCGCACAGCGAGCCGATGACGAGCAGGATCATGAACTCCGGCACCTGTTCCGGCGCGAAGCCGAACCGCCCGGTCGCCGCGACCCGGCTCAGGATCCGCGACCCACCGAGGAAGGCCAGGATCCACATGACGCCGTACCAGCGGATCCCGAAGCCGCCCGGCAACGTGAACAGGACCGGATCCCAGAACGGAAACTCGAGCGCAATCATCGTTGGGTCAGCTCCTCTGCGGGCGATCGCCGGCATGCATCCGACGGTCGGCCGCTGCGCACCGAGCGACCTCGTGAGTGTCGGTTGTTGACGAGCTGGTAGCGCCGCAACCGAGCAGTCAACGCATCCCGAAGACGCCAATCGGAGCAGCGGCCGATCACACCCAGTACGGCGCGGGATCGGCGCGAACCCAGGTCCTCGGCGCCGCGGAAGCCGTCGAGCTCCTCGCGGACGAAGCCGTCGAGCGCGAGCCGATGCCGGCACTCGAACTCAGCCGCGAGCAACTCGCGCCGACGCGCACGTTGCGACGCGCCGAGCATGCTCGCTGCACCGAGCGGGCGCCCGACTGCCGGCCGCCGACCGCGCGCGACGGATCGCTCACCGCACGCGGATCCCTGCCGCGGACTCGCCGGCTCGAACATCTCGCGCAGCACGCTCATCGGCGTGCGCTCCACGTGGCGACGGATGTGGAACTCGGTGAGCGCGTGGGCGAACGCCGCCTCGAGGAACGAACACGGAGTCGTCACGAACACCGCCCCATCCGCTCGAACGGATCGGTGATGGCGCAGTGAACCGATCGACTTCACCAGCATCAGCCACAGCCGCCGCCAGTAGCGCCGTCCGTCGAGAACGGTGTGAGCGGCGCTCAGAACCATGCAGTGCTTGAGTTCGTCACGCATGATGTTCTCGACCGCCGCACGCAGCGGACCACGCGTGTGCGCGGCCATGACGACGTAGACCGATGCGGCGTTCCACTCCGTCGCTTCGCGGGCCACGAGGTGGGCGAACGCCTCGTCGTCGCCACCTGCCGCCGGGATCGCCCGGTCCGTCGTCTCGCTCGCAACCGACTCACCGGTCAGACGGGACAGGATGCGTGCGAACATCGCACCGTGGCGGCTCTCCTCCATGCACCAGGGGCTCTCACACCAGACCTCGCGCCCCTTGGCCGCAGCCGCGACGACGGCGGCCGCCCGCTGCCGTGTCATGCCCATGAATCGGGACAGCGTCGGGAGCAGGAGGCGGAAGCCCTCGCCACTCTCGAGCGAGTAGGTGCGGATAGGGGCCTCGATCTCGATCGCGACTCGGAGCATCGCCGCCAGATGTCGCATCGGCACGGCGACCACCTGGTCGGGGGCGATGTCGCGCACCGGGACCCTGTCCCAGGTCCGCATGTACCAGTGGCGATCCTCGGGTTCGTGGTGGAAACCGTGGAACGAGAACAGGTACTCGTCGAGTGCTGCGGGAGAACACTCCCGGCGCACGATCCGGGCGATCCGCAACAGGGTCACGGGAAGCAGCAGGAACTGGTGCAGGATGGCGAGCATGTTCGGAATCGACGAAACAGCGGACGGATCCCGCCGGCGCAGCGACTGTCGACCGGCGGGATCGGACGGGAGAAGGGAGCCCGTCGCTCCGTTCGTTCACCGCGTGATGACGAGCGGCTCGATGCGGACCTTGATGGTCGATCCCATCACGACGTCACCCGTACCGGAGTTGGTCTGAGCCACCTGCCAGTAGACGACGGCATCGACGAGCCCCGGGTCGTTCGGCACGGACACCGAGAAGTCGGAGGTGCCGTCCGAACTGACGACCAGCGGATAGGTCTGGTCGACCGAGACGCTCAGCTTGCAGCCCGGGTTCCCGTACGGGATGCCGGGCTGGTACGGCGTCGCACCGAGGATCAGGGCGCCCGCCATCGACGTATCGAGGTCGATGCAGCTCACGACCGAGGTCTGGTTGATCTGCCACGTGCTCCCGTTCGCGAGATCGAACGTCGGCGAGTTCCCGGCCGGGGAACTGCAGAGCGGACCCGAAAGGTCATAGGTCCAGGCGAATCTCGGATCGGTCAGGTTCGCGAGAATGCTCGTCGTACCGTCGATCGGCGCGTAGAAGAACGGCGGCGGATACGGGATCGGAATCGGGTTGCCCGTACCGCCGGGAGCCTTGACGACCGTCTTGAAGGTCGGAACGAGCTTGACCGTGTCGACGCGCTGGGAACCGACGGGCGCCTCGATCGTCCAGCTGACGTCGATGTTGCCCCCGGTCTTGTGTGCCTCCGGGATGTCGAGCAGATAGAGGTGGTAGCCCGGCTCGGGCACGAAGAACTGGTCGACCACGACGTTGACGCCGCCGTAGGCGTTGTCGGAGTAGGTAGCCCCCGAAGGAATGCGACCCTGGGAGATCGTGATGTTCCCGGACCCGCCCGACGTCGTGTAGGTTCCGCCGGTGAGCGTCCAATCGAGCGGGATCTGCATCACGAGCGGGTCGTAGAACTCCAGCACCATCGGAATGCTGTGAGTCGTCGGGTTCGCCGGCAGCGTGATCGTCGTCTCGCCGATCGTGATTGGCCCACCCGGGTGTTCGGGCGGCTGCGTGAAGTTGAGCTTGTGCTTCGGAGTCGTGGGCTTCGTCACCTCGGTCGTGTTCTTGACCGTTCCGGACGGAGTCACGACCTCGGTGGTCGTGGACGTGTTGCTGCCACACTTGAACGACATCAGCGGCAACGCCATCAGGCTCGTCAGTACGATCCGTGCGTTGGATGGTCTCATTTGCTTTCTCTTGGGTTTTCGACCGGTCGCGACGACGTGTCGCGACCGCATCGAGCCGTCTACCGAACCCGGCGCGAAGACGTCAAAGGTGCCGACCGCGTGCGATGCACCGGGACGAGCGCGACCTTGCGATCGCACAGCAAGGTCGCACGCACAGAGCTGCTGGCCGACCGGAGTTGGACGAACGTCCGGCGCGGACGGCCGGATGTCGACGAATCACGAATCACGGCGTGCGACCATGCTCGCGTTGCGCGCGACCTTGGCCCGATGAGATCGGTGATGCACCGAGCGCGCGAAGTAGCGACGCGCGACCTTGCTCGCGACCGACTTCCGCGCGGCGACGTCGTGCCACATACTCGCAGTGATGCCACGCACGTCGGACGAGAGCCGCGGTGCCGCGCGGCGAGCGACCCGCCTCGCCGTGCTCAGCACGACGGTGTGCACCATGCTGGGCACCACCGGCTGCGGAAGGAGCGCGATCGCACCCGTGGCGCTCCCGCTCTCACCGACGTTCGTCGCCGCGCTGGACGTCGATGGCAGGAGAGCGAACTTCCTGGTCGACACCGGCAGCGAGCTGACCCTGTTCGACACCGCGGCCGCCCGCCGCCTCGGCTTGCCGGTCGAACGCTCGAACGAGCGCCTGCTCAGGCTGACGGACGCTACCGGCACGCGGCGCGATCACGCGATGCGGGCGGGCGTTCGCGCGATCGCGTTCGGAGATCACGTGTTCGCCATGGACGGCGTGCCCGCCGTGGAGTTCGACACGCGACTGACCTTCGACGGCATTCTCGGCATGGACGTGCTCTCCCGGGCTGCATGGTGCTTCGATGCACCCGCGAGCCGACTGCTGCTCTGCGATCCGGACGGCGCGCTCCGAGTCCTCGCCGAGCGCGGCTTGACGGTGCGGGCCCGTGTCCCCGTCCAGGGCACCGCGACGCGCTGGCTGGCGGCCGTCACGCTCGGACCGGACCATGTCGCAGAGATGCTGATCGACAGCGGCGCCGAGCGAACCTCACTGCCGGCGAAGGCGATCGCCCGGCTCGCGCTCGGTCGCGGCGACGCACTCGACGCCCGACGGCGACGCGCCACCGCCGCACGAGCCGCAGCCGAACTCCGAGCCGCCGGGCTCGAGGACGTACGGGTAGAGATCCCTGCCGCCGATGGTGCGCAGGTCGGCCTGCACGGCGCAGCCGGCGGCTCGGCGGCGGTGTACCACCTGCCGCAGATCGAGCTCGGCGGCCGCGCTTTCGCCGACCTGATCGTCGTGGAACAGACCGGTGACGCACCGGTGCTCGGACGCGACGTGCTCGCCGGGTGCGCGTGGTTGCTGCACGGCCCGCGCCGCGAGATCTGGTTGCTCGAGGCTCGCTGACCGACGAGCTGCGGTCGATCGACACCCGCAATCGGCTACGATGGGCGCGACGTGTCGCGGTTCTTCCTCATCGCGTCGGCCTTCGTGGTCGCGCCGCCGGCCGCGCTCCCGGCCCAGCACTTCGCTCTGCGTCATCCGGTCGACTACCACACCGCGCTCGACGACAACGCCGCCACCGCGCTGAACCGCCGGCTGGTTGCCGGCGAGCTGACGCTCGATCCCGCCGGGCCGAGCGGCCGACTGCGCGCACTGCTCGCCGCGCTGGGGATTCCGGAGTCGAGCCAGGTGCTGGTGTTCAGCAAGACCAGTCTGCAGCGCCATCGCATCTCACCGCGGTCGCCGCGCGCGCTCTACTTCGGTCGCGACGCCTACGTCGGCTGGGTGCCGGGAGCCGCGGCGCTCGAGGTCGCGGTCAGCGACCCGATGCTCGGTCTGGTGTTCTATACCGTGCCGCAGCGGCCCGACGTCGAGCCTCGGCTGCGACGCGACGACTCGTGCCTCAGCTGTCACGCCAGCAGCCGCACCGACGACGAGCCCGGCCTGCTGCTGCGCTCGGTGTTCCCCGACGCCCAGGGCGACCCGATCGCGAGCGCCGGTGAGACCCGCGTGACCTAGCGCGCGCCGCTGGCCGAACGCTGGGGCGGCTGGCTGGTCACCGGCCGATTCACCGGCGAACATCGCGGCAACGGCATCGCCGCGCGCGGCGAGCGCGGCCGCTACACCGTGGTGCCGCATTCGGCGGTCGATCTCGCCGCGCTCGCCGGAACTGCCGGGTTCGCATTCGACCCTGCCGACTACCCGGTGCCGACCAGCGACATCGCCGCGCTGCTCGCGCTCGAGCAGCAGGTGACGGTGCACAACCTGCTGATCCGGGCGCTGCTGCAGATGCGCTGCCTGCTCGAGAACGACCGCGCCCTCGATGCGGCACTCGGCGAGGACGGCATGCGCGATCCCACCGCCGACATCGCCGACGACCTCGCGCACGCGATCACGGCCGCGCTGCTGTTCGCCGACGAGGTCGGCCTGCAGGGCCGCGACGCCGCTGCCGATCCGACGTTCGCCCGCGCATTCCCGGCGCTCTGGCCGGCCGATCCGAGCGGCTTGCGGCTCGGACGCTTCGACCTCACGGCGCGCACGTTCGTGCTGCCGCTGTCGCCGATGGTGCATTCGCGCGCGTTCGCGGCGCTGCCCGACCCGCTGCGGCGGCTGGCCCTGAAGCGCCTGCGCCGCGCGCTGGTGCGCAACTGGCTGCCCGGCCGGGTGGCGCTGCCACCGGAACAGCGGCAGGCGCTGCACGACCACCTGACCGCGACGCTGCCCGGCTACGGCTCCTGACGCTCACGGCGTCCGGTCGCGGAAGTCGTACTCGCTGCGGTGCGCCACCGCGGCGTCGTCACCACTCGCACCGGTGGCGTAGCGGCCGACGAGCACACGCGCGAGCTCTTCCTGATGGCAGTGCGGCTCGACGTCGTCGGGCGCGGTCTGCCACTGCTCGAGCACGCCGTAGACCGCCGACGCGATCACGAACGCGGCGCCGGCCGGATCGTCGGTGAACAGCGAGCCGTCACGCACGCCCTCGGCGAGCAGATCGCGCACGCTGGCGCGCAACCAGCGCTGCTCCTGACGGTCGTCTTCGCGCAGCCGCGCCGTGAACCGACCGCGCAGCTCGGTGGCGAGCACGCGCAGCAGATGGGTCGCCTCGGGCTCGCGGAAATGGAACGCGAGGTAGCCCGACAGGAACGTGCGCAGCGCCGAAGCGGCGCCGCCGACACCGGTGGCGGGCACCTGCAGCAGCCGGCGACGACGATCGCGCCAGTGGTCGAGCACGGCGAAGAACAGGTCCTCCTTGCCGTCGAAGTGGAAGTAGATGCCACCCTTCGTGACGCCGGCGCGTTCGGCGATCGCATCGAGACGCGTACCGGCGTAGCCCGCGGCCGCGAACTCGGCGGTCGCCGCCGCGATCAGGCGTTCGCGCAGATGCGGATCGGCGGCACGCGGCATCGATCGCGCCGGCCGCTCAGCGCGGCTGGTAGAACTCTTCGCGCTGGTGCTTCGGCAGGTAGAAGTCGACCAGGAACGGGTTCCAGGCGCGGTCCTCCTGCGCGAACTGATCCATCTCCGCGTAGATCGCGCGCAGGTCGAGCGGGTTCTCGTCCTGCTGGTCGACCGGCTGCAGCCGCAGGCCGGAGCGATC
>JAGQRB010000768.1 GCA_020425925.1 Planctomycetota bacterium
GTTGCGGCTCGCCCGCAGGGGGCAGTACGGCGCTTCGTCGACGGCGACCGCGAAGCAGCCGCCCAGCGCGGTGAAACGCGCGAAGCCGTCGCCGACCCCGAGGACCGCCGGCGCTTCCGGATCCGCCGCTGCTGCCGGCGTGTCGGACGAGTCGGCACACAGCCGTTCGTGCTGACGGTAGGCATGGATCGCTGCCGCCGCTCCGAACCGCTGCATACGGACGCCGCAGGGCTCGAGCCGGTCGCGCGCCAGTTCGGCGACGAAGGCATCGACGCGGTAGCGGGGCGCGAGCACACCGACCGCCTGCGTGCGGTCGACGATCGCGACGACGCCGCCGGCACGGACCAGCGGGGCCCAGCGACGCCAGGCCGCCGCCATGCCGGCGCGGGTGCCGTCACCGTCGAGCACGACGCAGTCGAAGTGCGGCGCGCGCGCGCGCACGGCGGTCGACGTCGCTTCGTCCCGACCGTCGCCGAGGACGAGATCCTCGGGATCCCCGCGGAACCGGGCGGCGGCGCCGAGCCGCGCGATCGCGGCGGCGTCGCCGTCGACCGCGACGACGCGGCCGCCGAGCGTCGTCAACGCCAGGTGGCTGCCGCCGCGGCGGCCGAGGCCGATCTGCAGGATCGTCGGCGCGGCCGGCAGCGTCGCACGCAGGTGATCGACGAAGTCGAGCCAGGCGTCGCGCGGATGGTCGATCGCCGGATCGTGGTGCCACGGGTGCTGGCTGTCGGAGTAGCCGTAGCCGAGCACTTCCGGATCGCACGTCGCGATCTCGTCGATCTCCTGCCTCTGCTGCAGCGTGTTCATGACCTGTCCACCCGGGCGGTGCGGGACGGGGCGGTTCGGGACCGTCGCCGGAGCTATCGGCCCGATGGCGCCGGCGCTTGAGCGACGCCGGATCGCGGCGCGCCGCTCGGACCGTCGAATACGTCCCAGGGCCGCCGCAACGCCGGTGCCCCCCAGCGGAGGCCGCCAGCGACAGGATCGGGCTCGAGGCCCGAACTCGTCCGGCTCGACCGGATGACGGGATGGTCGAGTTCGACGAACGCGAGATCCCGCAGACGCAGCACCGCACCGCGCCGCGCGGCCTCGGCGATGCGCGCAGCGTTCGTGCTCGCCGCCGGCGACACCCCGGCAGCGCGCAGCGCACGCTCGGACTCGGCCGCCAGACCAGCGCAGTGCAGGACGCACGCGCTGTTGTTCGCGAACGCGGCCCGCAGCGGGCCGACCGAACCTGCCGGCAACTCGAGGCACGCGGCCTGCCGGTAGCAGTCGAGTGCGAGGCCGGCGTCGGTGTAGGGCCCGAGCGCACAGAGGTTGCCGAGTTCGAACAGCGCGGCAGCGCGTGCGACCGCGTCGCCGGGATGCTCGGCGAGCGCCGGGAACACGACCTCGAGCGGCGTCACCGTACGGTAGTGCCGCATCACCTGCAGCACCTCGGCGAGGGTGTCGTCGCGGTTGCTCGCGCCGCTGACGCTGTCGGGCCGCATCAGGAACAGACCGAGTTCCTCGCGCAGGTGCACGGCGCCGAAGCGCAGCGCGATGCGCAGGAACATGTCCTGGTCGTTGGCGCGCGCGCGTTGCGCATTCCAGCCGCCCACCACGTCGTGGGCGGCACGCCGCCAGACCGGCTGCGCCCCGAACAGGCAGCACGAGAGTGCGGTCGCAGGCGTGTAGTCGGGCCAGGCGTAACGCAGCGTCGCGGTGTTGCGCTGCCAGGTCTCGTTGTCGACGTGGGTGATCGCCGAGTCGGCGTAGGCGATGCCGAACTCGGGATGCCGATCGAGCGCGGCGGTCAGCCGCGCGGCGAACTCCGGGTGGTGTCGGTCATCGGTGTTGGCGGTCGTGAGATAGCGCCCGCGTGCCAGCGCGGTGGCGCGGTCGAACGCCTGCGAGGTGCCCTCGCGCGCCGGCGAGCGCACGTAGCGAATGTTGCCGTGCCGCTGCATGTAGGACCGCACGATCTCGCCCTCGCGCTCGGGCGAATCGGCGTCGACCACGAGGATATCGAGCCGTGCCCCGAGCGTCTGCGCCAGCAGGCTGTCGAGGCAGCCGCGCAGGTAGCGTTCGCTCGCGTACGTCGACACCAGCGCGCTGAGCAGCGGTTCGTCCATGGCGATTCGCGGCGAACGGCCGTCGCCACCGGTGCTATCGGGGCGGTGGGGTCTTCGACTTGAACACGCCGAACGGCTAGCCTGTGCCGATGCAGTTCGCCTGGCGGTGCCTCCTGGCTCTATGGTGCGCGCCGCTCGCCGCGCAGGCGGCGCAGCCGGCGCCCGCGGCCGGTTTCGACCTCGTGCTGCGCGGCGGCACGCTGATCGACGGCAGCGGCGGGGACGCCGTCACCGGCGACGTCGCGATCGCGGACGACCGCATCGCCGCACTCGGCGAGTTCGAGATCCCGGCCGGCACGCCGGTGCTCTGGCTCGAGGGTCTCACGATCGCGCCGGGATTCATCGATCTGCACGGTCACGCCGACGGCACCGTCGTCCGCACGCCCCACTGCCAGAACTTCCTGCGAATGGGCGTGACGACCCTGATCACCGGCAACTGCGGCGGCTCGGTCGAGAACCTCGCGACGCACTTCGGCCGCATCGATCGCGGCGGGATCGGCGTCAACTACGGCAGCCTGATCGGGCACGGCACCGTGCGCAACGCGGTGATGGGCAGCGCCAACCGCGCACCGACGCCGGCCGAGCTCACGGCGATGCAGCAGCTGGTCGCGACCGCGATGCGGGACGGCGCGTTCGGGATGTCGACCGGACTGATCTACGTGCCGGGATCCTACGCCGAAGCCGATGAGATCACCGCGCTCGCGAGCGTCGTCGGGCGGTTCGGCGGCATCTACGTCTCGCACATGCGCAACGAGGGCGACGCGATGCCGGCGGCGATCGCCGAGACGATCGCCATCGGCGAACACGGCGGCTGCCGCGTGCACGTCTCACACGTCAAGTGCAGCGGCAAGGCCAATCACGGTCGTGCCGCGGAGATGCTCGCGCTGCTGGATGCGGCCCGGGCGCGCGGTGTCGCTGTCAGCGCCGACCAGTACGCCTACGACGCGAGCTCGACCGGTCTCGACGTGCTGTTCCCGACCGCCGAGCTCGCGATCGGCCGCGCCGAGTTCGCAGCCCGGCTGCGCGACGACCCGGAGTTCCGGAAGCGCATGAAGCAGATGCTGCTGCGGGGCATGGCGGACGCGGGTTTCGGCGATCTGCGCTACGCCCGCATCGCGTCGGCCAGGGGCAATACGAGCCTGAACGGCATGCTGCTGCCGGCGGCGGCGCGCCAGCGACTCGGAAACGACGGCCCGGAGGCCCAGGCCGAGCTCGCGCTCACGCTGTTCGCCGACGCCGCGCCGAGCCGCGTCACGATGGTCTACCACAAGATGGCGGAGGCCGATGTCGAGGCGTTCATGCGGCAGCCGTGGATCGCGATCGCGAGCGACGCCGGCGTGCGCGATCCCAACGGCAGCTCGCGGCCGCACCCGCGCGGCACCGGCAACAACGTGCGGGTGCTGGCGCGCTACGTCCGCGAGCGCCATGTGCTCGATCTGCCGACCGCGGTCCACAAGATGTCCGAGGTGCCGGCGCGGGCCTTCGGGATCCGCGATCGCGGCGTGCTGCGCGTCGGCGCGTTCGCCGACCTCGTGGTCTTCGACCCGGTGAAGGTGCAGGACCGCGCGACCTACGAGGACCCGGTCGCGCCGCCCGACGGCATCACCCACGTCTTCGTCAACGGCCGGCTCGCGGTCGCCAACGGCGAACTCACCGGCGTGCGCGCCGGGCGGGTACTGCGCCACCAAGCCACCACATCGGAGGTCGGCAAGTGAGGCGCGCCGCGGACGCCGCTGCCGGTGCGCTACTCGCACTCGCGCTCGCCGCCCCGGTCTGCGGACAGGACGAAGCCCAGGGCCCCCCGCCCGACGCCGAAGCGCTGCTGCAGCGCTACCAGCGCCTCGGACGTGACCAGCGCAACACCGTGGTCCGCAACCTCGAGCGCCGCCTGCGACTCGTCAACGACGACGTGTTACAGCGCGTCGCCGGCTTCGAGCGCGGTATCGCGAGCTACCCGCGGCCCGCGAGCGAGGTCTTCTACCAGCCGAAGGACTACGCGCCGGTGGCCGCTCCGCGCCACCTGATCGCCGCCGGCACGCCAGAGCACCGGCGCGCCACCGCCGCGATGACGCGGTTCACCTTCCTGACCGACCTCCACGCCTGCGTCGGCTTCGACTGGCGCCTCGGCAAGGCGGTCCGCCTCGCCGAAGGCATCGACGACGACCGGCGATTCGAGAACTACGTGCGCGGCTACATGCCCGGCAGCGACCACGCCATCGGCCAGATCCTCGAGACCCTCGATCACGACATCGAGCAGCGCCGGCTCGCCAACTACTTCGAGCACCTCTACGCCGACCGCAACGGTGGCGTCTACGCCGGCGTCACCATGTTCGACGCGTGGAATGCCGGCGTCGTGGTCGAGATGCCGGACACCGACGCCATCGCCTTCGCCCGCGAGATCCTGCAGACCAGCTCGTTCGTCGCTCCGATCCCGCCGGATCGCAGGCGCACGCGGCTGTACGACAAGGTCCGCGCGGCGTTCGCCTCCCACCGCGAGTACCGCACGCTGCGACTCGCCGCGGCCGCGGCCTTCGTCGCCGCGGAACCGAAGCTCGATCCGACCTACCTGCCGCTGGTCCGCCGCTGCCGCTGGCTCTGGTTGCAGTGCAACTACGACGTCGATCGTTTCCGGCAGCGCCTGGTGGAGATGGGCGACCGCACGACGTTCCTGGCCGAGATCGACCGCGCCATCGAGAGTTCGCTCGAGGTCGTCGACGGCGAGCGCGACGCGATCCAGGCCCGCGCCGACTACATGCGCGCGCTCGCCGATCGCGAGCTGCAGACCCAGGGCAGCTGAAGCCTCGCGCGCGATGACATCGCAGCGTCCGGCCACCGAAGCCGCCCCCCCGGGAGCGGGGCGGACGCGATATCATTCGGGGTGCCGTTTCGCCACCCGATGACCGACCCGCACCAGGTACCTGGACGAGGCGGGGCCACGCCCCCGCACCGCGACCCCACCGAATGGGGCCGGCTGGTCGAGAGCCTCGACATCGCGAGCGTGTTCGTCGTGATCGGCTCCTGGCTGTCGCCGAAGCTCCGCGCCGTCGTCTCGGTCGAGGACATCTGGCAGGACACGCTGTGGTGCTCGTGGCGGGATCGCGAGCAGCACGAATGGCAGAACCTCTCGGCCTGGCGGCGCTGGCTGCTGTCGATCGCACGCAACCGCGTGCGCGACGCCGGCCGCACGCTCGGTCGGCGCAAGCGCGGCGGCGACGCCAACACCGCGGCGTTCTCGGTGCTCGCGGGCGACGAGTCGGTGTCGTCGCTACTGCCGCCGGGTTCGACGACGCCGAGTCGCGTCGTCGGCTTTCGCGAACGCGCGCGCGCGATGGAGCAGGTCCTCGCGACGCTCGAGCCGGATCTCCGCACCATCGTACAGCTGCGACTGTTCGAGGAGACCCCGACCCGGGAGATCGCCGAGCAGCTCGGCATCCCGCTGTCGACCGCGAAGGAACGGCTGCTGCGCGGCGTCACGCGCTACCGCCACCGCCTGCGCCAGCTGCTCGGCAGCGAGCACTCGGGAGACCAGCTGTCATGACGAGCTCGACCGGAGACAGCGGACCGAGCCGCGACCTCGACACCCGGGACGGCGAGCTGCTCGCCGACCTGTTCGACGATCTGCTGCAGGAGATCCTCGAGGGCCGGACTCCGGATCTCGCCGGCTATCTGCCGGATCGTCCCGATCTCCGCGAGCGGGTCGCGAGGACGTGGGCGCTCGCGTGCTCGGTAGCGGGGCGACGCGAGGCCAGCAAACCGGTGCTCGGCGGCTACGAGATCCTGCGCGAACTCGGCCACGGCGGCATGGGAACCGTGTATCTCGCGCGCCACGACATCCTGCAGCGCGACGTCGCGATCAAGGTGCTGCCGCACTCGCTGGCGATGTCGCCGCGTGCGAAGCAGCGCTTCCTGCAGGAGGCGAAGTCGCTGGCGCGGATCCGGCACGATCACGTCGTCCACATCCACCGCGTGCTCGATCACACCGAGATGCTCGCGTTCGAGATGGAGTACGTCGACGGGCCGAGCCTGCAACAGGTCCTGCAGGAGCTCCGCGCCGGCCGGCGACCGGCGCTGCTCGGCGACGGCAATCCGGTCGAGTGGTGCGTTCGCACCTGCATCGACGTCGCGCGCGCGCTCGACGAGGTCCACCGGCACGGCCTGATCCATCGCGACATCAAGCCGTCGAACATCCTGCTGCGTCGGAACGGCACCCCGGTGGTCGCGGACTTCGGGCTCGCCTGCCTCGGCGAGCTCGA
>JAGQRB010000769.1 GCA_020425925.1 Planctomycetota bacterium
CGGCGCTGCCGGCGGCGGCGCCCGAGTAGAGCCAGACCTGGTTCTTGCCGCGGCGCTTGGCGTCCTGCAGCGCGCGGTTGGCGTTGCGACGCAGATGCTCGAGGCTGCCGGCCGAGCGGCCGTCGAAGCTGTCGATGCCGATCGAGACCGTCACCTTGCGCTCGTAGCTGCCGCTCTGCACGGTCATGCCCGAGATGCGCTGGCGGATGCGCATCGCGGTCTGCACCGCCTCGGCCGGGCTGGTCTGCGGCAGCAGCACGCAGAACTCGTCGCCGCCGAAGCGCGCCGCGAAGTCGGTCTCACGGATGTTGGCCTTGAGCGCGTCGGCGACGCGCCGCAGCACCTGGTCGCCGAACGCGTACTCGGTGGTGTCGTTGACGCTCTTGAAGTTGTCGACGTCGATCAGCAGCAGCGACAGCGGGTTCTGGTGGCGCTGGGCGCGCTTCCACTCGAGATCGAGGATGCGACGGAAGTAGCGGTCCGAGGTCAGGCCGGTCTTGAAGTCGACGCTGACCTGGCTCTCGAGCAGGCGCGCGCGCGAGTGCAGGCCGCGGAAGCGCGAACGGTTCTGCAGCGCGAGCTCGACGCGGTGCACGCACTCGGCGGGCGAGAACGGCTTGAGCAGGAAGTCGCGGAACGCGATCCGCATCTGGCGCGCGTCGGCGAGCGCTTCGAGGTCGTCGACGATCAGCACGAGCGGCACCGGATCGTCGTCCTGCTGCAGCGTCTCGATGAGTTCGAGCTCGACACCGCCCGGAACCAGCACGAGCGGATTGAGGATGACGAGATCGGGCCGCGCGGTCTGCACCAGCCGGTGGCTCTGCGCCAACGACTCGCCGACCTGCACGTCGTAGCCGGCGCGCAGCAGCGCCTCGCAGAGGTCGCCGAGTGCGTCGCGACCGTGGTTCATCACGAGCACTCCGGCCGGCGCGGTCGCAGGCGACGACGGCTCGGCTGCGCCGCGCGTCGAATCCGGTGTCACCGGTTCGCGCACAGGCTCGCCGCGCCCGGCCGCGGAACCGCCCGCGGCCGGATCGTTCGGATGTGCGGGTCCGGTCTCGCCGGGCTCGGGGGTCGTCGCCATGTTGCCATTCTGCGGCGAAACAACCCTGCCTGGAAAGGTCCCTTGGCCCCGCTCGGCGTGGCCCCACTCCGAGTTGCGTTCGTGGGTCCTGGACTTCAAGATCTCGTATCTCCGCCGCGTCGAGGCGGCTCCGACTCCACTACTGCGGGCCCGCGCGCCATGTCATCGCGGGCACGGCTGCCCGAGCCGCCTCGGGTTCGCCGTAAACAGTATCCGGGCAGGAAGGTTAACACGTCGATCCCCGACTATCCAGATCGACCTTGACCGGTCGAGGGCGGTCACTAGAATCCTCCGCCCCAACGGGGTCACTTACGGTCGCTGGTGCCGCCGTTTTCGCGATCTTCGTAGCCGAAACCAACTGAATCATCGTCGCCGGCCCGGCCGCCGACAGGAGCCCTTTCCCCGTGCCGCTAGTCACCGCCCAGGAGTTGATCGACGCCGGAGTCCACTACGGCCACCAGGCCAGCCGGTGGAACCCGAAGATGAGGCCGTACATCCACGGCAAGCGGCACAAGATCCACGTGATCAATCTCGAGGAGACGATCCGTGGGCTCTACCGGGCGACGCACTTCCTCCGCCAGCTCGCCGGCACCGGTGCGCAGATCATGTTCCTCGGCACCAAGAAGCAGATCCGCCCGGTCGTCGAGGCCGAGTCGCGGCGCTGCACGATGCCGTCGGTCACGGAGCGCTGGATCGGCGGTACGCTGACGAACTTCTCGACCGTGCGCGAGCGGCTCGGCCGCCTCGTCGAGCTCGAGCAGCTCGAGGCGTCGGGCGCGATCGAGAAGTACAAGAAGAAGGACCAGGCGACGATGCGCCGCGAGATGAAGCGCATTCGCCGCAATCTCGAGGGCGTGCGCGACCTCCACGGTCTGCCGGGCGCGCTGATCGTCGTCGACCCGCGCCGCGAGGACAACGCGATGCGCGAGGCCAAGCGCATGAACGTGCCGGTCATCTGCGTGCTCGACACCGATTGCGACCCGACGCTCGCCGACATCGTGATCCCGGCCAACGACGACGCGATGAGCTCGGTGCAGCTGGTGCTGTCGCGGCTCGCGGATGCGATCGCCGAGGGCCACGCTGCGTGTGACGAGGCGACGCTGCGCGACGCGCAGAAGGCCGCGGCGGACGACGTGCGC
>JAGQRB010000770.1 GCA_020425925.1 Planctomycetota bacterium
GCGATCACCTCGAACGGCGGCAGCGGTGCCGCGTCGGGTTCGGGTGGCACGACGAGTCCGCGCAGACGCGCGCCGGCGAGGGCATCGCGGCACGCCGTCGCCATCGGCCGCGCGGCCTTGCCGAATGCGATCACCAGCAGCGCGTCGCCGCGTTCCGCGAGCGGTCGGAAGCGGGTGAGCGCCGGCGTCAGGGCGCGGGGCACGTCGAGGTCGGCGAGCGTCGCGACGAACAGCCGCCGCAGCGCGTCCCTCACTCGAGCACCTCGGGATTCACCGGGTGTTCGGGGCGTTCACCGGTGAGCACGGCGGCGCAGTCGCGCGCCGCGATCGCACACATCCGCGTCCGCACCGCCACCGTCGCGCTGCCGACGTGCGGCAGCGCGACGACGTTCGGCAACGCCAGCAGCTCGGCCGGCACCGCGGGCTCGCGCTCGAAGACGTCGAGTCCGGCGCCGGCGAGCAGCCCCTCCTCGAGCGCGGCGATCAGCGCGCGCTCGTCGACCACAGGACCGCGCGCGGTGTTGATCAGGAAGGCGGTCGGCTTCATCCGCGCCAGCTGTGCGACACCGATCAGGTGTTCGGTCGCCGGCGACAGCGGCACGTGCAGCGAGACGTAGTCGCTGCGTTGCAGCAGCATGTCGAGCGGAACCTGGCGCGCTTCGAGCTCGCGCTCGACCTCCGGCGGGGCGGGATTGCGGGCGGCATAGAGCACGCGCATCCGAAAGCCCCGGGCCCGGCGCGCCACCGCCCGGCCGATGCGGCCGAAGCCGACGATGCCGAGCGTGGCGCCGTGCACGTCGTTGCCGCAGAGCAGGTCGATCTCCCAGCGCTGCCACGAACCGGCGCGCAGGAAGCGCTCGGCCTCCGGCAGTCGACGCGCCACCGCGAGCATCAGCGCCAACGTCAGGTCGGCGGTCGCCTCGGTCAGCACGTCGGGCGTGTTGGTGACGACGATGCGCCGCGCGCTGGCGGCGGCGATGTCGATGTTGTCGTGGCCGACCGCGATCTGCGAGATCACCTGCAGCTTGTCGGCGCCGGCGAGCAGCTCGGCCGGGATCGGATCGGTGAGCTGGCAGAGCAGGCCATCGGCGTGCCGCACCCGGCGGCCGAGCTGTTCCGGGGTCATGCCGTCGCGGGAGTCGTGGTAGTCGACCACGCAGCCGGCCTCCTGCAGGATCGCGATCGCGGCCGGGTAGACGTGGCGAGTGACCAGGACGCGCGGCGGCATCGGCTCACTCCGGCAGCGCGCCGCAGCGACGCGCGAGCTCCTCGCAGCGGGCGTAGTGCGCGGCATCGCGCGCCAGCTCCTCGCGGTTCACCAGCATGGCATTCGGCTGCCAGCCGTTCCTGTGGGCGAGCCACGCGAGGCCGGCCTTGTAGTGCTGGGTGGGGGCGCAGAACACGTGCTGGCCGAGCGCTTCGCAGGGCGCCATGATCGCGAGGAAGCCGGCGGCATCGCCGGCGGCGAGCAGCTGGAGCGCGCGCGCCGCCGGCACCGCGATGCCGTCGAGCACCCCGAGTAGCGCATGCGAGAAGTCGCCGAGGGCGACCTCGTGGCGGCCGACCCGGGTCCAGCGTTCGATCGCCGGCGGCTCGGCCGGCGGCGCGGCGGTGGGGTCGCCGCCGAGGATCAGCCGGCCGAAATGGAAGTCGTCGCCGGTCAGCACGAGCTGATCGTGCGGCAGCAGCTCGCGCCGCACCGCGAGTTCGAGCGCGTCGTCGAGCAAAGACAGCTTGCAGCCGCGGAGTTTGCCGCGGTCGAGCGCCATCACGCGCCGGAACGAGTCGCCCGGGAAATAGCCGGCAAGGCTCGGCAGGAACATCGGGCCGAGCCAGTGCACGAACAGCGGGCCGTCGAGCCGGGCGACGATGTCGCGATAGATCTCGACATAGGTATCGGGCTCGGCGCGGTGCTGGCTGAGCCATGGCATCGGCAGCAGCACCGGGATGCCGCCGTGCTGCTGGATGAAGCGCGCCTGGAACACCACGCCGTCGACGAGATCGCCCGGGCCGGCGACCGCGCCGAGATGGTCGGTCCCGGCGCCGGCGCAGAAGCCGTTGCCGAGACCGAGCGCGGCGGTGCGGGCGATCAGCTCGCGGGCATTGTCCCAGCCGAGGAAGAAGCGCTGCGCGGTGTCCATCGCCTCCGCGATCCCGAAGCCGAGCGCATCGAGACGCCGGCGCAGCGACATCGTCGTGTCCCAATCGAGATGCGAACCGATCTCGGCCGCAGCACCGGGCCGTTCGAGCGAATGCCCGAGCTCGCGGTAGTCGTCGCGCAATGCGACGTGCGCGGCGGCGAAGCACAGGCGGACGGCGGGAGCCGACATGCCGGCACGGTAGTTCGGCGGCATGCACGCAGCCAGCACGATCGCTGGCCGGGAACGCAGGAACGCATCGTCGTCGGCCGCTGCGCGGCCGCCATCATTCGCCGCGGTTGCCCGTGGCCAGGGCGACGGCGCCGCCGCGGGGCTGGCTGGCTGAAACGCCCCGTCGGCGATCCCGCGTTGCGGCGCCGCAGTATTGCGCGGATCGTCGTCGGCCGCTGCGCGGCCGCCGACGATCAGTTCCCGACGATCGACGTCAGGCCGGCGGAGGTGCCGAGCGGCAGCGGATCGCTGAGCGCCGGATCGTAGTCGATGATCTGGGCACCGATCGGCAGGCCGGTGAGCAGCGTGACGCACGGGATCGGCAGCGGCGTCGAGCTCGTGCCGGCGGCGCCCGTGAGGTTGAGCACGACGGCGGCGCCGACGTTGCTGACGTAGAGCAGCGCACCGGCCTGCGCGCCGGCGATCTGCGTGCCGGGGAGCGTCGCGGGGCCGATGTTCATCAGCGTGAAGCTGAACTGGTTCGGAACCAGGTTGCTGCCCTCGATCGAGTAGGACGCGTTGCCGACGGTCGGCACGCCGTTGCCAGTGATCGTCGGGACACCCGTGGTCGTCGCCGAACCGGCGCCGACGAGGGTCCAGGCGGCCGCGACGTTCGAGCTGATCGCGAGCGCGTCGAGCGTCAGCGGGCGGTGGGCGCCGGTGACGTTCTCGCGGTACTGGACGTAGACGCCGCCGCTGCAGACCGAGACGTTGCTCGCCGTGACGCGCGTGCCGTCGTCACAGCCGTAGGTGCCGCCGACGTTGCCGACGACGTCGCCGCCGATCGCGCTGAGGCGCAGGCGGCTCCAGCCGTCCGCCGTGACCGCGAGCGGCCCGGCGAGGACCGTGAAGTCGCTGCCGCCGTTGTTGAAGTCGACGAGGTAGAGGTCCGAGGTGGTCTGGGTGATGACCTGCATCCAGCCGATGCCGGTGTCGCCCGAGGCGTAGGTCAGGCCGGTGTAGGCGTAGAGGCCGCCGGTGACGTCGATCGGGTGGCCGAACGAGTCGGCGGTGCCGCGCGCACCGAGGACCCAGGTCTCGATGTCGTTGCTGTCGAACGTGGCCTCGGGGCCGCGCAGGTAGACGTAGCACTCGAGCACCCAGTCCTCGAGCGAGCCCGAATTGTAGTAGTTCACGTCGCCGCCACCGGTCGGGTCGTACCAGACCGAGCAGTTGCCGCCCTGCGGCGAGGCCGGGATCCCGAGCACTGCCGGGTCCTCGGTCGTGCCGGGCACGAACGACCAGGAGAACTCGGCGCCGACCGCGGTGCCCGGCGCATCGTCGAAGTCGTTGCCGTAGACGGGGCCGGCGGTGAACACTGACTGGTTCGCGGCGCCTGGCGACCACGGCATGACGCGGAAGTCGCAGCCGTTGTCGTCCGAGTCGTAACCGTCGATCTTGCGCGCCGCCGACTGCGGCAGGTTGTCGTTGTTGAAGATGTCGCCCTGCAGGCCGTCGCCCTCGAGCCAGGCCGGGACCGCGTTGGTCCACTTGGCCATCTCCCAGGTCACACCGTCCATCACGAAACCCGAGGGCAGCTCGAGCGTGAGGCCGTCGGGGCCGGTCTCGAGCAGCGTGTTGATGGTCGGCTCGTCCTGGTCGACGTTCGGCACCTTGGCGGCCTGGCCGACGACGTAGTAGTCGCCCGGGAACAACACCGTGCTGGCCGCGATCGTGATCAGGCCGTTGCCGGTCGAGGTGCCGTCGTGACCGCGCAGGATCCAGCCGGAGATGTCGACCGGGCCGGTGGTGCGGTTGTAGAGCTCGACGAAGACGCTGTCGTTCGAGCTGGTGTCGTCGTAGCTGAACTCGTTGATGACGACCGGAGCCGTCGAGGAGCCCTGGCCCTGCGGGCAGAGCGCGGCGAGCAGGAAAGAAGTGGTGAGCATGGCGGGGATTCTGGGTGTGGGTCGGAGTTAGGGGCGGCGACGTTACCCGTCGCCCCCGGCCCGAGTCGCCGGCGCCGCGTCGCGAATCGGTGAAGATTGCGCGGCGCGGTGCGATTGCGGCGCAGCGTTCGGCCGCCGCCCCCGCCCCCGGGCGGCCCCGCGATCAGTTGCCGATCAGCGAGTCGAGCGCGGCCGACGTGCCGATCGGCAGCGCGTAGGGCAGCGCGAAGTCGAAGTCGACGATCTGCGCCGTGATCGGCATGCCGGTGAACTTCGTCGTGCAGGGGATCGCGAGCGGGATCTGCGCCGTGCCGCTGGCGCTGTTCATCAGGAAGAACGTCGGCGCGCCGTTGTTGTCGAAGTAGAGCTCGGCACCGGGCTGGGCACCCGGGATCTGGGTGCCGGGCAGCGCCGCGATGCCGATGCGCATCAGCCCGAAGCTGAAGCCGTTCGGGACCAGGTTGCTGCCCTGCAGCGCGTAGTTGATGTTGCCGACGGTCGGCAGGCCGATCGGATCGAGCTGCGGCACGCCGACGGTGGTCGGAGCGCCGGTGCCGAACGATGTCGCGGCGGCGCTGAAGTTGGCGCCGAAGCGCAGCGCATCGAGTGTCAGCGGGCGGTGGGCACCGGCGGCGCTGACGTTCTCGCGGTATTGGATGTAGACGCCGCCCGGGTTCTGGGTGACGCCGGTGGTCGTGAAGCGGTTGCCGTCATCGCAGCCGTAGTTGCCGCCGACGTTGCACACCACGGTGTTGCCGATGACGCTCAGACGCAGGCGGACCCAACCGTCGGCGAGGATCGAGATCGGACCGACGAGCACGTTGAAGTCCTGGCCGCCGTCGCCGAAGTCGACGAGGTAGATGTTGGAGTTGAGCTGACCGGTCACCATCACGTAGCCGATGCCGGTGCAGCCGGGCGCCCAGCCCGGCACGCCGGCGTAGGCGTAGAGGCCGGCGATGTCGATCGGGTTGGCGAACGAGTCGGTCGAGCCGCGCACGCCGATGGCCCAGGTCTCGACGTCGTCGGAGTCCATCGTCGGGGTCGGGCCGCGCAGGTAGGCGTAGCACTCGACGATCCAGTCGTAGCGCGATTCGCTGTTGAGGTAGTTGGCGTTGCCGCCGCCGGCCGGGTCGTACCAGGTCGAGACGTTGCCGCCCTGCGGCGACGGCGGGACCGCGAGCGTCGTCGGGTCGAGCACGGTGCCCGGCACGAACGAGTAGTTGAACTCGGCCGCGACCGTGGTGCCGACGATGTCGTCGAACGTGTTGGCGTAGTTCGGGGAAACGGTGTGCACGGCGTCGTTGGACGAGCCGGGCGACCAGAGCTGCACGCGGAAGTCGCAACCGTTGCTGTCGCTGTCGTAGCCGTCGAACACGCGGCTGGCGGACTGCGGGTTGGTGTCGGGGTTGAAGACGTCGCCGAACAGACCGTCGCCCTCGAGCCACGACGGCACCGGGTTGGTCCAGCCCGCGTACTGCCACACCACGCTGTCCAGGACGAAGCCGTTCGGCAGCTCGAGCGTGAGACCGTCCGGGCCGGTCTCCAGCACGGTGTTCATTCCCGGCACGTCCTGGTCGACGTTCGGCACGCCCGCGGCCTGGCCGACGACGAAGAACTCACCGGGGAACAGCACGGTGTTGGGCTGGATCACCACGGTGCCGTTGCCGGTCGCGGTGCCATCGTGGCCGCGCAGCACCCAGCCCGAGATGTCGACCGGGCCGGTGGTGCGGTTGTAGAGCTCGACGAAGACCCGGTCGTTGGCGCCGGAGTCGTCGTAGCTGAACTCGTTGATCACGATCGGCGCGGTCGACGAGCCCTGGCCTTGCGGCACCATCGTGGCAGCGGTCGCGGCGAGCAGAGAGGCAGTGAGCATGGCGTTCTTTCCCCGAGATTGGTTCCTTGGCAGGCGGCCGGAAGTTACCCGAAAGGCCCATCGCAGCGGGCGCTCCGGTTGCCAGAACCGGCGCGGCGCGACGCGGCGGTGGCGGCGCGAATACGGTCCACCGCTGTGGATAATGACCGACACCGGCCGCAAGCTCTCGCGATGTCGTTCTCGTATCAGCCGATCTTCGAGCTCGGTCCCGACGCGACCCCGTATCGCCTCGTCAGCAGCGAACACGTCGGCACGATCGCGGCCGGCGGCCGGTCGATCCTGCGGGTCGAGCCGGCGGCGCTCAGCGAACTCACCTTCGCGGCGATCCGCGACATCAGCCACCTGCTGCGACCGGGCCACCTGCAGCAGCTGCGCGCGATCCTCGACGACCCCGAGGCGTCGCCGAACGACCGCTTCGTCGCACTGCAGCTGCTGAAGAACGCCAACGTCGCGGCCGGCATGGTGCTGCCGGGCTGCCAGGACACCGGCACCGCGATCGTCATCGGCAAGAAGGGGCAGGACGTCTGGACCGCGGGCTCCGACGAGGCCGCGATCAGCGCCGGCGTGCATCGCACCTTCACCGAGACCAACCTGCGCTATTCGCAGATGAGTCCGCTGTCGATGTACGAGGAGCAGAACACCGGCGACAACCTGCCGGCACAGATCGAGCTCTACGCCGCCGACGGCGAAGGCCATCGCGACGAGTACCACTTCCTGTTCATGACCAAGGGCGGTGGCTCGGCCAACAAGACGTTCCTGTTCCAGGAGACCAAGGCACTGCTGCAGCCCGACAAGCTGCTGCCCTGGATCGATGCCCAGACCAGGAAGCTCGGCACCGCGGCCTGTCCGCCGTACCACCTCGCGATCGTGATCGGCGGCACCTCGGCCGAGTTCACGCTCAAGACCGTCAAGCTCGCCAGCGCGCGCTACCTCGACGCGCTGCCGACGACCGGCAACACGCGCGGGCGCGCGTTCCGCGATCTCGAGCTCGAGGCACAGGTGCTCGACATCACGCGCCGGAACGGCATCGGCGCGCAGTTCGGCGGCAAGTACTTCTGCCACGACGTGCGGGTGATCCGGCTGCCGCGCCACGGCGCCAGCTGTCCGGTCGGGATCGGGGTCTCGTGCAGCGCCGATCGCCAGGCCAGGGCCAAGATCACCAGGGAAGGGCTGTTCCTCGAGCAGCTCGAGACCAATCCGGCGCGCTTCCTGCCCGAGGTCGACGAGGCCGAGCTCGCCGGCGAGGTGGTGCAGATCGATCTGCGGCAGCCGATGCAGGAGATCCGTGCGACGCTGAGCCGGTATCCGATCAGGACGCGGTTCGCGCTGTCCGGACCGATGGTGGTCGCGCGCGACATCGCGCACGCGCGGTTGCTCGCGCGCCTCGAGCGCGGCGAAGGGCTGCCGGACTACGCCAGGGATCACGTGATCTACTACGCCGGCCCGGCGAAGCGTCCGTCGGGGCTGGCGTCGGGCTCGTTCGGGCCGACGACCGCGGGGCGCATGGACAGCTACGTCGATCGCTTCCAGGCCGCGGGCGGCAGCTTCGTGATGCTCGCCAAGGGCAACCGCAGCCGCGAGGTCACGGCGGCGTGCCAGCGTCACGGCGGCTTCTACCTCGGTTCGATCGGTGGCCCGGCGGCGATCCTGGCGCAGGACTCGATCACCGCGGTCGAGGTGCTGGACTTCGAGGAGCTCGGGATGGAGGCCGTCTGGCGCATCGAGGTGCGCGACTTCCCGGCGTTCCTCGTCGTCGACGACAAGGGCAACGACTTCTTCGGCTGAGGCGGTATGGTCTGCCGCCGCTCGAACGAAGGAGACCCGATGCACCGACCGATCCTCGCGAACCTGCCGACTCTGGCGATGTTGCTGTTCACCCTGCCCGTGCTGGCCCAGGCCGAGGGTGCTGCCCCGTCGGCCGACGATCCCGCCGCGGCCGCCGAATCACCGGCCGAGCCGGCGCTGGCGGAGGCGCTGGCGCGCTTCGAGCCGGTGAGCGGCGGGGTCGCGCTGCGCGACGAAGCCCGGCTCGCGCTGCCCGACGGCTGGGCGTTCCTGCCGGAGGAGCACGGCCGCGAGTTCCTGCGCGAGCTCGGCAATCAGGTCGACGACGACGTCATCGGCATCGCCGTGCCGGCAGACTTCACCGAGAGCGGTACCTTCGCGGTCTACAGCTATGCCGAGGAGGGGTGGGTCGACGACGCCGAGACGCCCGACTACGACGCGCTGCTGGTCGACATGAAGGCGGGCTCGCGGGCGCAGAGCGAGCAGCGCAAGCAGGCCGGACTCGGCGGCGTCGAGCTGCTCGGCTGGGCCGAGCCGCCGCACTACGACAAGGCCCAACACAAGCTCTACTGGGCGACGAAGCTGCGTTTCGACGACGAGGACGGCCTGACGCTGAACTACAACGTGCGCATCCTCGGCCGGCAGGGCTTCCTGGTGGTGCAGGGGGTCGGCGGCATCGAGCAGCTCACCGAGGTGGCGGCGATGAGCAAGAGCCTGCTGGCGGCGACCGAGTTCGTCGAAGGGCGGCGCTACGAGAACTACGATCCGGCCTACGACAAGATCGCGGCCTACGGCATCGGCGGTCTGATCGCCGGCAAGATCGCCGCCAAGGTCGGCCTGTTCGCGAAGTTCGCGATCTGGCTCAAGGTGCTCTGGAAGCCGATCGCGGTCGGCGTGGTAGCGATCGGGGCGTTCCTCTGGAAGCTCGTCGGCGGCAGGAAGCGCGAGGCGGCGGCGGCGGCCGACTGACGCGCCAGCGGGCCTTTCGCGGCCGGCGCCGCGAGGCGGGTTAACACCGGCAACCAGGCGACGTCTCGTCGGCATGCGCACCTGGCGAGTGATCCTGCTCCTGACGTGGCTCGCGGCCTGCGCGGTGCCGCCGCCGGTCATGACGCCGGTGCCGTTGCCGCACGCGCGCCACGGCCATCGCGTCGAGCCCGTTCGCGGCGGGCTGCTGGCGTTTGGCGGCAGCGCACCGCGCGCCGGCGCGGATGCGAGTCGACAGAGCTGGTGGCTCGCGCCGGGTGCGGCTGCCTGGCGGCGGGTGTCCGACATGGCGACGCCGCGCAACTTCTTCGGCTCGGCCGTGATCGACGGTGTGGTGTACGCGATCGGGAACGGCGTCGAACGCTACGACTTCGACGCCGATCGCTGGTGCCCGGTCGCGCCGGCCGGGCAGCTGCCGCGTTCCCATTTCGCCGCTGCGGCGATCGGCCGCGAGCTGTTCGTGCTCGGCGGTTTCCCACTCGAGCGCAGCACGGCGTCGCTCGTCGACGTCGACAGCGGTGCGGTGCGCGCGACCTCGGCGCCGCCGGGCTTTTGCGCCGGCGACCACTTCCATTGCGTTGCGACGCTCGCGGGCGAGCTGCACGTGATCGGCGGGCTCGACGGCGAGACGTTCACGCCGCGGTGTCAGCACTGGATTCGGGACGGTGCGAGCTGGCGCGCGGCCGAACCGGTACCGGTCGGGGTCTGGACCAAGTTCGGCGGCAGCGCCGTGGTCGGTGACGAGCTGCTCTTGTTCGGCGAGTTCGGCGGTCTCTGCTACGACCGCGCCAGCGGCTGGCGGCCGTGCGCCGGGCGCGGCGAGCTCGTCGCCATGGCGGCCTACGCAGGGGTCGGCGCCGAGGTCTGCGCGATCGGCGGCCTGCCGGTCGAAGGGCCGCGCCGGTCCATGCTCGGGGTCTACACCCCGGCGACCGACCGCTGGCGATCGCGCGACGGCTAGTCGACCCGGAGATCTGGCGCCGGCGCGTCGAAACTCCGTAAGGCCCGCGGCGGAGCGCGCTCTTCTGCCGCATGACTCTGCTCCTCGCTGCTCTCCTGAACCTCGCGGCGCTGCCGCAATCACCAGCTGCTGACGTCGCCGGCGGCGCGGTTCCGGCCAACTGGAACGAACCGTTCGTCGGCCTCTACGTCGATCCCGCGCCGGATCCCGAAGGCCGTACCTGGTGTCGTGGTACCCGCTACAAGATGAGTTTCGGCCCGGATGGTGCGGCGTTCGTGCCGCTGCTCGGCTTTCGCGCCGCTCGCAGCCATCCGATGGCGTTCCACCTCGTCGGGGCGCCGCTGACCGCGCCGGAACGCGACGGCGAGCGCTTCGTGTTCCGCCATCCCGGCGTCGAGGAGCGCTGGCAGCTGGCGCCGGACGGTGCCGAGCAGAGCTTCTGGCTGACCGAGCCGCCGCCGGCCGGGGAGCTCGCGATCGAGCTGTCGACCGATCTGCGCTACCTCGGCCGGTTCGACGATGGACTGCGGTTCGGCGGCGAGGGCGACGGCAAGGTGGTCTACGGCGACGCCATCGCGATCGAGCCGAACGGCGCGCGGTGGCCGCTGTCGACGACGTTCGCCGGCGGGCGGGTGCACATCGCGCTGCCGCCGGGCGCGAGCTACCCGCTGCTCGTCGATCCGCCCGTCACGGTCGTCGACGTCGCGCTGAACGAGGTCGGCGACAATCGCAGGCCCGCCGTCGCGTTCCACCGCGGCTCGGGCCGCTGGGCCGTCGTCATGGAGGAACGCCTGTCGGTGAGCGACACCGACATCAAGGTCCGTCGGTTCGACACGGCCGGCACGGCGGTCGAGACCGACTTCTTCGAGATCTCGACCGAAGCGGCCGAAGTGCCCGATATCGCGTGCTCGCAGGCCGGCGGCGTCTTCAAGGCGGTCTGGACTCAGGCCGGCAAGATCGTCACGCGCGGCGTCCTGGCGGGCGCGATCCTGCCGTTGCCGGCGGTCATCGCCTTCAACCCGACCGGTAGCGAGGTCGGGCTCGCGCCCGCGATCGGTGGATCGGACACCCACGACTTCCTCGTGGTCTTCACGCGCGAGGGCAACCTGATCACACCGCGGCTGCGCACGGTCCTGGTGCCCGACCTCGCCGGGCTCGGGGCGATCCAGGAGATCACGAACAACCTCGGCTGTCTCACCGGCGCCGTCAGCGAGCGTCGCCAACCGCTGAACGATTGGATCGTCGCGTACTGCCGGCAGTCTCTCGGCTGCTCCTTCACCGGCGACATCGGCTACGCCGCGGTGAACTCGAACGGGTTCATCGAGCAGGTCGAGACCACCGTCGCGGGCGGCGCGTTCGACGACGACCGGCGGGTCTCGGTCGCTTCGAACGGCGTCCACGGCCTGATCGTGTGGGATCGCGACGTCGGCAGCCACCACGACCTCGTCGGGCGGCTGGTCGAGAAGACCGGCGCGGGCTACGCGACCGTCGGTCCGGAGCGCAACCTCAGCGCGGCGGAGCCGGGCGTCGCGCTCGGCGACGACCAGTACGCGGCCAAGGTAGCGAGCGACGGCGTGCGGTTCGTCTACGTCTACGAGGAGGGTAATGCGGAGGACATCGTCGCGGCCAGCCTCGGCGTCGTCGGCAGCGGTGTGCTCTACCACGAGGGCCACCAGGTACTGATCGCGAACGGTCGCTCGCACCTCGGTATCGGCCTCGCGGGTGGCGCGCCGGCCGTGGCGGCCGACGTGCGTTGGCTGGTCGCGGCCGACGAGCGCCTCGGCATCAACGACCACGACATCCGTGGAATGTTCTACGATGCGCTGGTTCCGGGCGGTCTGTTCGCGACGGTCGCGACCGGCTGTCAGCCGATCGGTGGCACCGAGCCGCAGATCCAGGTCGCCGGCAGCGCCGCGGTCGGCGAGAGCTTCACGGTCTCGACCAGCGGCACGACGCAGCTGCCGTTCCTGATCGCCGGGCTGCCGAAGACGCCGTCGACCGTGTTCTGCCAGTATCTGGTCGTGCGCACCTGTCGACAGGGTGTCGAGCTGCCCGCGATGGCGGTCGTCTTCGGCGGCAGCCTCACGATCCTGGTCCCGACCGACCCCGGACTCGTCGGGCTCGAGCTCGGGTTCCAGGGCGTCGACCTGCTCGCGACCGGAGCCTGCAGCGCCGCGCTGTTCGGGGCGGCGTTCGCGGTCACCGACACGATCGTCGCGACGGTGCGGTGAGCGGCGCGGTGCAGCGCGCCGCGAGTGCGCGTGGCGACGTTGCGAACGGCGCTTCGCAGCCGGGTTGCCGGCGGCTTACGGCACCGGGGGTGGTTTGGTCGATGGCATGGCTCTGCCATGCCGCCGTCCCACGTTCCCTGCAGCTGCCGCGCGATGCAGCCCGACAGTCCGTGGGCCAGGCTCCGCGCCGGGGTCAGCCGCTTCGGCGTCTGGCGGACCGCCCGCGGCGCGCTCGCGCTCGCGACGCTGCAGGTGCGGCGGCCGGCCCGCGCCGCCGTTGCGCTCGACGGCGACGATCTGCAGGTCGGGTTCGACTTCCCGAGCCAGTGCCCGAGCGGACTCGTGCTCTACCGCGAGCTGCTCGAACCGGACTACGAGCTGGTGCGGCGGGTCGTCGGCGAGCGCACCGTGGTATTCGACGTCGGCGGCGGCATCGGCACCTACGCGATGGTCGCCGCGCGGCGCGCCGAGCGACCGGTGCATCTGTTCGAGCCGCTCGCCGACAACGTGCGCACGGTCTGCGACAACCTCGCGCGCAACGACCTCTCCGCGCGCGTGCGGGTCAACGCCTGTGTCGTCACCGACCGCTGCGGTTCGGCGGACCTGCGCCGCGAGCAGAACGCGTTCGTGACACGGGTCGCGGAGGTCTACGACGACCCCGATCGCGGCGCCGTGCGCGCGGTGACACTCGACGCCTACTGTGCCGAGCACGATGTCGAACGCATCGACGTGCTCAAGATCGACGTCGAGGGCCACGAGGGGCGCGTGCTCGCCGGCGCCGAACGGCTGCTGAAGGAAGGCCGGATCGGGATCGTCATCGTCGAGATGGGGCTCGCGTTCGACGAGTGCCGCGCGGCGCTCGAGCGCTCGGGCTTCCGAACGTTCCACTACCTCGACTCCGCGAATGCGCTGGTGCCGCTCTGCGCCGAGCCCGGGCACGACCGGGTCTCGCGGCCGACCGCGTTCCACTGCAACATCGTCGCCGTCGCGCCAGACCTCGAGCTGCCGAGCATGCTGGGCTGACCGCTGCCCCGGCTTCGCGGCGCCGGCGGACGCTTGAAAGGCGACCGTCGGCACGGAACAGTCCGCGCATGCAGTCAGTGAGCGTGAAGCGGTGCCTGAGCGGAGCCGTCCCGATCGACAGTGAGGTGGAGGTCCGCGGCTGGGTCCGCACCCGCCGCGACAGCAAGGCCGGGCTGTCGTTCGTGCAGATCAGCGACGGCAGCTGTCAGGGCACGCTGCAGGTGGTGGCCCCGAATGCGCTGCCGAACTACGAGTCGGGCGTGCTGCACCTCACGGCGGGGGCGTCGCTGATCGCACGTGGCCGGTTGGTCGCGAGCCAGGGCAAGGGCCAGACCGTCGAGCTGCAGGCCGCCGAGGTCGACGTCGTCGGTCTCGTCGACGACCCCGAGACCTATCCGATCCAGCCCAAGCAACACAGCCTCGAGTTCCTGCGCGAGGTCGCGCACCTGCGGCCGCGCACCAACAC
>JAGQRB010000771.1 GCA_020425925.1 Planctomycetota bacterium
AAGGCCGCTGCCGGGACCTCACCGAAGACGGCGAAACGATCCTCGCCCTCGCGCCGCTTCGGCAGCGGCACCACCCGCCAGGGATCCTCCGGTGGACCGGTCGCCGCCTCGACGGCGAAACCGACGTCGCTCGCGACCGTTCCCTGCGGCACGACGAACTGCACCTCGACCACGATCGGCTCGGGCAGCACCACCAGCGCGCCGAGGTCGTACTCGCCCGGCGCCAGCAGGAGATCGCCGCGCCAGGTCGCGCACGTTCCGTGGACGCCGCGGTCGTCGTCCGCGGGGCGCAGCCGGATCTCGGTGAGCCGTCGCTCCCGCGGCCCGAGGGCGAACCGCAGCTGGAAGACACCGTCGCCATCGGTCGCGATCGGCGTCGCCGTGGCCGGCATCGTCGAGGCTGCCACCTGCAGCGCTACGCCGGCGAGCGGCGCGCCGTCCCGCAGCAGCCGACCGACGAGCACCGCGTCGTCGTCGAGCGTCCAGTCCACACGTGCTAGCTCGCCGGCACGCCGCGGGCCGTCGACGGCGCGGTAACGATCGGGCGGGGCATGTTCGAAGCCGACGAGCCAGCTGCGGCCGAGCGCGACGGACGCGAAGCGCGCGACGCCTTGCGCGTCGGTCCGAGCGGTCCAGAGTCCGTCGCTCGGACGCTCGGCGTCGGCCAGCCCGAACACCCGGCCGACGACCGGCTGGCCGGCGTTGGTGCGAACGTGCACCTCGACGCTGCCGCTGTCCGGCAGCACGAGGGTCAGCGACTCCTCGGGCAGTCGCGCCGCGTCGACCTCGACGCCGACATCGATGCCGGGCCAGGCGACGCAGAACCGCGCCGGCAGCGTCGATCCGCGCGGCTCGATCCGGTCGCTCCACAGCTGCACGTGCCGCACGACGCACAGCCCCGCGGAATCCGTCCACCCACAGGAGGTCTGGCCCGCTCCCGCGTCGCGCTGCAGGGAGTAGCGTGCCGCGATCGGGATCGCGGCCGCCGATCGTCCCTGCGCATCCACCACCACCACGCGGCAACTGCGATCGGGCTGCAAGCGCAGCTCGTGGACCTCGTCTGCCAGCGCCATCGGCGACACGTAGAGTTCGCCATAGAGCTCGCCCCGGCGCGCCACGCACTGCCATTGCCCGTTCTTGGGCAGCTCGCGCCACGGCCAGCGCGCGATGCCGTCGGCGTCGGTCTCGACCGTTGCACCGAAGCGAGCGAGCCACGCCTCGCTGTCCCACTGCAACAGCCGGCGCTCGGCCGCCGGCAGGGTCGCGGCCAGCGGCGCGCGATTCGGCTCGCTGCGCAGGACCTCGGCGAACGCCACGGGGGAGCCGCCGGGGTCCGAGACACGCACCTGGACCATCGGTCCGACGGCGGTCGGCGCGGGCGAGATCTGGCGTCGCTCGACCACCCCGGTGCCCGCGAGACGTTCGCCCGTCGGCGGCCCGGTCCGTGAGCTCTGCGCGGCGACGTTCGCGGCGACCGACGACGAGGTTTCGTCTGCCGGCGGCGCTGTGCCACCCGACCAGGAAGACCAGAACAGCAAGGCCGCGAGCGCGGCCACCGCGATCGCCGCACCGAGAGTCAACTTCGTCGATGCCGTCATGAGCAGGACTCCGGTCGGGGCCGCTGCGACCGTGGCGGGTCGCAGACCGATCGCGGCGACAAGCGTCGGTCGCCAGTCGACCGCGCCACCACCTTCGCCATCGCCGCCACCGTCGAGGAGGGTGCGCAGGTGGCCGAGGCCACGACGCAATCGCGTCTTGACGGTCGCCAGCGGCACCCCGCTGGCCGTCGCGATGTCGCCCGGCGAACGGTCCTCGAAGTAGCGCTGCAGTAGCGCGTCGCGGTACGGCGCCGGTAGCGCCAGCAGTGCCGCGACGAGTCGCTGCAGTATCTCGCCGCGGGCCAGCACCTGATCCGGACGCGCCTCGCCCGCCGGGGAGACGGCGAGCCGCTCCCGCTCACGGCGCCGGCGCTCGCCGCGGCGGTGCGTGCTGGCCAGTCGCCGCAGCACGGTCGCCAGATACCCGGCGAGACTGCCCGGCCGGGGTGGTGCGGCGCGCATCGCCCGCAACGCGGTCTCCTGCACGAGATCCTCGGCGTCGTCGCGACCGACGAGCGCGCGGGCCAGCCCCCGCAGGGCCCCCGCCTGACGCAGCAGTTCGTGTTCGAGAGATGACATCGGGAACGGATCGGA
>JAGQRB010000772.1 GCA_020425925.1 Planctomycetota bacterium
CGATCGCAGCAACGGCCGCTTCCGCATGCTCTACACCGTCGCTGGACTGCCGACCAACGGCCAGACCACGGCCTACGCCCGCTTCCTGTCGCACCCGGGCGGCGCGGCGATCCAGCACGGTGGCACCGGCTGCGGTGCGGCCACGCTCGACTTCAGCGGCCCGGCACTCGGTCCCTATGCCTACAAGAACGCGCTGATCGGCACGCGCGGCACCTACGTCGCGGGGCTCAGTCCGAATCCGACCGACCTGCACTTCCTGATCGCGGCGTTCGGCACCACCAGCGTGCCGATCGTGCACCCGCTCGTGGCGCCGGGCTGCACGCAGCTGGTGCCGACCAATCAGATCGGCGTGTTGCCGTTGCAGATCGGCGGCTTCCCGGCCTGGCCCGTGAGCGTGCCGCTGTCCATGGTTGGCGTCACGTTGAGCTTTCAGGACTGGGTCTACGACCCGCTCGTCGATCAGCTCTCGGCGACCGATCGAGTGACCGTCGACTTCGTGCGCTGATCCCTGCCGCCGCCGAACGGAAGTCGCCGATCGTGCGCCGGAGCGACAGGCCGATCGTCGCTGCGCTCGCGTTCGGTGCGGTGGCTCGCGACCCGGTCAGAACGCGCCGACAGTCACCACCAGGGCATTCGATCCGCTCAGCGAGACCGGGATCCCGCCCTGGAGCTCGAGCTGCAACAGTTGGTGGTGAACGGCAACCCCGATCAACGCGACGTCCTGCGGCACCGCGAAGCCGTCGCGTGCGAGGCCCGCGGATGGTAGCAGGGGCCGGACGGCGACGTCGTCGGCGAGTAGATCGCAACCCGGCAGGCCGACCGGATGGAGGTTCGCGAGCGGCGTAGCGGGCGACGTGAAGCCGAACACCGACGCCGCCAGCGCGTTGCCGACGAAGCCGCTGCACTCGCCGAGGTACTCACCGCCGAGCCACGGGTGGCGCGTCGCCGACAGGGTCATGGGCCCGGCCGGACCGACGCAGGCAGTGGCGATCGTCTGCTCGGTCGCGGGACAGCTGGCGACGATGCGGCCGACGAGCGAACTCGTTCCCGAGAGCTGGCCGGCGACGGCCAGCCCGAACTCGTCGTCGAACGCGACGGTCCAGGCGCTGCCCGTTCGCGGCACCAGCGGCGACCACGCGGTGCCGTCGAAGCGCATGACGGCACCGACGGTGGCAAAGGTGCCCGTCACCAGCAGGTCGCCGTTGGGCAACCGTCCGAGGCCGCGTACACCGCCCGTGAACAGCGTTGTCGTCGGTCCGATCGCGTGCCAGCTCGTTCCGTCCCACCGCGCCACGTTGTTCGGTACCGCGATGCCACCGGCGGTCGTGAAGCGGCCACCGGCGATCAGGTCGCCGTTCGGCAGCACGAGCAGGTCGTAGACGATGCCGTCCAGACCGGTGTCGAGCGGTGACCACACGCCGGCGCGGAGCTCCGCGACGTGGTGTTGCACGCCGCCGAGCTGGAACCGACCGCCCGCGAACGTCGAACCAGACGCGACTGCGAGCGCGAACACGCCGTTGCCGCTCGCCAGCTGCATGCCGGTGCCGAGCGCCGACCAGGTCGAACCGTCGAACGCGGCGACCCCCTCGGCCGCGGCGTTGCCCGCCTGGTGGAACGAGCCGGCGGCCACGATCTCACCCGTGCCGGTCTCGGCGATCGCCCACACCGCGGAGTCGAAGCCGGGCATCATCGGCTGCCAGGCGCTGCCGTCCCAGCGCGCTATGTGACTCGCCGCGGTCGAGCCGATGCTGGTGAAGAAGCCGACGGCGAGGAGGTCGGCCGGTCCGCGTACGAGCAGATCCGTCACATCGCTGTCCATCGCGACCCCCAACGCCTGGATCGTGTTCCCGTCCCATCGCACGACGTTGGCGGGCGCGCCGCTGGTGTTCTGCATCGACGGCCCGGCGAAGTAGACCGCGCCGTCACCGGCCGGCACCGCCGCGTACAGGTGGCTGGCCTCGACTCCGGGTGACAGGGAGTGCCAGCTCGAGCCGTCGAAGCGCACGGCATTCGCCGCGCCGGTCCTGTGGTCGAAGTTGCCGGCCAGGATCCAATCTCCGCCGGCGGTCGCGCTGACGGTGAAGACGTCGCGCGAGCCGGTGATCTCGCCGGTGAGGAACAGCGGGCTCCAGTTGGAACCGTCGTAGTAGGCCGCGCCGACCGCTGGCATGCCCAGGACCGCCGTGAAGCTCCCGACGGCGACGTATCGATCGTTGCCGAGCATTTCGACGTCGAAGGCGTAGCCACCGCTGAACGTCGCCACGGTGTTCCAGGTCGTCCCGTCGAAGACCAGGAGGTGTTCCGTCCCCAGGATCTCGGATCGCGCGCCGAGCTCGCCACTGGCATCCTGGTGGATGCCGCGGACCGTGCCCGGGATCCCCCACGGCGGTGGGCTCCAGCTCGAGCCGTCCCACACCGCGAAGCCGTTCAGGATCGTCGCGCCGGAGCGGTCGAAGTTGCCGAACGCGAGCAGGTTGCCGTTCGGCAACGGCAGCAGGTCGTAGACCGACACCGGATATGGCGAAGGGCCGACGAGAGTCAGGCCGTTGCCGAGCTGTTGCCACGTCGAGCCGTTCCAGCTCGCGATGTTGGCGGCGGCGACGCCGTGGATGGTGGTGAAGTGGCCACCGGCGACGACGTCCCCGTTCGGCAGTTCGGCGACGGCCTCGATGAAGTCGATGCCGCTGCCGCCGGCCGACAGCGTGGTGGCGATACCGGCCGACCAGCGCGTCAGGTTCGCGTACTTGCCGCCGACGTAGAGATTGCCGCTGCCGCCCGCGGCGACGCAACGAGGCTCCCACGTGCCGGCGTGTGGCGGCACCGTCACGGGGTCGAAGCCGCCGGTGGCGGGATCCCAGACCGCGATCCGATCGGCTGGTTGCGTGCCGGCAGAACGGAAGTCGCCGATCATGGCCACGCGCGGCACCAGCGGTCCGGAGCCATCGGGATCCCAGAGCGTCGAATCGCTGACGGGGCCGGTGAGGCCGGGGTAGCCGACGTAGTCGACGTCGAGGCCACACTGCGCCCGGAGTCCCTGGGCTGTCGCGAGCATGACGAAGATGGCCGGGAGAACGGGGAGGAACGAGGTCATGCCGGTGGTAGGTGTCGCGGCAGCCGCAGAAGGTTCCGGCGACGTGCCGCGGCTGAGCCGAAAACGGCATTCTGCCGCCGGCGACGACTCCGCTGCGGCGGGTTTGCCGCGAGCCGCGCGCGCTTCAATCGCCGACCACGAGACGGCGCGCGGCGCTCGCGGCCAGCCCGCCTGCGCTGCCGAGCGGATCGAGCACGACCGCCTGGGCGTAAAACGCGAGGCCGCGCAATCCCGGCGTCGTCGCGATCGCGAGCGGCCGGGTCGCTGCGAACCCCGCCGCGTCGCCCGGCACGAACAGCGTTCCGACCGGCGCGGCGAGATACAGCGTGCACGCCCCGAACGGCTGCGGCTGCGTCGCGAAGGACAGCCCGAACATGCACGCCGCGTTCGCGCGGATCGCTGCGAGCTCGAGCCGGAAGCCCGGATGGCCGAGCCACGGTTCGTCGCTCGCGAGCCGCGGCACGCCGCTGCTGCCCGGGCAGCCCTGGCCGAACGGCTGCGCGACGGCGCGCGTCAGATCGCCACCGAGCCAGGTCTCCGAGCTGCCTTGGGTCGGCGGCGTCGGCAGTCCCCAGACCACGAGGCGACCGGCCGCCGCGTCGAATGCCATGATCGGAGCGCGGAACGAGTTCGGTGTCGTCGCGGGTGCGAGCGACAGCCAGTTGGTGCCGTCCCACTCCCAGGTGTCTGCGAGATAGAGCGCGGTGCCGCTCGGGTTCGAGCCCTTGCCACCGACCAGCACGATCCGCTGGCGGCTGTCGTGCCATGCCATCGCGTGCTGCGAACGCGCGACCGGACTCGCGGTCGGCACGCGCTGCGACCAGGACGCTCCGTTCCATTCCCACGTGTCCGCGAGATCGCCGAAGCCGGTGGCGCCGCCGAACAGCACGGCGCGCTGGTTGGCTCGGTCCCAGGCCATGCCGTGGTCGAACCGCGGATTCGGACTCAGTGGCGGCGTGCGTTGTAGCCACGCGACGCCGTCCCACTCCCAGGTGTCGGCGAACTTGTTGAGCCCGTCCCAGCCACCGAACATCACGATCCGTTGGCGTACCGGGTCGAACACCATCGCGTGGTCGAGGCGCCCCGGCGGTACGGGGAATGCGCCTGCCGGCGTCCACGTGCTGCCGTCCCACTCCCAGGTGTCGGCGAACGCGACGCCGCCGTCCCAGCCACCGAACAACACGACGCGCTGTCGCAAGCGGTCCCAGGCCATGGCGTGGTTACGCCTTGCCCCCGGGCTGACGGCGGGCGCGAGCTGCGTCCAATCGAGGCCGTCCCATTCCCAGGTTGCGGAGACCCCGGGCGAGACGCTGTTCTCGCACAGCACGACGCGCGCGCGAACGTCGTCGTAGGCGATCGCGTGACCGACGCGCGCCGGCGGCGTGCTCGCCGCGACGCGGCGGTTCCACGCCGCGCCGTCCCATTCCCAGGTGTCGGAGAGGCTGCCCGTGCCGCCGCGATCACCACCGAACAGCACCGCGCGCTGGCGCGCGGCGTCGTAGACCAGTCCGGACCGCATGCGCGGGTCGGGCACTGCGGTCGGCGTCCGCAGCGTCCACGAACTGCCGTCCCACTCCCAGGCATCGGCCAGGGCGCCGATCGTCGCGAAGCCGCCGAACAGCAGCACCCGCTGGCGGCCGAGGTCGTAGGTCATCGCGGCGCCGTAGCAGGCGAGCGGCGCGGTCGGCGGCGTGCGTTGCGTCCAGACGTTGCCGTCCCATTCCCACGTCTCCGCGCTCGGCGCGCTGCCGGACCAGCCGCCGAACAGCACGGCGCGCTGGCGTGCGACGTCCCAGGTCAGCGCCGGATCCGAGCGCGCGCTCGGGCCCGTGACCGTCGGGCGCTGCGTCCAGCTCGCGCCGTCCCATTCCCAGGTGTCGGCTCGCAGCCCGGCGTCGGCGCGACCGCCGAAGAGCACGACGCGCTGGCGTGCGCCGTCGAACGTCATCGCATGGCTGTAGCGCGGGCTCGGCGCGAGCGCGGTCGCGACCTGCTGCCAGTCCTCGCCGTCCCATTCCCAGGTGTCGCCGAGCTTGTTCGCACCGTCGAAGCCGCCGAACACGACGACGCGTTGCCTGCCGGGATCGAACGCCGCGGCGTGCAGGAAACGCCCGCTCGGACTGGCCGTCGGTGCGCGTTCGAGCCAGCGGTCGCCGTTCCACTCCCAGGTGTCGCGTCCGCGCGGATCGCCGCTGAACAGCACGGTGCGCGCGCGGATGGTGTCGTAGACCATCGCGTGACCGGAGCGCGGCGCGAGCACGCGTGCCGGCATCCAGTCGAACGGCGCCTGCGCGGCCGCCGTGGCGGTGAGCGCGAGCGAGAGGGCGCTGCCGTGGAGCATCGCGGGATTGTCCCATCGCGATGCGCACCGCGACAGGCCCACCCTGCCGGCTCATCGTGCCGGCCAGGACGCGCCCGCTATCGCCCGATGATCACGATCTCACCATCGCTCATCGCGAACCCGCGCGCGGTGCTGGTGTCGAGCGCGAAGGCCTGCACCGCGAAGCGGAGGCCGATGAACCGCCGCGCCGCGGGCAGTGGCAGCGTCAAGGTCGCGCTGCCGCCCGCGCTCGAGACTCCGAATACGCTCGCGATGTTGCCGCCGAGCAGCAGGTCGCAGGAACCGAGCGCGACCTGGCCGTCGTCCGTGCCGAGCCCGAACAACACGAGCGTCCCGGCCTGCACGGCGTCGAGCTCGAAGCCGAAGCTCGCGGTGCCGGGGATCGGCGGCGCGGTCGGCGTGAGCTGTGGGTTGCCGAACGCGCCCGGGCAGCCGATGCCGAACGGCTGCAGACGGGCCGCGCCGCTCGCCGCCAGCGGCATCGTCCACGGCTCGATGCCGTGCACGCCGTCGTCGGCCAGGAAGTAGACCGCGTCGTCGGCGATCCCGAGCAGCTCCGGGTTCGAGCTGTTCGGACCCGGGTGGATATCGGCGAGCAGGCGCGTGCCCGATGCGGTGCCGTCGCTGACGTAGAGCTCGCGCCCGGTGGTCTCGTCGCCGCCGCTGAGGAACAGCAGGTTGCCGTCGCCGAGCGGTGCGGCGAAGCCGACACCCGAGATCTCCGCCGGCGCCAGCTCGGTCACGAGCGCGATCTGACCGGCGGTGCGATCGATGCGCCACAGCTCGCTGCCGGTCGCCGGTGTCGCGGCGGTGACGAACAGCGCGTCCGCGGTCGGCAGCAGCCGATGGAGCTGCATGTCCGGAGGGATCGTCGCGATCATGGCGGTGCCGGTCAGGGTGCCATCGGTCTGCCAGATCGCGGCGCCATCGCTGACGAACGCCAGGCCGCCGCCGACCGCTGCCTTCGGATCGTTCGATGCGGGAACGAACGCGAGCGCGAGGGTGCCCGCGAGCGTGCCGTCGGTCGAGGTCAGCGCCCAGCCACCCCCCGACGGCGCCAGCAGGACCAGTCGGTCGTCGACCACCCCGATCCAACCTGCCGCTCCCGGAACCAGCTGCTGGGCCGCTGCGACGCCATCGGTGCCGTAGGTTCCTTGCAGGTTCCACAGCGCGATCCATCCCGGCAGCACCCGATAGTCGAACGCCGCGATGCCGGCCGCGCCCGTGACGGGGATCGTTCCCGCCGCGGTGCCGTCGCTGACGTGGAGCCGCGCGCTGCCGTCCAGGAACCAGATGCGATCGCGCTGCACCTGCACCAGCGACGAATAGAGGCCGCTGTGGAGCGCCACGACATTGGCGCCGTTGCGATCAGCCAGGCGCACGTCGTTCGTGGTCAGGTACGCGATGCGATCGCCGAAGCGCGCGAGCTTCGCGCCTTGCGTGAATCCACCCCATGGCACGACGAGCTGGGTCGTCGAGCCGTCGGTGCCATAGATGCCGACGCCACCGGAACCGGTCGAGCCGAAGAGCAGTTGTTCACGGACCGGCACGGCGACCGGGTTCGGCCCGAGTCGCAGACTGCGGCCGTTGGCGTCGAGGTCGCGCAGCAGCGCCGCCGGTCGACTGGCGCTGCCGAACCACGGCTCGATGTCCTGCCCCGTCGAGGTCTCGGCCGCGAACAGCACGCCATCGAGGAACGGCGTGAACAGCGTCGGGGGCGCACTGGGTCTCGGACTCGCGACGTAGCCGACGGGGGAGTTCGATGGCAGCTGCCCGATGTCGAGCATCGTGGCGGGCCCGAAGATCTGGTAGAGGTGCGGCGCGCCGAGCGCGTCCGTACCCTTGCAGAAGATGCCGTTCGGTGTTTCCACCGGCAGGCTCGGATTCGAATCGGCCATGCCCGGTGCCAGATCCGCGACGATCGCGGTGCCGGCTACCGTGCCGTCCGTGGTCCACATCTCGTAGCCGGTGGCCGGCGACGTGGCGCGCATGAACAGCCTGCCGCCGAACTCGCAGAGGTCGCCGAGATCCGAACACGGCAGCGCCAGCGTTGTGGTGCCGGCCGGGGTCGCGTCGCTGCTCAGCAGTTCGCCGTTGAACACCGAAACCAGCCGCCCGCCGCGTACGAACATGCGTTCGGCGTGCTCGGGGTAGGCGAACGCGAGCTGCACGTGCTGGGTGCGGCCCGCGATGCCGTCCGTCGAGCTCAGCCAGCAGGTGTTCTGGAACTCGTGGTAGTAGATGCGGCCATTCCAGGCCACGAAGTTCCTCGGCGGCGCGTGGCCCTGGGCACCCGGCACGACCAGCCGCGAACCGGCGACCGTGCCGTCGCTCGCCCAGATCTCGTGGTCACCCGTCGTCGTGATGCACGTGCCGTAGGTGACCCCGCCGACCTCGAGCTGGGGAGTGAACCAGTTCATCCCCGGCACCGGCTGTGACCCGGCGGCCGTGAGGTCGGACGCATAGACCACACCGTGGTAGTCGATCAGCAGACCGTTGCTCAGCGGGTAGACCGCGCGGATCGGCTGCGGCAGGACCGGCACCGGTGTGATCACCGTCCCCTGCGGCGTGCCATCGGTGCAGAACAGCAGCTCGCCGTTTGCCGGCAGCAGATGCGCGTACAGCCGGGCGGCGAACAGGATCTTGCCGGCCACCGCGCAGAACAGACGCGGCGCAGAAGACTCCATGCCCGGTACGAGATCGCGCAGGCGGCGGGTACCGGCCGCGGTGCCGTCGGTGACCCAGGGCTCGCTGCCGCCTTCGGCCGTCGACGCGCTGAAACACGCGACGTTCGGCAGCGCGACGAAGTTGTCCGGATAGGACGACAGCGGCGGGACGGCCGGTCCGGGCGCGACATCGGCAACCAGCTGCTGGCCCGTCAACGGCGCCGACGAGAGCGTGAGCAACGTCGTGAAGAACAGCTGGCAGGTTCGCATCGGGCGCTCCGTGGGACGGTGGCGGCGGGGGACGTAGCTGGTAGCGTGCCGGCCGGGCGGTGTTACCGCCATTCCCGGATGCGAGGTCGGAACGTTCGTCAGGCCGAATGCGAATCCGACGAGTCGACCGGGCGCGCCAGCGCCTCGTCGAGCTGCTGCAGGCGGCGCGGCCAGTTGCTGGGGTCGACCGGTGATGTGTTCGGTGGACTCGCCTGCTGCCAGACCCGAGCTGCGCGCCGGGCCTCGTCCGGCCGCCCGAGCTGGTGCAGCAGCTGGGCCTGGGCCAGGCCGAGATAGTGGCGAAGCTCGTCGGGCAGCCGGTCGATCGCGCGCTGCATCAGATCGAGCTGTTCGCGTTCGCTGAAGTCGTAGCGCACGGCCCGTCGGAAGGCGTCGGCCGGGATCGGCGCGATGCAGTGCGAGGTGTGCGAGAAGTCGGTGCGAGCGTCGATCACCTCGAAGTACGGGCTCAGGAACTCGACGACGATCGGCACGCAGGCGAGGCCGTGGTGGTAGTCCTGCTGGATCACGATCGATTTGCCCGGCAGCAGGTTGCCGAAGAACAGATCGACGACCCGTTGGCACAGCTGCGGCGTCTTGGCGATGTCGACGAACAGCACCTCGATCGGCTGCGGCGGCCAGACCGTCTGCATGAGATCGCCCTCGTACACGACGAGCGAGTCGGCGACCGCTGCGGTGTTCTCGTCGAACACTGCTCGCACCGAATCGCCGGCCCGCGCCTCCTGGCCACGCTGCTGCAGCATGGCGGCGCCGTGCGGCCCGAGCGTGAACAGATCGAAGCAGTGGATGCGCCCGGCCTTGTCGGCGACCGCCGGATTGGCCGCGAGCCCGGTCCCGAACATCACCGCGGAGCGGCCGAGGTAGCAGCCGGCGTCGACGATGCAGCCGGCACCGGTGTAGGCCTCGTGCGCGAGGTCGTACAGCATCAGGGTCTCGTGCGGACCGAGCATCCCCGTCGGCGGCTGGCAGGGCAGCTCGCGCCCGGGTGTCCGCCAGGGGCGGCGCGAGAAGAGGTCGGGAAAGCTGCTGGTCATGACGCTGGCCCCGACGGCGGTTCCCAGCCGCGACTCCTGCGGCTGCCCCGTCTTTCGGCGTTCGATGCTACACCGGGCTGCCGGCGCCGAACACCCCGTGGCGCCGGTCAGTTCAGGTCGATGCGCAGCCGCAGCCCGTTCGACGTGATGATGCCGAGCGGATTGCTACCGGGTGCGAGTGCGGCCGACTGCGTGACGACGATCACGCCGGCGAGGCCGGGGTCGTTCGGGATCACGAACGGCAGCTGCGCCGTCGTGCCGCCGGGGACGAACAGGGCCGGCGCGTCGTTGCTCGCGTACTGGAAGCAGCCCGGCATGCCGAAGCCCGCGAGTGGCACCCCGGCGGTGAACTCGGCGAGTCCTGCGATCGTCGCGCCGAGCGCACTGCCGGGCGGGATCTCGAAGGTGTCGAGGGTGAAGCCGGTGCCGATCAGCGGGCGGGCGCTGGCGTCGAGTCGCAGCGGGCGATGGTCGGCCCTGCCGACCGCGAACGTCTGCGGTGCGGCGACGCTGATGTCGACCGGGCCCGGATCGGCGCTCGCGCCGCCGGGGGAGTAGCCGACCAGGTGACCCCAGCCGCCCGGGTCGACGTTCTGCCAGACGAAGGTCACGTGCCCCGTCGACTTCTCGAACTGGAACTGGAAGGTGCTGGGGCTGCCCCCGGTACCCGACGTCACCACCTGATCCCAGGTGACGTAGACGTGGCTGCTGGTCTCCTCCCACAGAATGTCGCCGCCGCCCTGCGATGTCGGATCGTAGTCGTGCCAGCTGTACCACGCCTCGACCGGCTGGTTCAGCATGATCGATGCGTGGGGCACGGGGTTCCGCGTCGCGCCGACGGCGACCGCGATGCGACCGTTCGGGCAGATCGCGAGCTGGCTCGTGGCGCCGGCAGGCGTCGGCATCGGCCCGCCGGTGATCGGCTGGACGATCTCGTCGTGCGGTGCGGTGAAGCTCATCGGCGTCGCGTTCGCCGTCGAGTGCCACGTGCCCATCCCACTCACGACCTCGTAGTAGCTGCCGTTGAACAACAGCGACAGGCTGCTGTTCGACAGGTCGAACGCGCCGGTCGGGAACTGCTCGTAGAAGCTCCCGAACTCCTCGCCGCAGCCGGTGCCGTACGGTTCGTCGAGCGCGACGCCAGGACCGGGGGCGAGGTAGACCTCGGCGCGGGAGAGCACCGCGTTGACCCCGCGGCTGATCGGGTGCGTGACGCCGGGGCCGCCGGTTGCCGCGATCGGGTTCAGGGTGTCGCACCGAACCAGCGTGATGGGCACGCCGAGGAACGTCTCCTGGCCGGTCTCCCAGAAGCCGGGAGCCGAGCATTCCGAGACGCTGGCTGTCGGCGAGGCCGTCGCGGCGCAAAGGAACACGTAGTGCCCGCCCGCGACCAGCGGCACGTTCGGCACCGCGACGATCTGCCCGGCCGGGGTCTGGTTGTCGTAGAAGAGCTGGGTGCCGATGGCCGTGGCAGGTTGCAGCGGCGGGGGGGCGCCGTTCATGTCGATGATCTCGACGACCTGATTGGGGAGCGCGAGCTCGTTGTAGACCCGTACCCCTGTCACGAGCGCGCCGATCGGAGCCTGGAAGTAGAAGCCGAGGGTCTGTGCGCTACCGAACGTCATGTCGAACGGCGGCATGGAGATGTCCTGGGCCACCGCAGCGGCGGCGAGCAGGAGGGCGGAAGTTGCGGTGGTAAGGTGCATTGCGGTTCTGGCGCGCAGGCCGGTGCGGCCTGGCGGACCGCCCCGGAAGAATGGGGGAGCCTGGGAAGGACGTCGCTCGGACGATCCCGTCACGCAGTCTTCCACATTTCGCGCGCTGCCGCTCAGCGGATCGGCACCAGCAAACCGTGGGTCGGCTCGAGACCCGCCGCGTTCGCGTTCGGGTCGACGACGAACGCCTGCAGGTGCAGATCGAACACCGGCATCTGGCTCGGCAACGGCAGGGGCAGGTTGAACTCTCCGTTCGCATTGGTCACCTGCACCATGGTCGCGAGGTGTATCGACGGTGAGCCGTCGACCAACGCCGAACAGCCCGGGATGCCGTAGGGGTCGAGCGCGATCGCGGCGGACGCGGTCGACGCGACCAGGAACACGCCGCTCAGCGGTCGCGCCTGCACCAGCCGGATCGCGCCGTTCTCGTTGCCACGCCGGTTGTAGTTCTCCCAGAGCAGCCACGAGCCGGCGTGGCAGTTGGTGCCGTAGTTCGAGGAGAGCGGCGCCGACGGGTAGGTCAGGTGGTTGGCCCACAGCGTGTTGCTGGCGCCACCCGTGTCGACGAAGAATGCGAACGTGAAGCGGTTGTGATCCTCGTCGAACACCATGCCACCGGGGTACGGCTGGTAGCCGTTGGCGAGGTACGGATACACCTCCTCGACCTGCTCGCCGTCGAAGCCGATGCGGACCGCGCGGAACTGGCCGACGGTCGCCCCGACCCGGGTGTAGGTGACACCCCAGTGCGACGCCGATTCCCAGTCGAACGCGCAGTCGCCGGCCCGGAAGTCGAAACCGACCGCCGGGGCGAGCACGCGCTGGCCGTACGGCTTCTGCGCGGACAACGTGCCGTGCGGCCAGTCGACGCGGGTCGCCGCGACCTCGTTCGCCCCGGGACCGGCGGGCTTCCAGGTGCTGCCGACGTAGTTGCCGTAGGTCACGAGGTAGCGCCCCTGCTCGCCCGCGATCGCCGGCGTGATCTCGTCGTGGAGCGCGATGCCACTCAGCGGCGAGATCACGGACGCGGGGCCACCGGTGATCGACCACCGGCGGCCGTAGACCGTCCAGCGCCCGCTCGGCGTGTTGTCGTGCGCCTGCCAGGCCAGCACCCAGGAGAACGCCGAGCCGCCGGCGGCGACCTGGTTGATCGTTGGGCGTTCCTCGTCGTACAGCGTGCCGGCGCCGACCTCGACGACCGACCCGACGATGGTGCCCTGGGCGGCCGCCGCGGTGTCGAGCTCGAAGCCGTAGAGGGCGCTGCTGGGGCCGTTCTGGAACAGGTTGCCGGACTCACGCTGCATGACCACGAAGACACTCGTGGTGCCGCTCTGCGCGCGGGTCCCGCCGACGTCCGGACGCCAGTCGTTGGTGTTCGCGACGAACGGGACGCTGCCGTGCGAGGGGATCAGCGTCGCGTCGTCCTTGTCGTGGGCGTGCCAGCGCACGCGGCGGAAGCCGCTCGGGTAGTCGCGATCGAACACGGTCACCACCCGACCCGGAATCGGTCCCGTTCCCGCGGTACCTGCGACACTGCCGCGCTGGGTACTCCAGCTGGTCGTGATGTCCGAGTACACCGTCGCGCCCGGGCCGGTGAAATCGTCCGGGAAGCGCCGCACGTAGAGATCCGCATCGTTTGCGGCGGCGCGCGTCGAGAACACCACCCAGGCATCGCCGAACCGGGTGTCGTCGTCGCGGTAGATGTCGAGGTCGAAGGCCTCGGTGTGGATGCCGAACACCTGATTGGTGAGCAACGGGTCGATCGTCAGCGGGAACTCCAGACCCTCGAGCGCGGTTGCCGACAGGCGCAGCTCGAGGCGGTCGCCGTCGACTGCGGTCGTCATCGGCACGCGCGCGCCGTTGGCGTCGACCGCGGTCGCCGCGCCGTAGCCGACCGCCGTGATTGCCGCTCCGTCGCCGAACGTCAGCGCCGCGTGCTCGGGGCCGCGCGGCGTGCTGGCCAGCGTGCCGCCGATTCGGCCGACGATCACGAGGTCGCCGTGACCGGCTGCCGGCCGCGCCGCGATCACGAAGGTCTGTTCGACGCCGTCGGTGCGCACGTCGTAGGCCTCGATCGCGGCGCCGAGATCGTACTCGTAGCGCCAGTCGCCGGCCTGCTCGCCGGCGCGCGTGCGACCGGTGATCAACTCGACGCCGCCGCAGCGGATCGACTCGGTGCGCCAGGTCCAGCGCTGGACCTCCTGCACGCGCTCGCCCATCAGCGGCACGAACGTGAAGCCGTCGTGGAACGAGGCCTTGTAGGTCGCGCCGGCGGCCCAGACGCCGTAGGGCAGGCCCGCGTCGTCGGCGGCGGTGTGGATCGGCACCCGGCTCTGCGTGGTGTCGATCTGCTGGGACGGAGCGGCGGTGGCGAGGCCGAGCGCGGCCGTGACGGAGAATAGAGTCTGGAATCGATGGTTCATGTTGCTACCGGGGTCGGGTCTCCCGGTAGAGGCGAAGGACCGGCGCGCAGCCGGCCAGCTCGATTCGGACTCGCGGCGCGCGCGGCGGCGCGCTGCCTCACTTCGGGTCGGCGATCCAGTCCAGCGTGAACCGATGCAGCGCGATCGACTTGTGCGACCCGCGGTCACCGACGTCGGCGTTCCACTCGACCAACGCCGCGATGCCGCCTTCCGCCGTCTGCGTCAAACCCGAGTAGCCGCCCTGACGTTCGGTCGGCGACGGTTCGTCCGGCGCACCGGGGCCGGGCAGGAAGCGCCCGCGCTCCCAGGTGGCGCCGTCGTCCGTGCTGACGCGCACCCGCATGTGCCGCCGCCGGGTCGTCGTCGCGGGATTGAGGAAGAGCAGGCATTCGGTGCCGTCGTGGGCGTAGCGGATGCTCGATGCCTGACAGCGTGGCGTCGGCAGCGCGGCGTCGGGATGCCAGTCACCCCAGCGCTCGCCGATCTGTCCGACCGATACCAGGCGCCGCTTGTGTTCGGACCAGACGGTCTTGTTCGAGCGGTCGTTGCGCAGCAGGCGGCCGTCGCTGAGCTCGACGATGGTGGCTTCGGAGGTCTTGCCGCCGATCTCGTGGACCTGCCACGAAGCGCCGTGATCGTCGCTGAAGAGGTTGCGGCCGATCGCCGGGATGATCAGTCGACCGGGCTTCGGGCCGGCGACGGTCTGGATGCCGTTGCCGGGCCCGACCGCGTCCCATACGTGGTGCTTGGGCGTCAGCGACTCGGTCATCTCCTGGCGCGGCGCCCAGGTCACGCCGTCGTCGTCGCTGAAGGTCACGAACAGGCGCCGATCACCCCAGGCGCTGATCTTCTCGTAGCCGTGGTCGCCGAACTGATTGTGGTCCTCGGCGTTCCAGTTGAAGAACAGCCAGATGCGGCCGGTCTCGCGGTCCGTCACCGGCGTCGGGTTGCCCCACGTATGCCCGCCTTCGCCGCAGACGATGGCTAGCGGCGACCAGGTGGCGCCGTGGTCCTCCGAGCGCTTGAGGACCAGATCGATGTCGCCGTAGTCCGCCGGGCTGTTCTTGCGCCCTTCGCAGAACGCCAGCAGCGTGCCGCGGGTCGAGGTCACGAGCGCCGGGATCCGGTAGCTGTGGTAGCCCTCGGTACCGCCGACGAAGAGCTGCTGGCGATCGTGCGCCGGTGGGTCGGTGGCGACGGTCGTGGCAGCGAGAAGAGCGGAGAGCAGGCAGAGCGGGGTGGGGGTCGGCATGGGGCGCTGGCGTCGGAGGCACGTCGTGCGGCCCGGGATCGTAGCGGTGAAGACGGGCCGAGTGCACACACCGGTCGTCGACGGGGAAGCCGGCTAGAATCCGGGCGAATGCGATACCTCGCCGCGCTCCTCCTGTGTGCCGTCGCTCGCGGACAGAACGTCTTCCACGTCGGATCGGGCGGCAGCTACGCCCAGATCCACCAGGCACTCGCGGTCGCGGTCGCGGGCGACGTCATCGTCGTAGCACCCGGGATCTACGAGGCGTTCACGATGACCGCGGGCGTCACGCTCCGCCAGGCGCAGACCAACGAGCCCAGCGTGATCTCGTCCTCACCGGTCGTGATCGACGTGCCCGCCGGCCAGCAGGCCTACGTGTTCGGTCTCCGCTTCTACACCAGCACCGTGGTGCGGCGTGGCCAGGTCGGGTTCGAGCGATGTTCGTTCGAGGGGTTCCCGACGACGCTCGCGATCGACGCCGCTGCCGAGGTCGTCATGGTGCAGTCCCAGGTCATCGGCGGCGTCAGCGCTGCGGCCGGGGCTCGCGTCCGTGGCCGCCTCGCTGCCACCTTCTGTTCCTTCGCAGGCGGCCCGTGGTGGGTCACGGCGGGCGGTCCGGGCCTGGTCGTGGAGGGCGGCGGCCTGCACGCCACCCGCTGCACGTTCACCGGCGGCGATGTCTCGTTCGGCTCGGCGGCGGCGCACGATGCGTTGGTGGTGCAGGCCGGGAACGCGTGGCTCGCCGACTGCACGATCACCGGCGGCTCGTCCCCGGCCGGTCCGGGTGGTGCGGGCATCCGCAACCTGACGAGCCAGCCGGTGGCAACCGCGCGCACGACGGCCCAGGCTGGCGCGGGCGTGCCCGCGGGAGCCGCGGTCGTCGGACCGTCCGCTGCCGAGCCGCTGCTCGGTGTGCTCGGTCCCGTGAACGGCATCCGCCGCGGCGCGCAATACGGCTTTCTGGTCTACGGCGTGCCCGGCACGCCGGTCTTCATGCTGTTCTCGACCGCGGCTCGCGGCGCCGCGCACCCGGCGCTGGCACAACCGGCGTGGCTCGGCGCCGGCGCCGACCTTTGGACCATGGTGCCCGTCGATCCGCTCGGCAGCGCACTGTTCGTGAGCACGGTGCCGAACGTGCCGGCGCTGCTGGACGCGCGGGTGTTCTTCCACCCGCTCGGGATCGACGCCAACTCGCGCGTGCAGGTCGCACCGCCGAGCGGATGCCTGGTGCAGTGAGGCGGACGGCTGCGGGTTCGGCCGCTGCCGGTCAGTGCTGCCAGGTCCGCACCGGCTGACCGTTGACCAGGATCGTCACCGTGTCGCCGCGCTGCATGCCGCCCGGCACCGGTGTCGTCACCGTGCCGTTGCCGTTGCCGTCGAGCACCAGCATGCCGGTCGCCTTCTGGCCGCCGTTGACCCACACCGTCACGTTGCCGCCGGCCGGACCATTCTCGATCATGACGTCGAGGTTGCCGCCGACGTAGTCGGACGACACGCCCATGCCGAAGACGAACGGCAGGTTGACGTCGAAGGCGACGTTGCCGACGAAGTTGGTGAACGCGAGGTTCTGCTGCTGGTCGATCGCAAACGCCTGCGTGAACAGCGGCAGGCCGTTCGCGAACTGCCAGGGTGCCTGCATCGACCAGGTGCCCTGGCCGGCGCCGTCGAGCGACAGGGTCGTCAACGGGACCACCCAGTTCGGGTCGACCAGCAGGGCGCCGTAGAGACCGGGGAACTGCAGCGGGATGCCCTGGCGCAGCGAAGTGAACAGGACGCTCTGGCCGAGCGGCGGGCCGTCGACGTGGAACGTGTAGGTTGCGGTGTTGGCCTGCGGATCCGTGACGACGGTGCCGTCGAGGCTCTGGGCCGCGGTCGAAGCGGCGAAGACGGTCGTCAGGGCGGCGAACAGGGTGGAGGTCGGGAGCTTGGTCATCGTTCGTGTTCTCGGGTGGGGCGCTGCCGGAGTGGCGTGCGCTTCACCCCTGGAACCGCGGGGCGCGCGCGCGACCGGAACGCCGGTTCCGGAATTCCACGGCCCGCCGCGGGCGGGCGCGGGTCGTGACCGCTGGCGAGGCCGGTCGTTCGCCGGTTCGAAAAACCCGGGCGCGGGTGTCCAGCAGGAGCGGCGTCGACCACCGTCCCGGCATGAACCTCCTTCGTGTCCTCGTCGCCGGTTCGACCGTCGCGACGACGCTCTGCTCGCCGCTGGCTGCCCAACGGCCGGACGCAGCGAACATGCCGCGGGCGGTGCCTCCCGCCGCCGATCTCCGCATCCCGATCCACACCGCCGAAGCCGATCTCGGTCAGCCGTACGGCATCTGGGCGGCCGGCACGGAGTACAAGGTCTCGTTCCACGACGGCATGACGTTCGTGCCGCGGCTCGGCGGCAGCTACCCTCACAACCAGCCGCTGTCGTGGCGCACGACCTCGGTCCGGCGCGGCGCCGAGGAGCTGCTCGCCGCCGGGGAGCGCCCGCGGCGAGCTACTTCGGACTACCGGTGCGAGTATCGGTTCGCGGCGTTCACCGAAGCCTACGACGTGCTCGCGAACGGCCTCGAGCAGACTTTCGTTTTCGAGGAGCTCCCGGGCAGTGGCGACCTCGTGATCACGGGCGCGATCGATTCGCTGCTCGCGGCTGACCACGCGGCACCCGCGCATCAGGATCTCACCTTCCGCGACGGCGACGGATTGGCGATCGTGCGCTACGGCAAGGCATGGGTCCGTGACCGGAGCGGCGCCAGGATCGGGATCGCGACGTCCTGGGATCACGGCGAGGTCACGCTGCGGGTGCCTCACCGCTGGCTCGCGCACGCCGAGCTGCCGATCGTCGTCGACCCGATCCTGGCGACGCTGTCGAGCATCCACGGTTACATCGCGCCGGTCGCCATCGCGACGGTCGACGTCGGCCGCGACGACGACGCGACGGCCGCGAACGTCATGACGGTCTGGTCGGTGCGGTTCTCGATCCTCGACTGGGACGTCGTCGCGCGTCTCACCGATGACGACTACACCCCGCGCGGCATCGTCTACAGCGACCTCTCGACCACCTGGGTCGCCGACCAGCCGTGCTGCGCCTACGTCGGCGGCGCCGATCGATGGGCGCTGGTGTTCCGCCGCCACTTCACGAGCGGCTCCGCCCAGAGCCAGCTGCGCTGCCACGTGCACGCCAGCGGCGATACGACTCTGGGCACGAGCGTCCTCGCGGTGCCGTCGCCGACCGGCAACGACTGGCGCCCGGACGTCGGCGGCGTCGAAGGCGGTGCGGCCGGAACCAAGGCGCTCGTGGTCTTCCAGCACGAGAACAACGCCTTCGCGTTCTCCGACACTGCCGCGAGCGACGTCTACGGCAGTCTGCTCGACCTGACGACACCGACCGGGAGCTTCGGTTCTCGCTTCCCGATCGAGGTGTCGCAGTTTCGCGACAGCGAGCGCCCTACGGTCAACCAGGTCGCCGAAGGCGGCGCCTCGTGGTCCTGGGTCTGTGCGCTGCAGAACTACGACAACTCGCTGTTCCCCGAGGACTGGGATCTGAACGTCCGCCGCATCGGCAGCGACGGCTCGATCGCGTCCGGGGTCTGGAGCAGTGACCTCGCCAGCGGCGGGGCGTACCACCAGCTGCAGCCCGTCGTCGAGGGCAACGCGGGTCGCTACGCCGTGCTGTTCGCGACCGCGGACACCACGGCCGCGCCGGGCAAGATCACCGGCGTGCTCGGCGACCGAATCTGGCTCGAGCGTTTCGATTGGGCCCATGGCGCGAGCGCTCCGGATCCCGCGGGCGACCGGCAGCCCGTGACGCTCGACATCGCTCCGACCCGCGACCTCGCGACCACGGGCCTCGGCTTCGACACGATCGACGACTCGCACTTCGCCGCACTGTGGATCAGCACCGAGGTCGTCAACCCCGAGCCGCGCTACGCGATCTGCGGCTACAGCGGTGCCGTGACCGAGGGCCCGGCCGTCGCGTCGACCGGTTGGATCACCAAGGGCGCCTGCACGTTCGACAACGACCGCGGGGAGTACCGCATCGTCCTGAGCAACGACAATCCGGTCACGTCGGTGATCTGGGGGACCACGCTCGAGTACGTGCAGCCGCCGCCGACCGTGCTCAGCGGCGCGGGGTGCAGCCCGACCGTGTTGCGGTGGCTCGGCAACCGAGGGATCGGCTCGGAGACCGAGCGGATCGCGGTCGTCGGCGCCCCGGCCGGTTCGGGACACTTCGTCCTCGTGTCGCTCGCCGCGGCCAACCAGCCGATCCTCGACCCGGCCGTCGCAACGGGCTGCAGCCTGCTCGTCAGCAACGGGGCGGCGTTCCTCGGCACACTCGACTTCCAGGTCGGCAGCACGCCGTCGTGGTCGTTCGCGCTGCCCGAGTGGTTGCCGCCGACGACGCTCTACCTGCAGGACTGGATCTTCGACGGCAGCCGGTTCGCCGCGACACAGCGGCTCGAGGTGCCGGTCGTTCGGTAGAGCCGGCGCAGGCCGCCGAGGCGGCGGCAACGGCGCTCCCGAGCCGCATCGCGCTATCATCCGACCCGATGTCCGACGACGAGCACGACGAATCCGGAGTCGTCGCGACGTTCCTGCTGGCGCTGCTCGAGGACCGTGCGCGCGGCGAACGACACGGCGTCCTGCACTACCAGGCGCTCTATCCCGGTTACGAGGCGGCGATCGCGCGCGAGTTCAACGGGCTCAGCGCGCCTGTCGAGGCGTCGGCCGGGTCGTCCGGCGGCGAGCCCGACAGCGGCCGCTACCGCATCGAGGGCGAGATCGGGCGCGGTGGCATGGGAATCGTCTACCGCGCGCTAGAACCGGGTCTGCGGCGCAGCCTCGCGCTCAAGCGCCTGCGCGCCGCGGCTTCCGATCGTGATCGCGCGCGCTTCGTCGAGGAGGCCCGCGTCACCGCGCAGCTCGATCACCCCGGCATCGTGCCCGTGCACGAACTCGGTGCGGACGCGGACGGCCGTGCCTGGTTCACGATGCCGCTCGTTCGCGGTCGCACGTTCGCCGACGTGATCGCGAGCCTGCACGGTGGCGACAGGCTGGATTTCGTGGGCTCGGCGTTCCGCACCGCCCTCGACGTGCTGGTGCGCGTCTGCGAGGCGGTTGCATTCGCGCACAGCCGGGCGGTCGTGCACCGCGACCTCAAGCCGAGCAACGTCATGGTCGGGCCCTTCGGCGAGGTCTATGTGATGGACTGGGGCCTCGCCCAGGTCGGCAGGAGCGAGTCCGTGGCCGACGTTGCCGCCCCGGTCGGTTCCGACCCCGACACCGACCCCGACACCGCCGCGCTGACGCTGGCTGGCGAAGTCGTCGGCACGCCGCACTACATGGCCCCGGAGCAGGCGCTCGGTGGCACCGTCGACCGGCGCGCCGACGTCTACGCGGTCGGCGCGATGCTCTACGAGCTCGTCGCCGGCCGCGCGCCGTTCGCCAACGCCGGCGAACGCACGTCGTCGCGCGAGGTGCTCGACCGGCTTGCCGCCGGCCCGCCGCGACCGCTGCGCGAGATCGCCCGCGACGTGCCGAACGAGCTCGCCGCGATCTGCGAACGGGCCATGGCGCGCGAGCGCAGCGGCCGCTATGCGACGACCGAAGCACTGCGCGAAGACCTGCGGAACCATCTCGACGGCCGGGTCGTGCGAGCCTTCGAACGAGGGCGCTGGGCCGAGCTGCGCAAGTGGATCGGCCGCAACCGCGGTATCACCCTGGCGGCGGCGGCGGCGGTGCTCGCCCTCGCGATCGGGCTGTTCGTGAGCATCGCGCAAAGCGGTCGCGCGCAGCAGGAGGCCGACCGGGCCAACCTGAGCTTTCGCGCTTCGGTCGATGCGGTCCACGCCATGCTCGCCCGCGTCGGCAACGACGCACTCGACGAGATCCCGCAGGCGACGGAGGTCCGCCGCGACCTGCTCGCCGATGCGGTGGGCTTCTTCGACCGCTTCTTGCGCGAGCGACCCGAAGATGGCCATCTGCGGCGGCGCGCGGCCAATGCTCACTACCAGATCGCCGCGATCTACGAGCGCCTCGGCGATCACGACGCGGGTTCGATGGCGCAGGCGCGCACGCTCGAGCTGTGGCAAGCCGAGTTCGCCGACGACCCGGATGACGCGGAAGCGCGGTTGATGCTCGCGATGAGCCACCAGCAGGCCGGCGCCGTGGCGCTCAACGCCGACGATCGCGACGCCGCCGAGCGACACCTGACGCGGTCACGAGCGATCCTCTCGCCGTTGATGACGCCAGCGGCCGACGAGGCCGTGCTCGATCTGGCGAGCTCGATCGAGAACTCGCTCGCGCTGCTCTCCTACCGCGGCAGGGACCACGCCGCCGTCGAACGGCATGCCGGGCGCGCGATCGAGCTCTGCCGCGAACTCATCGAGCGCTTCGGCGAAGCCCATCTGGCGCGGCTCGGGCAGGCTCACAACATGCTCGCTGCCACGGCGGCCGGTCGCCGCGACCTCGCCGGCACGGCGCGCCAGTTCGAGGCCGCGATTGGCGCCTTCCGGCGGGCGACGGCAGCCGGCCCGTACGACTACGACGCGCGGTCGGGTCTCGCGCTCGCGCTGCGCAACCTCGCGAACACGCTGCGCGAGCTCGATGACGACGATGGCGCGGTCGTCGCGCTCGACGAAGCGATCGAGCTCGGCCGCACCAACGTCGCCGACTTTCCCAACATGCCCGCGATGCGGCTCCGACTAGCGGATGCGCTCTCGCGGCGGGCGGCGGCAGCGCGCACCGCCGGGCAGGCCGAGGCCGCGGTCGCATTCGCGCGCGAAGCGCTGCTCTCGGCCGAGCAGGCCGCCCGCAGCGTGCGATCGGGTCGCGAGGCCGAGAGCATCGTTCGCGCCGCACGAGAAGAACTCGATCGTTCGTTGCAGGCGGCGGGCCGCCCGGCGACCGATGCCGGGCGATGATGCGCGCCGCGGGTATCATCCGGCGGCCTCTGCATGACCGCGCCCTCCGATCCGCTTCCGCCCGCGCTGCGTGCGCGCGACCTGCCCGCGACCACGATCCAGCTCGCGCGTGCCGTCGACGGCGACGCCGACAGCCTGGCGTGGATCGTCGAGCGGCTCTCGCCGGCACTCCGGGCCTATGCGTCGTATCGGATCGGCCGTGTTCTGCGGCAGCATCACGATCCCGACGACCTCGTGCACGACGCCTGGCTCGCGGTGTTGCCGAAGCTGCGCGAGCTCGTCGCCGGCGAGGACCGACGACGCACGCCGGTGCTGCTCAAGTACCTGTCGAACACGATCCTGTTCCGCATCCGGGACCTCGCGCGACGCCACGCGCGCGGCGCGCACGAGCCGGCGGCGGCGGCGGGCGAGGTCCCGGCGGCGATCAGCGGGGCGGTGACCCGCGCCTTCCGGCGCGAGGTGCGCGACGAGCTGCACCGGCAGCTCGACGAACTCGATGAACGGGATCGCGAGATCCTGCTGCTGCGCGGCATCGAGCAGCTCTCGGCGAAGGCGACCGCGACGCTGCTCGGCCTCGGCGTCGAAGCCACGCACAAGCGCTATCAGCGCGCGCTAGCGCGGCTGCGCAGCCGGCTGCCCGAGTCGATCTTCGTCGAGCTCGACGACGGCTAGGACGGGGCGCTTCATCCGCCGATCCGGATCTTCAGTCCGCCGGCGGCATGGACCCCGCCCGGCGCGGCGCCATCGAGCACGAGCCACTGCTGGTAGAAGCGGAACAGGTGAAGACCCGGATCGTTCGGGATCGTGATCGATGCGGTCGCGACGCCGTTGGCATTCGTGATGAACCAGAGCACGCCGAGGTCGCCGGTCGTCAGACCGGTGCAGCCGACCGCTCCGAACGGCGACAGATCGATGTTGGCCGGAGCGAGCGCGAAGCCGCAGGGCGCGATGTGCGACGGTGGCGCATTGCGGAGCTGGATCGCGACCGTGCTGTCGATCGCGGGGTCGAACAGTGACGTCGCGAGCAGGCCACCGCATGGTGCGCCGTAGGGTTCGACCGTGCCGCGGCACCACGGACCGTTGAGCCGCAGGTCCATCGCGAACGCCTGCGGCCCGAGGTTCGCCGTGGTCGCGTTGGGGTCGAGTCGGTGCACGATCCGCGCGACGCCCGGGTGGAAGTGGCCCGCCGCCGGTCGCCCGATGTTGCCCGCCGCCAAACCAACTGGCGTGCGGATGTCGACGACCAGTGGACCCTGTGTCGGATCCCAGCGGAACGGCTGGTCGAGGGTCACACGGATCGCGAAGTCGAACGGCCCGAAGGTGCTCTGACTGTAGTCGGCGCTGACGACGCCGTCGAACGCGCGCACGCGGTCGGCGCCGTGGTTGAGGTCGAACGTGACCGCCAGGTTCGACAGTGGATTCGCGGCGGTCGACAGATCGATCGTCGCCGGGAACGCTGCCGGACCGTAGTCGGTCGCGGTGTCCTCGAGCCTCCAGCTCAGGTGGCGGATCAGGATCGGCGTCGAGAGACCGAGCGCCGCCTGCCCGTAGAAGTACTGCGCGCGCAATCCCGAGGCGGTGTCCCACGGATAGGCCGTCGCGCTGAGACCGGAGCTGCCGTTCGGCGGCAGCACCGGCGACGAGGTCGAACCGATGCCGAGCGTCAGCGCGAAGTTCTGTGGGCCGAAGGTCGCCGTCGTCGCGAGCGCGTTCGCGGTGTTGGCGATGCGCGCGACGTCGGGATTGCCGGTCGGCTCACCCTCGAAGGCGGTCGACGTCGGGCCCGTGACGTTGCGAACCTGGAGGTCGACGACGAGCGAGCCCAGCTCGGGGTCGTACTCGAACTCCCGCATCAGCGGTATGGAAGCCTCGAAACCGCTGACGCTGGCCGTGGCCGAGAAGTCGTGCGTCTGCCAGAGGCCGTCGTAGACGACCATCTCGTCGTTGCCGTGATTCTGCCCGAAGGTCGTCGACATGTTCTGCGGCAGGTTCGGCGCACCCGTCGAGAGCGAGACCTTGATGTCGTAGACCCTGGCGCGGTGGGTGGCGCTGGCCGGGATCCGCCAACCGAGTCGCGTGATGCGCCGCGCCTCCGAGAAGCCGACGGCCGCCGGGCCATAGACGTACATCGCGCGCGTGCCGGTGTTCGGTTGGATGTTCCACGGCAGCGCGCTGCCGGCGGGGTGGGCGATCACCGACGGCGCGCCGATCGTGTCGATCAGCAGGTCGAGCACGGGGGCGCGGCGGTCGACGCCGCTGGCAGGGTAGTTCGCGGTGGTGGAGCCGGCGCTCGAGGTGTTCGCGATCAACCCGTAGGACTCGCTCCCGTCCGTCACCGCGTCGCAGAACAGCGCCGCACCGCTCGCCGATTGCACGCGGAAGTCGAGCAGGAGCGGGCCGCAGCGCGGTTCCCACGTGAACGTCGGGAAGAAGTAGATCCGCACCTCGGACCGATGCGGTGGCGCGCCGAGCGATCGCGGCGTGGCCTGGACCAGGCCGTTGAACACCTGGGAGCGATCCGGGCCGTGGTTGTCGTCGAACGTGCGCGAGAGCTGGGTCGGCGAACCGGGGCAGGTCGAGACGTCGACCGACACGTTCCAGCTGCCGAGCATCACCGCGGCGAGCGGGCCGTCGGGGCGGAACGCGATGCCGCGCATCGCCACCGGACCGTCCTGGTCGAGCGTGTCGCGACCGTAGGCGATCTGGATGCGACGGGGAGCGCCGCCGAACGGGAACTGCGAGGAATCGTTGCCCTCGGCGAGACGAGCGCGCGCGGGCAGGACGGTTTGCAGGCGGAAGTCGTCGGACTGGGCCGGCAACAGGGCCGCGCCGGCGAGCAGCGCGATCGGGACGAATGTCGAGTGCAGCACGGGAGCCTCCGGGTCGGGAGCGGCAAAGGCCGGGGAAGCGACGCCCTCCGCCGACCGTTCGCGCTTTTCGCGCGGCGGCCGGTCGTGACTGCGAGACTGCGGGCCGTGACCTGATGGGATGACTCTCGACGCGCCCGTTCCGCGCATTCGCGATCCCGATCCGAATATTCGCGTCCTCGTGCTCGAATGGCGGCCCATGCGTTTCCTCCTGCTCGCCGGCGCGATTGCCCTGCCCTGCTCCGCCCAGCAAGCCGTCGCCGATCTCGCCGATCTCGTCCTGGCCGACGTTCGGGTCTTCGACAGCCGAACGAAGGAGGTGTCCGAACCGGTCGACGTGGTGGTTCGCGGGCCGCGGATCGCGGCCATCGGGCCGGCCGGCTCGGCACCCGACGCGCGGCGCACGATCGCCGGTCACGGGCGCCTGCTCGTGCCCGGCCTCGTCGACACGCACGTGCACCTGCACCAGATCCTGCGCACCGACGAGGACTCGCTACCCCAGAGCATCGGCGCGGAAGGGAGCCGGGATCGGGCGACCGTGGCGGACTGGTTCCTGCCGCACGGCACGACCGCCATCGTCGACATGGGGATGCCGGAGAGCTGGCTCGCGACCGCAGTGGAATGGCAGCGTGCGCCGGCAGCGGATCTGCCGCTCCTCCGGCTCACCGGCAGCGCGCTGATCTCGGACCTCGAGTGGGATCGTCACCCTGCCGCGCACCACGTCGTAGTGGCCGATCCCGCGGCGGCGCGGGCGAAGGTCCGCGAGTACGCCGGGCTCGGCCTGCAACACGTAAAGCTCTACTGGAAGCTCCTCGCCCCCGAGTTCGAAGCCGCAGCGGTGGCCGCGAAGGAGCAGGGGCTGATCGCAGCGGCCCACGTCGACAACGGGCTCTATTCGATGGACGCGGCGCTCGCGCACGGCGTGCGGCACTTCGAGCACTTCTTCACGCTCGTGCCGTCGATACTCGACACCCGCCGTCACGGGCCGGCGCTCGAACGCGAGTTCGGCATCGGAAGGGCGCAGAACATCGACGAGTTGGCCGCCAGGTTCGTGCTGTTCTTCGCCTATGTGAAGCAACGGCCCGAGCTCGAGGCCCGCCTGCTCGCACAGATGGACCGACTCGCGGCCGCGGACGCCTCGCTGAGCACGGCGATCCACGTCGTCGGTGCCGCCGCCGGAGCGACGACGTTGTTCTCGTCGTTCGATCCGCTACCCGAGCGCGACGCACCGCAGCTCCGAGGCTGGGACGACGAGCAGCGTCGACGGCTGCGCGCGGCGTTCGACACGATGATGGGGTTCGTGCGCGCCGCCCACGAGCGCGGCGTCCGGCTGCGCATCGGCACGGACTGCCGGGAAGGCGGCCGGGCCGTGTTGTCCGAACTGCGCCTGCTCTGCGAGGCCGGTTTCGAGACCGCCGATGTGCTGCAGATCGCCACCTGGAACGGCGCCGACGCCATGGGGCTTTGCGCCGAGGTCGGTGTCGTCGAGGTCGGACGGCGAGCCAGCATGATCCTCTGGCAAGACGATCCGCTCGCGGATCCTGCGCATCTGCAGGGCGACAAGATCGTGATCCACGAAGGCGTCGTTCTGGGCGAACCGCGCTGAGCGGCAGCCGGCTCGAAAGCGGCCGCTACGGCGCCAGCACGGTCACGTGCAGAGCGTGGCTGCCGACGACCCCGAGCTGGCCGCAGCCGCCGAGGTCGACCCAGGCGCCCTGCATCGTGAACGGCAGCCCCTGCATGCCGCTCGGGATCGGCAGCGGCAACGCGCCATCACCCTGCGCATCGGTCGGCAGCGGGATCAGGCTCACGGGCGCGGCGATGTAGGAGACCAGGTCGGCGATCGCGAACCCCGGGCTCGGACCGCCGAACTCGAACGACAAGGCGCCGAACGCCGAGGCGGGTGCCGCGGCGACGCGGAGCTGGAAATCCGGTTGCCCGTCCCGTGGCCAGCCGTCGGCGAACAGCTGGGGCGCTGTCGCGCACGCTGGCGAGCCCGTGCCGACGCAGGTGACGCCGATCGGTGCGAGCGCGACATCGAGTTCGTCCCAGGCGTCGAGCACGTACGGATACGCCAGGATGAAGTAGGTGATGGACAGCCAGACGCCGATCGAATCGTGCTCGAGGTCGAGCCAGCCGAAGAACGCGTACGCGCCCGGCGCCGACGCCAGCGTCGTCCGGCCGAGTGCGTCCTTACGCTCGAGGATGAGCCCGAGGCCGTAGGGCTTCGCCAACGGATGCGGTGTCCACAACACCGGCAGACTGCCGACCTGATCGGTCAGCATCTCGTCGACCGCGGCTTCCGACAGCACGCGGGTCGTGCCCGCGAGCCCGCGGCGCCGGAGCATCTCGAGGAACAGCGCGTAGTCCTGGGCGCTCGATTGGGCGGCCTCGGCGATTCCCGGGTTCTGGTTGATGCCGTTGACGTAGAAGTTGGTCGCGGTCATCCCGAGCGGGCCGGCGATCTGCTGCTGGAACAACTGATGCCATGGCAGACCCGAGACGACCTCGCAGGCCGCGCCCGCGACCTGGATCGAGACGTTGCCGTACTGGAACGCGGTGCCCGGCGTGAAGTCGAGCGGCACCTGCGCGATCTGCATCGCGGCCTGGCGCATCGTGATGTTCGGGTTCGTCGTCGCCGGGTGGAACGCGACGATGCCCGAGGTGTGGGCGAGGCACATGCGCAGCGTCACCGCGGCGTGCGGGCCGGTCGCCCACTCGGGCAACCACGTGCCGATCGGCGCGTCGAGCTGGAGCAGATTCTGGTCGACGAGCGACAGCGCGACGGCGACGGCGAGCGGCTTGCTGGCCGAGGCGAGCGGTGTCGGCGCCGTGACCGGCCAGCCACTGTAGGTCTGCAGCAGCACGTTCTGCCCGTGCTGGTCGACGCGCGCGATCATGCCGGTGAGCGAGAGGTTCTGGATCGCCGACTGCACCACGCTGGTGAAGCCGGCGAAGCCGTTGCAGCTCTGCGTTGCGGCGGTGGCGGCGAGTGCGAGCGCGGCGGTAGCGCCGAGCAGGTCGGAGCGGACACGGAAACGGGTCATCGCCGCATGGTATGCGACGGCGCTGTCGCCGGGGACTGGCTCAGGGCCCGAGTCGTGCTGCGCCCCGGTCTGATACCATCCAGTCCGAGCCGATGACCATCCTGCTGCCGCTGCATCGTTTCGCCCGCACGGTCCTGCTGTCCGTCTCGGCCGTGATGGCTGCCGGTGGCGCCGCACGCGCCCAGCTCGCAGCCGGACCCGGCAGCGACCCCTACTTCATCCCGACCGTCGGCACGGTCCACGAACGGCTACCGCGCGTGATCCTGCGCAACATGATCCAGGACCGTACCGGTGCGATCTGGTTCGCGTCGTTCGGCGGCCCGTTCCGCTACGACGGCGCCGGGTTCACCAACATGATGGCGGAGGTCGGGCTGCCGCACACCCGCATCTTCGCGGTGCACGAGGCCAGGAACGGCGACCTGTGGTTCGGCTCGATCACCGGCGGTGCCACACGCTACGACGGCGAGCGCTTCACCCGCTGGACCCGGCGCGAAGGCCTCGCCAGCGACGACGTGCACTGGATCGTCGAGGACCGCGACGGCGCGGTCTGGCTCGGCACGTCCGGCGGCGTCAGCCGGTTCGACGGCGAGGCGTTCCGGAACTACACGACGGCCGACGGCCTGCCGCACGACTCGGTCTACGTCGTGCTGCAGGATCGCAACGGTACCCTCTGGTTCGGCACGCAGGGCGGCGTCTGTTCGTTCGACGGCGAGACCTTCACCGATCTCGGCGCGCGCGTGCAGCAGGAGTTCGTCAACATCCGCGCAATCGTCGAGGATCGGTCCGGCAACCTCTGGTTCGGCGGCGAGGCCGGCGCGTTCCGGTACGATGGTGAGCAGGTGACGCACTTCACCGCCGCGAACGGCCTGTTGCACGATTTCGTCGGTTCGATGCTGGTCGACCGCGCCGGCAACGTCTGGTTCGGACATCCCGACGGGCGCGAGGGCGGCGCGAGCCGTTTCGACGGCGAGACGTTCGCGCACTTCACGACGAAGGAGGGGCTCACGAGCACCAACGTCTACTGCCTGCTCGAGGACCGTGACGGCGGGATCTGGTTCGGCAGCGTGAACGCGGGGGCGTGTCGCTTCGACGGCGAGACGTTCGTCGACTACTCGGCGCAGAAGCCGCGGTAGCGCGTCAGCGCAGCGGATCGTCTCGAGTGGGCGTGCGGTGCCGTGAACCGGATGTCGCCTCGTGTTCTGCGGAGTCGTTCGCGTTGCCGACGAGGAGCGATCCGCAGGAGTATTGGTGGATACGCCGAGGACGCGCGACGCAGCCAGGGTCGTGAAGGGCCCGCAGAACGCAGGGTGACATTCGGCTCACGGCACTAGTACGACACCGCGAGCGTGTTCGTCAGGAAGCCGATCCCGCTGGCCTCGGCGATCGCGGACTCGAAGAACGCGGTCACGCCGATCAGCGCCGGCGTGTAGTTGACCGCGAGCGTGAACTCGACCGCGCCGGCCGGCGCCGGGATCGCTGCGACCCCGATGAACTCGGCCTGCGCCGGGTCGAGGCCGAGCACGCCGACGAACGGTGGCAGCGGTGCCGGCGGCGTCTGGGTCGCCAGCGCGATCGCGAGCATCGCGGCCTGGCCGCCCGGATTGGCGCCGGGGACGGAGACGGCCCGGATCCGGAGCGTCGTGTCACCGAGGACGGGCTGCACGACGAGCTCGGTATGGCGGTGCCGATTCGGCTGCAGGTGCACCTGGTTGCGGGTCTGCGCGTCGGTCGCGCCGACGACCAGGTCCGGGTCGCCGTCGAGGTCGACGTCCGCCGCGAGCACCTCGCGCAGACTCGAGCCCGCGGCCGTCGGAGCGGTGACACCGGCGGCGAACGTGCCCGCCGGTGCGCCGACGCCGTTCATCCCGACTTGGACGGCGCCCGGCATGTTGGGGTCGGTCTCGACGAAGACCAGGTCCGAAGCGCCGTTGCCGTCGAAGTCGGCGACGACCACGCGCGGCCGCACGAACCCGTTGCCGAGGTTCGGCACGATCGCCCCCAGCGGGTCGAAGATCTGCGCCGAGCCGTCGTTCTCGGCGACGTAGCTGCCGACGATCGAGTCGTCGTTGGCGACGACGAGGTCGAGGTCACCGTCGTTGTCGAGGTCCACGAGCTCGATGTCGGTGGTCGGATCGATCACCATGCCGAACGGGTCGACCAGCGCCTGCGGCCGGAAGAACGGCACCGATCCGGCCGGCAGCACCGGCATGCGGTTGACGAAGATCAGGTTCGCGGCTGTGGTGCCGGCGCCGGTCCGCGCCACGACGAGCTCCTCGAAGCCGTCGCCGTCGACGTCGCCGACCGCGATCGCCGTCGCGATGTGGTTCGCGGTGCCGCTGTAGAACGTCGGCTGCGAGGTCAGCGGCGGCCCCGACTGCGCGAATCGACCGACGTTGCGATGGAACGCGAACAGCGTGCCGTCGTTCATCAGCAGCTCCGGCGGCAGGTCGCGGCCGTTGATGTTGTTCTCGATCGCGTAGATGTCGGGAAAGCCGTTGTTGTCCGGATCGCCGACGCCGAGCAGGCCGTAGTTGCCGACCAGCACGGTCGGCGATCCGCCGTCGAAGAACGCCTGCAGCGTGATGTTCGTGAACACACCCTGGTTGTTCTCGAAGAGTGCGAGATGGCGGCCCTGGATCGTCGGGTTGGTCTCGGTCTGGGAGACCAATAGATCGATGTCGCCGTCGAGATCCAGGTCCGCGAGCACCGCGGCGAAGAAGTTCCGGTTCGCTACCGTCGGCAGCACGGTCGCGGTGACGTCGGTGTAGTTACCGAAACCGTCGTTCTGCAGCACGAGGTCGGCGAGCACGAGATCCTCGTCGCCGTCGCCGTCGATGTCACCGGCGGCCAGCACACCGGGGTTCTGGCCGATGACGAACGTCTGCGTCGTTGCGGCGCCGAACTGCTGCGCGGGGACGAGAGCGGAGAGCGCGATGGCGGTGGCCGCGGGTAGGGCGTGGGAGGAGATCGGGGTCATCTGTCGTTCCTGCGATCGTGGTCGGAAAGGGCGCGCTGGCCAGGCGGCAGGTCCGCCTGGCCTCGCAGCAGCTTCAGGCGGCTGGGTGCGCCCGAACCGGAACACGAAACGTGTGCCGTCGGCAGTCGGCGCGCGTCAGGACGCGGCGTCGCGCGGCCCGGTCGCGGCGCGCGCGAGCGCGTCGAGCTTCGCGTCGGCGAACCCGGCGGACAGATCCACCCAGGTGAACTGTCGCAAGAACCGGGGCAACTGCGGCGCGTCGGCGATGCCGGGCAGCAGGACGGGGATCACCGGCATCCGGCGCTGCACGAACTCGTCGAGGCAGACCCACATCTCGGGCTCCTCCCACGGCCCGATGCCGCTCGGGCCGACGAGGATCGCCGCGGTGAGCACGCGGCCGAGGATCTCGTCGAGCTCCTGCAGCCACGGTCGGCCGGGAGTCAGCTGTTGCTCGTCGAGCCAGACCCGTACGCCGCGCGTCTCGAGCGCGCGCGCGAGCTCGCGCACCGGGACCTTGTCGCGACTGTTGTGGCTCAGGAAGACGTCGTGAGTGCTCGGCGGCGGCGTCGTCGGCGCCGGTGGTGCGGACGCGGCCGGCGGCGTGGCGTGCTGCACGATTCCGGGCACCTCGTCGAGCAGTTCGAGCACCGCGAGGACCATGCGCTTGCGCCGCGCGACGGCGGCGTCGGGCGCGATCACGCCCTTGCGCTCCTCGCTGGTCAGCGCGCTGAGGCCGGACAGGTGCAGCAGGACCTCGTTGCGCAAGTCGCGGTTGGCACTCCCGAGGCGGTCGAGCAGATCCTGGAGCGCCCCCACCGGGTCGTCGCCGGCCAGCTTGCGGCGGCATTCGTTCAGCAGCTGCTCGAGCTCCGGCATCGGTTCACTCCGGAGAAGCTTGCATCCGGTTCAAGACGTACTGAACGAGCGGACATGCGGCGACGAGCGCGATCATCGCCGCCCAGGACCACGTCTTGGCGAAGGCTCGCTGGACGGGCCCGTCGGCTTCGGTGCCCACGAAGTGCAGGAACTCGGACAGCAGGGCGGGCACGAGCGCGATCCCGATGAGACACGCCGCGAGCATCGCGCGGGCCCACAAGCGCTTGCGACGCGGCAGCAGGCCGCAGGCGCCCGCCAGGAGGCTGGCGGCGTAGAGCGCACCGAGCGTCCACTTCATGGCGGTCTGTTCGTTGCGTACACCGATCATCACGATCGCGAACACCGCGAACGTGCCGACCAGCCAGCCGAGCGCCGCGAGCAGGCCGGAGATTCCGACCGCGGGCAGCGCACCGACTGCCAGCACGAGACCGAGGGCGCAGCCGAAGTACGAGAGCGTCACCTGGAAGTCGAGGTCCGTGCGCGTGCCGTCGAAGTGGATGCGAGAGAGCTGGCGGATGTTCTCTGCCGCACTCTCGATCGCCTCGACCGAGATGTGCGACCGGTCGCCGTTCGGGTAGAGCCGCGAGCTCGGGCAGTAGCGTTCGAGGCGTCCGCACGTCGCGGGATCGGGTGCGGGCCAGGCTTCGTCGTTCGGCGAACGCGTAACGGACCGATGGTCGAGCGATGTGAACGCGCGCTTGAACTCGGTGTCCGGTCCGTCCATGACCTCCCGGCGATAGTTGGCGCGGAACATCTGGTAGTCCCGCCGCATCGCCTCCGATAGTCGTAACTCCGCAAACCCCTCGAGTTGCGGCGCGACGGTGCCGAGGAAGAAGTTGCCGACACTTGCCTCCGTGTCGTGCCAGCTCGAGTGCGGGGCAGTCGGAAACAGGGCGTCGCGGTCCTGCTGAACGGCCGCCGCGCCGGACCTCCAGCTCAGCACCGAGTCGGTCGCGTATGGCACGGTCCAGGCGAGGCCGTTGATGCAGACGAGACTGATCGCGTCGAGCCAGATCCAGCGCGCGCGCGCGAAGCCCACACCGATCGGCAGGAGCTGGAACGACATCCCGCGCCCGATCAGCCAACCGACCGACGCGAGACCGCACAGCACCAAGGTGATCCGGGTCATCGCATCGGTGTCCGGCACGTCCTGGGGACGGGCGACCACCAGCGCGGCGCCGAGCACGATCACGTAGAGCGGCAGGGTCACGGCCACGATCCAGTGGGTCTGCGTGACGTGCAGGGCCGGCCAGCTCGTCGCGATCCGCTGGTCGAATCGTCTGCGACGTTCGCGCCAGCTCATGCTTGCTCCCTCGCCGAGTCGAACAGCGTGCGCGTCGAACGGCTCACGTCGCGGAAGTACGACACCGCGATGCCGGCGTCGACGAGCCGCCTGAGAACCTCGGCCGCGAGGGTCGTGAGCGGCGTGCGGACGAGGAACGTCTGCAGCGCGGAGCGGTGGCACTCGTGCGCGAGGTGACCGAGCGCGGCGAGCAGCGCTTGTTTGTCGACGGCGACCGAGAGCTCGAACGCGTTCTCCTCGCGGTTCGCGCCGATCTGCTCGACGGGACCGTAGAACTCCGGTTGGCCGTCGACCAGGAACAGCAGCTTGTCGGCGACGGTCTCGGTCTCGTAGAGATGCTGGGAGCTGATCAGGATCGGTAGCGGGTGCCGCGCCGAGGCGGCGAGGTCGCGCAGGTCCTGCAGGAACATCAGCTGCGTGTCGATGTCGAGCGGCGCGAGCGGTTCGTCGAGGATCAGCAGTCGGGGGCGCGACACCAGAGCCTTCGCGAGCTCGAACCGCAGCTTGAATCCGCCCGACAGCTGGCTCCATCTGGCGTGGCGATAGCGTTCGAGTCCGAGTCGCTGCAGGAAGAAGTCGACGTGGTCGCGATTCGCCTGACCCCGCAGCCCGTGCCATGCGGCTTCGTGGTAGAGGTTCTCGACGACCCTGCCGAACCAGCGGTGTGGCCGCTGACGCACGTGTGCGATCTGCGAGCGGACGACGCGCCAGTCGAGCCGCGCCGGGTCGGTGACGCCGGGTGCGAGCAGCGGGTAGAGGTAGTGACCATCGTCGGGCAACAGCTCGCCGGCGACGATCCGCAGCAGCGTCGTCTTGCCGGCGCCGTTCACACCGACGAGTCCGGTGATCTCGCCGGGACGCAGCTCGAGCTCGATCTCGCCGAGTCGGAAGCCGACACCGCCCTTGTGGCCGCGGACGACGCCGCTGCACTGGTACGCGAGCGTGGGATCCGGCGCCTCGCCGTCCCGGCCGGCCAGGAACCGCTGGCGGTCTTCCTCGAGCGACAGGCGGTCCGGCTTCGGTTCGTCACCGGCAGCCGGCTGCACCAGGTGCAGGGCGCGCGGGGTCGGGGTCTCGGGCAGGTCGGCCTTCTCGTGGAGCAGGTCGACGAGCTGCAACAGCGAGTCGATCAGCATCCGCCTGCGACTTCGACTACCGTCGGTCTGGCCGTACCTGCGTTCCTCGTCGCGCAGCTCTTCGAGATCGCGGGACAGGCTCAGCGCCTCCCGCAGGCGCGCGGCGTCCGTCGAGTAGTCGCGCGCGAAGTCGAGGAGTCGGTCGCATGCCCGCCGCACTTCGTTCTTCGCGATCAGCGCCTGGACCTCGGCCCGGTGGGCGTCGGGTTCGGCGAGCGAGATGGCGGTCAATAGGGTACTCTCCGTGGTGCTGCGTCTCTCCGGAGCGGCGAGCGGGGACGGGCCGTGAGCCTAGCGGGAAGGACGCTCGAATCCCACCACGTGGCGCGCAGCGCGACTCACCAACCCAACGTCAACGCCACCGGGCGCGTGGTGACCAGGCCGGCCGGGTTGGTTCCCGGCTCCGACGCCAGGGCCTGTGCGAACAGCGGCAGCCCGAGCAGACCCGGATTGCCGGGCAAGGCGAGGTCCCACCGCGCCTCGCCGCCACCGGAGACCGCGGCGAGCAGCGCGACTTCGATGCTGGTCTGCAACGCACAACCGGTCATGCCGAAGCCATCGAGCGGAAACGGCAGCGCGCCGCCGGCCCACACCGTGTCGGACAGACCGATCGCAATCCATGCGCCGGGCTGGCCGAGCTGCAGGCCCGACGCTACGAGCGTCATGGTTCTGCCGAGCCGCGCCGGCGCCAGTGGATCGACGTCGAGCTGCGGCGGCGACGCATGACCGGCACAGGCGACGCCGAACGGCACCGCCGTCGGACGCACGACGTCCGCGGTCCAGAGGCCGCGACCCAGCGTCGCGAGCACGAGCCGTCGCGGTCCGGTGCCGTGCGCGAAGGTGACCTCCTCGCAGACGGCGTTGGCCGGCCCGTCGTTGCTCGCCGACCAGTGCGCGCCGCCATCGTCGCTCGCGAACAGTCCGACCTCGGTCGCGGCATAGAGCACGTCGCCGTCGTCCGGGTGGACCGCGAGGCCGTAGACCGGCGCCGCAGGCAGCGCGAACGGCGCCGTGCCCGGCAGCGGCGTCCACGTCAGCCCGGCGTCGGTCGAGCGCCACAGGTTGTCGGCCGCGAAACCGCCGAAGCACGCGTACACCGTCGAGGGCATCGACGGATCGACGACGAGCCGCGTCGGCACCCGGTCGGGCAGTGGGTCGAGGCCGGCGTTGTCGTCGAGCGCGGTCCACAGCGGCGACGCGGCGGTGCCGTTCGTCGTGCGGTAGAGCCGGCCGTCGTTGTGGCCGACGAAGATGCGGTCCGGCACGCCCGGCGTGATCGCGATCGACGCGATCAGGCTGCCGACGCTGCTCTTGATCGCGGTCCAGCTGGCACCGGCACCGGTGCGCGCGTTCGGCATGCGCCACAGGCTGCGACCGCCGGCGTACAGTCGATTCGGGTCGTTGGGGTCGAGGCGCAGCGGCGCGATGAAGTTCGATCGGCCGGCTCCGTTGTCCGCGAGTCCGGCGCTGATGTTGCTCGCCGAAGCGCCGCCGTTGATCGAACGATGCACGCCCAGGTACTGGTACTCGCCATAGGTGTACTGCGGATTGGTCGGGTCGATCTGCACCTGACCACCGTCGCCGCCGTAGACGAGGTTGGCCGTCGGGTTGCCTCCCATGACCCGCAGCGTGCCGTTGTCCTGCGTGCCGCCGATGACGACGTCGCCGAGATGATGGGCCGCGGCGGCATAGAACTGCGTCGAACGCATCGTCTGGTCGAGATCCTGCCAGCCGCTGCTCGATGCCGTCAGATAGTCGGCGGCGACGTGCACGCCGCCGTCGGTCGCGACGTAGACGCGCCGGTTGGTGCCGCCGTCGAAGCCCGGGTCGGGCACGAAACCGTGCACGTCGGGATGCGGTTCGGTCGTCATGATGTAGCCGTTGGCGATCGTCGTGAACGTCTGCCCGCCGTCGGTGCTGCGGCGCACGTTCACGTCGCCGAGCAGCAGGCGATCGTGGTTCGTGGGATCGACCCAGAGCGCGTTGTAGTAGTACGAAGCGCCGGTGCTCTGGCTGCCGGTGCGCTGCGTCCAGTTCTGGCCGGCGTCCGTCGAGCGCCAGACCTTGCCGCTCGAGCCGACCGAGGCGTAGACCATGCCGGGAGTCGAAGGCGCATAGGCCAGCTCGATGCGCGAGAACTCGCCGTTGACGCTGGCGAGCCCGCTGCCGGCGAACTGCCAGGTCTGGCCGCCGTCGGTCGATCGGATCACGTGGTGTGTCGCGACGCTGCCGGGCGCGAGGTGCGCGACCGCTTTGCTGCCGTCATTGGGATCGAACAGCACCTGCCACGAGAACGGGTCGGTGACCATGCCCGCCGTGACGTCGGTCCAGGTCTGGCCGCCGTCGGCCGAGCGCGCGATGCCACCCGGCCGCCGCGATGCGAGCAGCACGTTCGGGTTGCCCGGCGAGATCGCGATGCGGGTGGTGTGCTGCCAGTTCGCGGTGCCGGGCAGCTGCGTCCAGGTGACCCCGCCGTCGGTGCTCTCGAGCACGCCGGCGCCGCGCACGAAGTGCGAGAAGCTGCGCTGCAGGTGCGCGAGCGACCAGAAGCCTTCGCCGGTGCCGACGCGGATCACGTTCGGGTTGGCCGGATCGAGCGCGATGCAGCCGACCGAGAGGTTGCTCCACCAGTCGTCGACGATCGCCCAGGTCGCGCCGCCGTCGGTGCTCTGCCACAGCCCGCCGCTGACCGCGCCGACCCAGATCCGCTGCGGGTCGGTCGGATCGATCGCGATCGACCGCGTGCGGCCGGCGACGTTGTCGGGTCCACGTTGCGTCCACGCCAGCGGGCTGACCCCGGGGCCGTCGGTCTGCGCCGTCGCCGCCGCGACGTTCCGCGCGCGCGCCTCGCTGGCGCGCTGCCACGCCTGCGGCGGGATCGAACCGTGCTCGTCGAGGTAGCGCTCGTAGCGCCAGCGCGCGGCCTCGTTCGGGAACTCGAGCTCCTCCGGGGTGTCGGCCGGCGGCGTCGAGCAGGCGGCGGCGAGGAGCAGGCAGAGCAGTGGCGGTCGGTGGGTCGGCATGGCTCGGTGTGGGCCTCGCGGCGCTCGGGGCGAGCGGCCGGCAGCCGAGGATACACCGCGGTGGCTGTTCGAGTCGTCGAGCGAGCCGAAGTGGAACCCTGATTCTCGCGACGCCTGACGGTCGCAGAGAGCGGCCGGGAGACGGGTAGCCGTGAGCCCGACGGACGGTCAGTTCGTGACGTAGGCACTGATCGTGCAACTCGTGTCCAGTGTCGGTGGTGCCAGCATCGTTCCCTGGCAGTGCAGGTTGAGGCACAGAAGTCCCGGACTGTTCGGAATCGGCAGGTCGAGTGTCGACACTCCACCGCTCGGGAAGTCGAAGATCAGGATGTGCGCGGGTTCGACGCAGAGTGAGCCGGACGAGCCCAGCGGCACACAGCCGAGCGCGCTGCCGAAGACGTAGGCGGCGAGCACGTGGCTCGGCGTGCCGGTCAGGGTGTACTGCGACGTCTGTCCCGGGATCAGGGGCGTGTGCGTGAAGGCGAGCGTCGGATTCGAGCCCGGGCAGACCTCGGTGAGGTGGAGCTCCATCCAGTCCACCTGGGTGTCGTCCTGGAGATAGACGTCGAGCTTGCGCTGGCAGCTCAGCATCGGCAGCAGGTTCTTGCCGCCTGGCAGGTTGCCGAGATCGAGCGTGAGCGTGCCGTTGCCGCCGGGCAGCAGTTCCCAGAGCCTGGCGCCGAAGCCGTAGAAGCCGGATGGGCCATCGAGCGACAGGCTGAGGCTGTCGGTCGAACTGCTCACGTTGGGTTGCATCCGGATCACGAGTCGAGCCGAGCGGATGTTGGCGGGAAGGCCTGTGAACGTGTGCCCGAAGCGGATGTCCCACGCAGGGGAATCGAAGTCGACGAACGGACCGGGGTGCAGGGCGACCATCGCGGCGCTCGGGCAGGCGGTCTCGGTGCCGCCACCGTAGCTGTCCGCGATGCCCGCATACATCTCGTGACAGCAGTGGTCGTCGGTGCGGGCGTTGCAGAAGACGTCGACGTTCGCGCCCTGCGCGCCCTGCCCGGCCGCGAGCAGGTCCGGATCGTCGTCGCCGTCGAGGTCGGCGACGGCCAGGCTCACGGGTTGCATCGTGACCGGGGTCAGCAGGGTCTGGTTCGGGCCGATCAGCTGGCCGCAGCCGGGGTTCCACAGCGCGTGCACGCTCGCGGAGCCGTGGCAGCTGACGGCGAGATCGACGTAGCCGTTGCCGTCGAAGTCCGCGCCGACGACCGCCGACGGAGCGGCGCCACCGGCGATCGGGACGTTGGTGGCCGGCGAGAACGGAACCGGCGCCGTGAACGGTCCACCCGGGTGGTACGCGAGGGCGACGACGGGGCTCAGCGCGTTCGTGACCGCGACGTCATCGTGACCGTTGCCGTCGAGGTCGGCGGCTGCGATCCCGGTCGGGAGGAAGGGCGAAGCGAGCGGAATCGTCGCCAGTGACTGGAACTGCGGTGTCGCAATCGAGACGTTCTGCAGCAACTCGACCCGGCCACCGCTGCCGTCGTGGATCGTGATCGCGAGATCGGTGCGCGAGCTGGGATCGAAGTGCCCGGTCGTCCAGGCCGTTGGAATGCCCGTGCCGACAGCAACGGTCACGGCCGGCTGCAGGGCCAGGCCGTTGTGGACGAACGTGTCGTAGCTGGTGTTGCCGCCGTTCGCGTGCAGCACGAGGACGTCGTTGTCGCCGTCACGATCGAAGTCACGCGCGAGCAGGCTGATGGGGGCGGTGCTGGTCGCGAGCGATGTGCCGGGGGTCAGGACCGGTCCGACGAACACGTCGATCGAGCCGCTGCTGCGGAGCACGATCAGATCCGGGGCCGACGAGCCCTCGACATCGGCGACGGCGCATTCGATCGCGTCGCCGGGCGCGACTCGGGTCCAGGACTGGAACGTGCAGGCCGCGCTCAGGATCGCGGTGTTGCGCAGCACGAGCGCATCCTTGGGGCCGTTGCCGTGTGCCACGAGCGCCTCGGGGAACCCGTCTTCGTCGAGGTCGCCGGTGCGGATCGTGAGCGCGTCGGCGCCGGTGACGACGGAGCTCGCGACGAAACCGGTCTGGGCCGCGGCGGCTGTCACGAGGCCCAGGGGAGTGAGGAGATGGAACAGCGTACGGGTGGTGCCCATACCCGGGCATGGCCCGGAATCGCCGCGCCCGGACAGGCCTTTGCAACAATCCTCTCGCCGGGCCCGGGCGGTGTCGAAGCGAGAACTCCGGCCCGCCTCGAACCAGCTCATCGGCCGCCGACCACTCGCTCCCGCGAGACCCTGCCGAACAGGACCGGCGAGGGTCGCGCCGCGGCACCGCCGCGGGCGACCGCCGTTGCTGAGCTACTGGATGACGAAGAACCAGTTGTAGTTCTGGCCCAACGTCGCGATCGGGTTGCCGGCGAGGAGCACGCGGGTCGAGGTCCCGTAGCTCTGCGCGCCCTGGCCGACGACGACCCGCCAGCCGTTCGACATCGACAGCGGGTTGTTCGGGAAGACGGTCGGGTTGTACATGCCGACCTGGGCGAAGACCGGCAGACCGACCAGGCCGGGATCGTTCGGGATGTAGAGCGGCGGAACCTGCGTCGTGATCACCGGGTACAGGATCAGCGGGTCGACGAGCAGCTCGTCATCGGGGTCCGGACCGAGCGAGTACGAGGTCGACGACAGACCGAGCAGCAGGTAGCACTCGCTGACCCAGGTCTTGGACGCCGGCTGCGACGTGATGATCGTCTGACTCACCGGATCGAAGAAGCTGGCGACGATCATGTCGGTGCCGGTGTTGAGCCCGCCGGTGTAGGTGAACGAGACCTGGCCGTTGACGTCGGTCAGGCAGGTCGGGGGAGTGCAGACGCCGCTGGCGCCCGTGTTGGGGCCCGAGACGATCGCGAACGTGACCAGCGCGCCGACGAGCGGGACGCCCTGGGTGCCGACCGTCGCGGTCACGGTGTGCGGCGTACCGACGTTGTTGGTCGCCATGCCGGGCGTCAGCGTGATGCCGTTCACCGGCACGCCGCAGGGCAGGTCGGACTGCGAGTTGCTGGTCTGGAGTTCCTGCAGCCAGATCTTGGCGAGCTGACCACCGCCGGTCGGACCGACCGCGCTGGCGATGAAGTCGACGTCGAAACCGTTGTAGATCAGCACGCCGGCGGCGTCGCGCGCGTACATGTGCGGCGTGCCGGTGAAGTTCACGCTGTTGGTCCCCGTCATGTCGAGGCACCAGGCGGGGTGCACCGTCGTCAGGTCGACGACGTTCATGTCCCCGACGGCGTCGGTCTGGCTCGTGATCGCGTTCGAATCGATGAACTGCGGATCGGCTGGATTGGCCGACGACAGCGCGTTGTCCTCGAAGATCGTCAGGGTGCCGCCGAAGGCGCCTGCGGGACCGGGATTGACCGTGTTGAACGGGTAGGTCAGCCACGAGTAGTCCACCGAACCACCGAAGGTGCACTCGCTGTCGTAGATGATCAGCTTGCCACCGCCGTTGACGAACGTATTGAGGTCGGCCTTCTGGCTCGCGCTCAGCGTCGCGGTGGTGCAGCCCATCGCCGAGCTCGCGACGTTGAGGACGACGGTGTCGAGGTTCTGGGCGGCGTAGAACGCGGCGTTGGCATTGGCGATCGTGATGTTCTGGAAGTTGAACGCCGCGAACGCGCCGCCGGCGGTCGGCAGGACGCCACCGTTGATGATGTTCGGGCCGCCGATGATTCCGACATTGACGGATTGGGCGGTTGCGAGCGGGGCGAGAGCGGCGGCCGCGAGCAGCAGGCCGCCGGAGAGACGTCGAAGCAGCATGGTTTCTCCTTGGTGTGCATTCGTGCCCGACGGGCAGGTCTCGGGCACGAGCGAGAGCCCCGTACTTACGTGAGAAGGGTGCGAACGGTCGATAGGCCTTCCGCCCCAGGCACCTGCTACGCACAGTCGCTTCCCTGAACGAGCCATGTGCCGGGGACCGGCACGGCTCGCACCCAACGACCGCCCCCGATACTGAACCCTCGAGTGTTGGTCTTGGGGTTCGGTGTAACCGCGGAGTGGCAGCGGAGCACAGGCGGTTCGGAGCGGGGCGGAGTTCCGGCCCCGCGCCGAGGTGCACCATGGAGTTCCGACCACCGCGCTGTCCCTATGTCGAGTGTTCCCAGCACACGGCGCCGCGTCCGCGGTTCTGGACGCGGCACGGTTCCTACCACCCCCGGTGTCGGCGACGGCCGGTGCCGCGGTTCCGCTGCCGGTTCTGCGATCGCACGTTCGCCCGGCAGACGTTCCGGCATGACTACCGCGACCGCCGCCCGGATCGGAACACCAAGCTGTTCGCCGCCCTCGTCAGCAGCACGGGTCTGCGCCAGGCGGCTCGGCAGCTCGGGCTGGGGGTCGGCGCCGTGCAGCGCAAGTTTCGCAAGCTGGCCCGAACGTGCCGATGGCTGCATCGCAACCTCTGCCGTGAACTGCCTGCCGACCGCACCTTCGTGCTCGATGAAGATGAGACGTTCGAGAAGGCATCG